>JBLMXM010000252.1:0-10090 GCA_050257775.1 Hyphomicrobiales bacterium
GGCGGCGTCCATGCGTGAGCAGTTCGTAGACGACCTTCCGGGGCGCCAGCTTCTGCGCCCGTTCCTCGCACTCGGCCCAGACGAAAACCCCGCTGTACCGGGCCAGCTCCTCTCGCGACGCCTGCCGCCGCTCGATGGACAAGGCCGCTCGGGGGCAGACATTTACGCAGGCGCCGCAGAGGGTGCAGCGCTCGTCCACGGTGATCTTATCGTCGCCGGCGGTGATCGCCCCGAAAGGGCAGGCTTTCTGGCAGAGACCGCAGAGATTGCAGATGGGCTGGTTGATCTTCAGCATGGAATTACAAATGGTTATATGTTTTAAGTGTTATGTTTTAAGCTAACACCTTTGGAAATACCTACAAATTTTATGACTCTATGGGATCAAAAGAAGTTGCTTAAAACTTAACACGTAAAACTTAAAACTATACATAACCTTCCGAACGCAGATAGGCCGCAATCTCTTTGGCCGCCGCAGCCGGCTCGAGTCCTTCGACCCTGCGGCCGCCCTGCTTCGGTGCGGGCGGGAAAACCTTGATCACCTGGGTGTAGGAACCGGCCAGGCCCAATTCGTTCTCGGAAAGCTCCAGGTCAGCGGCGGTGGCTGTCCGCAACTCCTTGCGACGCGCCGAGAGCACCTCCGCCAGAGACGGCATGCGCCGCATGACCTCCCCCTTGCTGGCCGACACGAGGGCCGGCAGGCGCGCCTCCATAATTTCGTAACCGGACTCAACCTCGCGCTTCACGCGAATACGCCTGCGGTTGGGTGTCAGCGACATTTCGACCCCGTACATGATCTGGGGCATTCCCAGGATTTCAGCGATCTCAGGTCCCACCTGGGCGGTGTCGCCGTCGATCGCCTGCTTGCCGACCAGGATCAGGTCGGCATCCGGTTCCGCATTGCGGATGACCGTCGCCAGTGTCAACGCCGTGGCCCAGGTGTCGGCGCCGGCAAATTGGCGGTCGCTCACCAGGATCGCCCGGTCGGCGCCGAGTTCCAGGCAGCGCATGAGAGCGGACTGAGCCTGGGGAGGACCCATGCTGACCGCGATGATCTCGATGTCCGGGTTGACCGCCTTGAGGCGCACGGCGTGATCCAGGGCATACTCGCAGAAGGGGTTCAGGATGGAAGCCACACCCTCGCGAACCAAAGTCCCGGTCTCGGGATTGACCCGCACGTTGGTGATCTCCGGGACCTGTTTGACGCAAACAAGGATCTTCATTTGACTTGACCCCCGGAACCCTCGACCCCTTGACTCCTATCCTTCAAATATATTCCCCGGGTTGAGCAAGAGCTGCGGATCGAGCGCTTGCTTGACCGCACGCATCTCGTCGATTTCAGCCGGGCTGAACATGGCCTTGAGGAATTTGGCTTTCAGCTTGCCGATGCCGTGCTCGGCCGAGACCGACCCCCCGAACGCGACCGCCTTCTCGGCAAACATCTGGTACAGGCCCAGCGCTTTCCGGAGGTCAGCCACATCCCGCGGCAGGATGTTGATGTGCACATGGTTGTTGCCGATGTGGCCGAAAGCCGCCCACTCCAGTCCTGCGCCGCCAAGCGCGTTCCGATAAACCGCCCACATGTCGGCCAGGTGTTCATCCGGCACCGCGAGGTCGGTTCCCAGCTTGTGCAGCCCGGGGTGCTGCTTCTTGCGCTCGGCGATGACGGCGTTGATGGTTTCAGGCAGGATGTGACGGAAACTCTTGAGCCGGTCCAGTTCGCGGTTCTCGTAAGCGGCCCAGGAATCGGCGAGCGTGCCCCCGGATTTACGTACGGCTGCATCAAGAGTTTCCATCTGAACCTCTTTGGCCGACGGGTCGAAATCCAACTCGAAAAAAAGCGCAGACTGCGCGGCTGCGGGGATGGGCGGGGTGGCAACCGCCTTGGGGTCCTGCTTTTGCCGCTGCCGGAGAAGGTCGAGTGCGGTCCCGGAGTACATTTCCAGGAAGTCGAGCCGGATGCGCGTGTCGGCCCGCAGGATCTGGACAAGGGTGATGGCCTGCTCGTCGGAGGCCAGGAACTGGACGACGGAGATCTTCGGCTTGCGCTTCAGAAGGCCAATCGTGACCTCGGTGATGACTCCAAAGGCGCCCTCGGACCCGATGAAGAGGTCGATCAGGTCCATGTGGGGGGCTGTGAATATGCCGGCGGTATTCTTGGTGCGCGGTGAGCGGTAGGTCGGAATTTTCACCTGGTAGTCATGGCCGGCTGTGTCCGTGACGGTGAATTCGCCGCTGGGGGATGCGAAATATTTTCCCCGGGGCAGTTCCATGAATTCGCCGTTGGCCAGCATCACGCGGATACCCCGCACCCAGTCGCGGGTCGGCCCGTAGCGGAAGGTGCGGGCACCCGAAGCGTTGGTCGCCACCGTTCCCCCCAGCGACGCGCTCATCTCGGTGGGGTCCGGCGGGTAGAAGTAGACATCGGGATCCTGCCGGAAACGGTCGATCTCCAGCAGCGTCGTGCCGTCGGCACAGTGCTCGAGGTCCGGGATGCTCTTGGCAGCCAGCTGCGCCGCGATGGTCCGAAGGTTCACGGCGCACTGCGCGCGCAGGCGCCACTCGGCGGACGGAATATCGAAATAAAGGGCCAGCACCCGGTCGAAATTCTCAAGGGACACCAAGGCGCCCTGGTTCGGCACGCAACCCCCCACCAGACCGGTACGGGCCCCGGCGATGGTGACCTTGCCCCTGCGGCGGGCCATCTCCTTGAGCACCGCAGAAAGTTCGGCTTCGCTTCGCGGGAAAAAGAGATAATCAAAGGGCTGGCAGGAAAACTTGGACTCGTCGGTCAGGTAGGCCGGGCACTCGGCCGCAATGTTTTCGAAGCCCTCTACGCGGCGAATTGTATTAAAATCGACGGGTTCGACCGTTTGGCAGATTATTTCATGCATGATGAATGCTGGTACCGGGGATCTTCTCTCCGCTGATGATGCGGCCAAGTGTTTCCGGCCCCTGCCACTGGATCACGTGGACGTGCGGCACCGAGCCGTCGAGCGCCTCGAACACGGACTCCATCTTGGCCACCATGCCGCCGGTGATCGTTCCCTCGGCAATCAAGCCCTTGGCCTCGGCCACGGTGAGGCTTGCGCGGATTTTCTTGCCGGCCATGACGCCGGGCACATCGGTGATGAAAGCCAGGTCGGTACAGCAGGCGGCCGACGCCAGGGCCGCAGCGGCACTGTCGGCGTTCACGTTGTAGCTCCTGCCATCGGCATCGCCGGAAATGGGCGAGACGACCGGCACCTCTTTTGCCGCCAAGGCATTGAGCACAACCGCGGCATTAACACTCACGACTTTGCCGACGAAACCCATGCTCTTGCCGCCGCGGGTCAGCAGCGGCTCGGCAATCAAGAGCCTATCGGTCTTTCCGGACATTCTCCGGCAGCGGACCCCGTTCTTCGAAAGCCAACCTTCAATGCGTTCATTTATGGAGCCGGAGAGCACCGACTCGACGATCTGGATGTCCTCGGCCTGGGTGACCCGCATTCCGTCCACGAACACCGTCTCGCGGCCGGCGGCCTTCAAGGCCTGGGAGATCTCGGCCCCGCCACCGTGCACGATGATGACCTCTGCCTCCGGATTCTGCTGGATCGCCTGGGCCAGTTCCCTGAATCCGGCCTCACCCTCAAACGCCCGTCCGCCGATTTTAATGAGTATGCGTGAAGTCATGGTATGGATGGCTGCGGTTTTTAGTTTGAAGTTTTTGGTGTTAAGAAAAAAAGACGATCACAGCAAACCGGTTTTCTTCTTACAAACTTAATACCTAACACTTAAAACGATTTTCACATATTCTCCAGCACATCAATCCCGAGAAGATTCAGCCCCCGCTTCAGCACCACAGCGGTGGCCTTGATCAGGGCCAGGCGGGCGGCGGTGAGTTCGTTGGTTCCCGCCTGAAGGACCGCGTGCTTGTTGTAAAACTGGTTGAAAGCCCTGGCCGTGTTGAAGATGTACACGGCCACCCGCGAGGGGTTGTACTCGGCGACCCCGCTCGCCACCTCCTCGGGGAACTGGATCAGCATCTTGAGCAGCAGCAGCTCCTCGATGTTCCCGAGCAGCGCGAAATCGGCCGTGTGGCCTTCCATTCCGCGCTCCCCGGCCTTCTCTATGATACCGAAGATCCTGGCGTAGGCGTACTGGCAGTACGGCCCGGTGAACCCGTCGAACGAGATCGACTCGACCGGGTCGAAATTGATGCTCTGAGTGGGCCGAACCCTCAGCAGGTAGTACTTGATCGCGCCGGTGCCGATGACGGCCGCACGGTGCTTGACCTCGGCATCGGAGAGCCTGCCTTCGGGATCGCGCTTGCGGATTTCCTCCTCTGCCAGTTCCACCATCCCCGCGATGAGATCGTCGGCATCCACCACCTTGCCTTCCCTGGATTTCATTTTTCCCTCCGGCAGGTAGACCATACCGTAGGATAGGTGGTGGCAGTTGCGGGCCCATGGGTAGTCCAGGCTGGCGAGGATCGAGAAGAGGCATTTGAAGTGGTGCTCCTGCTCGCTTCCGACCACATAGACCGACGAATCCAGGTTGTGCTCGGTGACCTTGAGAATCGCCGTGCCGATGTCCTGTGTGATGTAGAGACTCGTGCCGTCCGGCCGCAGCACGGTCACCTTTTTGGGTGAGCCGCCCTTTTCCGTGCCGAACTGGGCCTGCGGCAAATGATAGACGGTGTTGCCGCGCTCGTCTTTGGCAAACACCCCCTTTTTCAGACCTTCGGCGATCAGGTCGCGGCCGAGCTTGTAAGTGTCCGACTCATAATAGAAGACGTCAAACTCCATGCCGAACCGCCGGTAAGTTTCGCTAAAGCCGTCATAGACCCACTGGTTCATCTTCTTCCAGAGGGCGATAGTCTGCGGATCGCCCGCTTCCCATTTCTGGAGCATATCCTGGATGTTCTGCTCGAGGGACGGGTCTTTTTCGGATTCGACGGCATACCGCACGTACCACTTGCCGACGAAGTGATCGCCCTTCATGCATACCGACTCGGGCGTCGCCCCGTTTCCGAAGCGCTCCCAGGCAAGCATGCTCTTGCAGATGTGCACCCCGCGATCGTTGATCAGGATGGATTTGACCAGCCAGTGCCCCGTGGCCTCAAACAGCCGCGACACTGAAATGCCGAGGGCGGCGTTGCGCAGGTGGCCCAGGTGCAGCGGCTTGTTGGTGTTGGGAGAAAGATACTCGACCATCACGCGCTTGTTCCGCCCCATGGGCACATCGCCATAACGGTCGCCAGCCGCGAGGATCGTGTCGATGGCGCTGCCGAAAAAAACCCGATTGGCGAGTTTGAAGTTGATGTAGGGCCCGGCTGCAGTAGCCGACTCAATCACCTCGTCGGCGGATATGGCGGCAGCTAGCATCTTGGCGATATCAGCGGGACTCTTGCGCAGTTTCTTGGACAAGGGGAAACACCCCACGGCAAGGTGCCCCAGTTGGAGATCAGGCGGGAAACCTATTTCAAGCCCCTCCAGGGCCTGGCCGAAAGCTTTCCGGCTGGCCTCCGCGATGCGGCCTAAAACATGCGCTTTCAATCTTTCTATGGACATGGGACTCCCCAATAACAGATTACGACGTCTTGCCCTGTTCTATGCGAAACGAAATCCCCCTTCGAGCCCTTTGTCCAAGGGGGTTAGGGGGATTTTAAAATCGAGTTCCTTGGAAACCGACAGGATAAACACTAATATTAGTAATATGGCAAAAATTCCGAGCGATATCAACTTCAAAGCAATGACTTGGCAAGCTTGGTGGCGCTGCCGGCGTCCGGGGCATAGCCGTCGGCGCCTATTTGGGTCGCATAGGCTTGGGTCACCGGGGCGCCGCCGATAAGGATTTTCACCTTACTGCGGATGCCGGCCTTGGCCACCGCGGCCACGGTTTCCTTCATGATCGGCATGGTGGTGGTCAGCAGGGCGGAAAGGGCGAGAATGTTGGCGTTGCGGGCCTTAACCTCGCTTACGAATTTTTCAGGCGCAACGTCCACGCCCAGGTTGTAGACCTCAAGACCGGCACTTTCGAGCATCATGGCCACCAGGTTCTTGCCGATGTCGTGCAGGTCCCCCTTGACCGTGCCGATGACCACCTTGCCCGGCGTGCCTACATCGCTTTCCGCCAGCAGGGGTTTCAGGACCTCCACGGCCGCGCTCATGGCCTTGGCAGCCATGAGGACCTCGGGTATGAACATCTCTTCTTTTTCCATGCGTTCGCCGACCAGATCCATGCCGGCAATCAGCCCCCGGTTGAGCAGATCCTTGGCAGGAACCCCCTGGCTCAATCCGCTCTTCACCAACTCCAGCACCCTGGCCGCATCGCAGGCAATTAAGGCATCGCCAATCGCTTTGAAATCGTACATGAAGGTCTCCATGTCAAAAAAAGGGTTCAGGGAGTCGAGGGGTCAAGGTTTCAAGGGTTAGAAGCAACTCCGACTTCTAGATTCCTTGAGTTCCCTCTGCGCTCCCTATCCAACAACGGACAGCCTGATCAGCTGCCTTGCATCGTCTGCTTTCTCGAACTGCCAGATCAGCTCGAGCAATTTATGGGACCGCGGTTGGCCTAATACAGGGCCGGCCAGCGAGATGAATTTCTCCTTGAGCTCGCTATCGCTGGGCAGCGTGTCCGGCGGCTCCCAGGGAGCTTCCACGGCGCCGGAATCAAAGTGCTTGCCGTCGCGAGTGGTGATCTCAACGGCAGCGATGGCTTTGGCCGGAAACCGGTCCTCGAACTCCTGGGCCACTTCGACTTCCAAGCGGCCGGCCAGATCGAGGATATCCTGGTTGAAGAGCCGCGGCGGCAGCACCTGGGCGGGACCGACCGCGCCATCGATCAGGGCCGCCGCCACGGGGAAGGCCAGGTTGTACTGCGCCTCCTCGGTGTTCTGCGGCGGCTTGCGGGTCAAGGCGGCCGCGGCCGCAAAGGTGCGCACCCTGACCCTCGCGAGATCGCTTAACTTCAGGCGGTATTCTTTTACTAGCTTAAGACAGCCTGCAACAGCGGGCTGAGCCCAGCGGCAGGCCGCATACGGCTTGAAATACAGGTTGAGAATCTCATACTGCCGCCCGAGGTCGGTGACCCAGTCCTTTTGGGGTGCTTCGCTGAAGAGCGGCTCGACCCCGGTAAAGCCGCGCTTCGCCATGAACACCGAGGCAAGGCCCGTCATGTTCCCCCAGCCCAGTGAATCTTTACCCATGCAGGGCACGTCGATGCCCTTCATCATCGGTGCGATGGGGGCATGATACTCCGCTGTGCCCAAAGCTTCCCTCAGCTGAACGCGTTCTAGACCGAGCAACCGGCCCGTGCAGGCCGCCACCGCAACAGCCCCCCAGCTACCCGACGAATGATAGGTCGGGGAGACGGCATGGCGGATGAGGCCTGCACGGATGCCGATTTCGTAGCCGATCACCAGCGCCGTCATGAACTCGGCGCCGGTGCAGCCGCCTTTGAGCTCCAACGCGGCCAGCAGCGCCGGCAGAAAGGCCGCACCAGGGTGCCCCTTGACCCGGCGGTAGCCGTCATCGATGTCGAGCGCGTTCTGGGCAAAACCGTTGGCCAGGGCGGCCCCGATCGCCGAGACCCGCTCACCGGAAACCAGGATGGTTGCATGGTCCCCGGGAAACTGATCGCAGGCGATATCGGCCATGATATCGCCCACAGGTGTCCGCCGGCCGGCAATGAGCGCACTGCTCAGGTCGAGCAGGCAGCGCCCGGCCTGGTGCCGCACGCCGGCCGGCAGGTCGTGCCACTGAGTATCAACAATAAATTCGAGGGCGTGATCCGTGCCCTGGGTCCAGCGTCGATTCATGTTTACAGTACCCCAGGCTGCAGGTGTTCACGGTTTAGGATTCAGAGGAAACGGACTCGACTCTGATCACTCGAATCCGAAAGCCCTTGAAACCTCTAGTGTTACAGGAGTCCGGCTTTGGTCAACCATTCCTTGGCCACGTCCCGGGTCTGCTTTTTCTCACCGTCCACCTGGAAGTTCAGGTCGGTGATGGTCTTGGTGTCTAGCTTCTGGGACAGCGGCGCAAAAATCTTGACCAGTTCCGGATAAGCGTTCAGGGTTTCCTGCCGCACGACGACGCAGGGATTGTAGACCGGAAAGTAGCTCTTGTCGTCGGCCAGCACGGCGAGGTCGAACTCCTTGATGCGGCCGTCGGTGGAGAAACCCATGGAGACCTGGACCTGGCCGTCCTTGAGGGCCTTGTAGAGCAGACCGGTATCCATTTTCACGATCTTGTCCTCGGGGAACTTGAAATCATACGCGGTCTGCAGCGGCTTGTAGCCGTCCGGCCGCGAGTAAAACTCGGCATTCAGCCCGAAGGCGATCTTGTCCGGGTTGGCGTTGGCGTACTTGGAGAGGTCGCTGATGGTTTTAATGTTCAGCTTTTCGGCATCCGCCCGGCGCATCATCAGGCAGTACGTGTTGTTAAAGGGGATCAGCGGCAGCCAGGCGATGCCGTTTTTCTCGTCAAGCTTCTTCACCTCCGCGTAACACTTGGCCGGGTCGGTGATGGGCTGAGGCGCCTTGAGGATGGTGATCAGGCCGGTGCCGGTGTACTCCATGCAGATGTCGATCTGCTTGTTGACAAGGGCCTCGCGCACCACCAGGGTTCCGCCCAGGCCGGTCTTGTCCTCGGCCTTGAACCCGTTTTTCTCAAGAAGCAGGATCATGATCTGGCCCAAGAGCCGTTGCTCGGTAAAGGCCTTCGAGCCGACGACGAGTTTCTTGTCGGCGGCCGCAGCCGGTAAAATCAGCGCCAGGGACACACATGCTACGCATGCCATCATTAGCATCTTGCGCATAGTCAGACCTCCTTTGGTTTGGATGGTAGGGAATAGGCGGCGGTTAATCACCCCGCGGGATGCCCGGCGAAATAATCAAATCCTCCAATCTCTCGAAGCTCCAATTCAAGAAAATGGCCAGGCAGGCCGTGGGCACCGCGCCGGTCAGCATGATGCCCGCATCCACCATGGCCAGCCCCGTGAAAATCAGGTCCCCCAGGCCGCCGCCGCCCACCAGGAAGCTCATGGCGGCGGTGCCGACATTGATGACGATGGCGGTACGGATGCCGGTCAGGATGATGTAGCTGGCATTCGGGATTTCAATCTTGAAGAGCACCTGCGCCGGCGTCATGCCCATTCCCCTGCCGGCGTCCACGAGCGCGGGGTCCACCTGGAAGATACCGGCCACCGTGTTCCGGATGATCGGCAGGAGGCTGTAAACGACCAGGGCGAAAATGGCTGTTTTGCGACCGATCCCGAGATAGGTCATGGCAATGGCGATGACCGCGAGCGAGGGCACGGTCTGGCAAATACCCAGGATGTTCAACGTCGCTTCGCGGAAGCGTCGCATGAAACTGCGGGTAAGCACGATGCCGATGGTGAGGCCCAGGCCGACCGCAATCGACCCGGAGATGAACACGAGCTGCAGGTGTTGCAGCAGCAGCCGATAGATGTCTCCCGGGTTTTGGCGGGCGAAGTTCAGCAGGCCCCGGCGCTGCGCTTCGATCCCGAGTACAAAGGCAAGCATCACGAGAATGATGGTGAAAAATCGACCCCGCCGGCTTTCTCGTTTCACAGGATCCTCCCGGCGGCCGTGATCGGGCCCCAGTGCCCGCCCTTATCGTCATAGGTGGTGCACACCAGCCTGGATAGGGTCACCGAGTTGAGGATGCCCTGGATCACCCCGGTCTCGTCGACCACGACCAGGATGCCCAGATCATAGCTCAGCATTTGGCTCAGTGCTTCCTTCAGGTTGCGGCCCGGGGAAACAGTGAGGGTCAGCTTTCTGACCACGTCGCCCACCCTGCCCTTGTGGCCGCGCAAGTCATGCTGGTTCACATAGCCTCGCAGGCGGCGATCAGAGGTTGCCACGATCAGGAAAGCTAGGTCGTTTTTGACCATCTGCTCGAGAACTTTCTCGCTCGAATCCTCATCCAGACAATGCACAGGGTTGAGCATCATGGCGTCTTTGACCTTGAGCAGGTTCAGGCGCTTGAGGACCCGATCCGAGCCCACGAAGCTCTTGACGAACTCGTCGGCCGGCCGGTTGAGCAGTTCGTCCGGCAGCCCGGCTTGGACCAACCGCCCCTCC
>JBLMXM010000253.1:0-3293 GCA_050257775.1 Hyphomicrobiales bacterium
GGTCGCCCGGCTCACGCCGGCAATGGACGGGATGCCGAGCTCGCGCGCGACTATGGAGCAGTGGTTGAGGAGGCCGCCCTCCTCCATGACGAGGCCGCCAATGATGCTGAGGATCGGAGTCCACCCCGGGTCGGTGTGTCGTGCCACCACCACGTCACCCCGGCGGATCTTGGCGGCGGCGGGGTCTTCCACGATGACCGTTCTGCCCGTGACGCGGCCGGGACTGGTGCCGATGCCCCTTAGCACCGTGCCGCCAGCACAGAAATCATATTCGGGGCGGCCGTCCACCCAGAAGGTGCCGGGATCGACCTGATTCGGAAAGCGTCGTTGGCGATGGGATGCCAGGCGGGCGGCATCCTGCGGTTTCATTCGACCGGAGGTCATCTCTTCGATTTCCCCTGGTTTCAGGAAGAAGATGGTTTCTTCCAGCCCCGATAACCGTCCCAGAGCAAGCAGATCGCAGCGAATCCGAAGTAGCGCTTCATCCAGCAAAAATCGTAATTCCTCCCTCAAATCCAGAAAGCGGCAGGTTACGGCTGCGAGAAGCCTAAGGATCGTCCCGAAAACCGTACCAGCTGAATTTTTCTGCGTAACCGGGATGGGGGCCCTTGGTACGGTTCCGGCAGCGTGGGGATAGCGCACCAAAGACTGGAGAATGCCGACCACCTCCTCAGGTGCTTCGGCCCAGCGTTTTATCAGCAGCGTGCGATGCCGGGACCGAAAACCGTAGCGCTGGAGAAATGCCTGAACTTCCGACTGAAGTCCGGCTGGTAATGAAACGGCCAACTGCTCCGGCCGTTCCGAAAGGAACCGTCTTTTAAGGCCGGGGTCTGAGCTGATATCCACCGCTGTCTTGCGGAACCAGTTCTCGATACCGATGGTGACATTGCCGGAGCTACGGCTGATAAGACCCAGAAATTCCGCCCCATTCATTTTCAGCCGGTCCACCGAGAGCCAGCGCAGAATCCATGTGAGGAGCGTAGCATGAAGATAGGGCCATTGGTTGTTTTCCTGAATCCGGGCGAGGGTTTCCAGGTGGTCTTCTAGCTGGGCCAGCAAGGTGTCGACTGCGGGAGCAGAGTCGGGTCGCTCCGGCACCAGGCGTGCTCTCATACGCGTGATGGCCCGCGGGGCGTTACGAAGGCAGACAAACGGAATCATCGCGGGTTCTTTCAGGGGCAACAGGACTATCCTGAGAAAAATGCGAGCCAGGGTGCGTGCCCGTGGCGGCGGAATGTCGCCAAGCCGTGAGCCGGCCGGAAGCAGCGTAGCCAGATCCTTGAAGCGCAGCGGACGTGGGATGTGCTCGATGACGCGGCGGATGCTGTCGCAATTGACATATAGATAGCCATGGATAACCGCCAAGGCCGGCAGCATCGGCGTTATGCCACTGAGCCGGCTGATGCGTGACAGGTCGAACCGCGGCGCGTGGCGCAGCATCACCTCGGCCATGAAAGGCTCCAGGCGGTCCGCCCAAAGGTCATCGGCGATCCTGCGGGTCCAGGCGCCCGACGGCCGTAGCACCTCCTCCGCGCTCAGCGCTGTAATCGGCCGGACTTGGAGCAGCCAGAGCGTCTCGCCGCGATCAATCGCCCACTCCATATCGAGAAGCCTGCCGCCATAGGATATCTCCAGCCGCTTGAGGACCCCGGCGATCTCGCGCCACGGCGTCTCGGGGGACAGCCGCCTGCAGGATGAAGAGGCCTTTTCGATAGACACTCGGCCATCGCGGTGAACGCGAGCCCGGCAGGGCGACCGGTGGCCGCTGACCAGGCTTTCGGCATGCCCTTGGACAGCTTCGATGACCATTTCGTCCCGGTCGGGGCGAAGCGGATTGCGGCTGAACGCCACACCGGCGACCAAAGCGTTCACCATGCGCTGGAGGATGACAGCCAATAAAGGGATTTCAATGTCAGACCCTTGCAAGTTCACCGCACGGAGGTAGCTGCGCACGGTTTCTGATCCGGCGCTTACCCAGCACTCCTCGATGCAGCGGAGAAGCTCGGGTTCGCTGTGCACCTCCAGGAAGCTCCGGTATTGGCCAGCAAAGCTTTGGTCCGCCAGATCCTCGCACGTGGCTGACGAGCGGATGGACACTCCGTGAAGGATGCTCAGCCGACGGGCGGTATCGATAACCTCCTCCCGCAGGCCGTCGGGCCAGCTTCCGGTGGCAAGAAAATGCCTATGCGCCCGAGTTGTAATCGCCACGGCCTCAGGCACGGCAAAGCCTTCGTCTGCTGCCCGTGCGAGTGAAGCGAATTTGCTCCCCACAATCTGGGAATCCAGTGCCTGTGCGTCTTTGAATCCGACGATGAAAACCATGCGTCCTCCGATCATGGGAATGGATAATCAGGTCAAATCGGTTGGTCCGTGTTCCGCCTGAGTCAGGCTATGGTTAGTTTTTGGTTCCACCCAAGGATTCGACGTCCTCAAATAGGAAGGATCGTCGTTCTCTCACGCGGGGCTCATCAAACTGTAGCGTTGGTCGGATACCTTATGTTTACAGGAAGGCGCCCGTGTGCCTCGGTCGGTTAATTAAATGTTAGCTCAATCCTAACAAGATCCTAATAATTCATCCATATTTCTTGCTTCAAAATCATTAAGCAGTCTTTGTGGGAAGGACCCAAGATTCATGGCACCGGTTTCATTGCTGGCGGTTCTTTTGTTGCTTTCAATTGTCGCCTACTATGTCGGCCGGCGCAAGGCGTTTGCACTCGCCGGGCGAGCAGCCGGGTTCACCCGGCTGCATTCGCAGCCGGCGTATCATGGCGCGCTGGTTGCCCTATGGTGCGCCATCCCGGCGTTGCTCATTTTCGGATTCTGGCTGGTCTTCGAGACGCCGATCATCACCGAGCTCGTGGTGAAAAACCTGCCGGAAACCATCCGCACCCTGCCCCCGGATCGTTTGAACCTCGTCGTCAACGATATCCGCAACCTCGAGAGCGGCACCTTCGTTTCCCCGACCGTCGACCCCGCCTTGCAGGCCGCCGCCGACCATTACCGCAGGCTGCGGTCGATCAGTCACCATGCGCTGGCGGTGATCACGATCGCATTGATGGCCGCCGCGGCCATGTTCGTTCGCAGCCGCATCGCCGTCGGTTTGCGGGCGCGGAACCATGTGGAGGGAATTCTCACCATCATCCTGCTCGCCTGCTCCACGATCGCCATTTTTACGACGATCGGGATCATCTTGTCTATTCTCTACGAAGCCATCCGGTTTTTCAAGGTGGTCCCGATCACCGATTTCCTGTTCGGCTTGGAGTGGAGCCCTCAAATGGCCATCCGCGCGGACC
>JBLMXM010000254.1:0-18346 GCA_050257775.1 Hyphomicrobiales bacterium
AGCATCCTCAGCGTCAGCCGCATGGCCCTGTACCTGAACCAGGCCGTTGCCCAGCATCCGCGCGTCAGCGAAATTCGGGAGACCCTGAAGGAGATCAGCCGGGATCTGGCGTCCCTGGCCGACCATGCCTCGTTCATGGCCAGCAAGATCAACTTCCTGCTCGACGCCACCCTCGGCATGATCAACATCGAGCAGAACCAGATCATCAAACTGTTTTCAGTGGCGGCCGTGGTTTTTCTTCCGCCGACCCTCATCGCCAGCATCTACGGGATGAACTTCCGATTCATCCCCGAGTTGTCCTGGGAGCTGGGGTATCCCCTGGCGGTGCTGCTCATGGCCGTGTCGGCGGCTCTGCCGTACATGTATTTTAAGCGAAAAGGCTGGTTGTAGCATGGGAAAAGCATGTCTGGCCTGGGTCTTTGGGGCGGTGATGGCGTTTCTCCCGTCGAGCGGATTCGGAGAAGAGGCGGCCGCTCAAAAAGCGTACGACGATTGCATCGTCCGGTACGCCGACCGGTCAACTTCCCCGCAGGCTGCGGTCATTCTGCAGCGGGCCTGTTTCTTCAAATACCGTTACGCCAGGGACGCTGCCAGCGGCATCCGAGAGGGCGCCGAACAGCGGAAGCTCGCCCGGATTTACACCCCCTCCGTCTGCGACTGCATCTTGGAGAAAATGCCCGCCGCCCAGCCCGGTGTTTCTGCTCCCATGGTTCTGGACGCCTGCGTGAAAGCCTCCAAAACGCCTGCCCAGCCGGTTGCTCCGTGAAGGGTCGTTCCCTCAGGTGGTTCCTCTATGCATCCGGCCTTGAAAAGTGTCTCGGACTAATGCTAAGGCGTAATGCCGGCGATGTCCCCGGCCAAGCCGCCGCCGGCCGTTTCCCATTTATTTATCCCTATCGGAGCAGACCATGCCACTTGAGAACTTCGGGAGCATCCTGAATTTTGCCGAGGAGTTGGAAAGCCAGGACCAGCAGTTTTACGCGGCTGCAGCCAATAACCCGGCCTGTACCGCCTACCGCACGCTCTTTGCCGAACTGGGCGCCGACGCCGCTCGTAACCTGGAGGAGGTGCGGCGCATCCGGCGGGAGAACGTGACGGAGATGATCCTCGAGCCGGTGCGGGATTTCGCGCGCGGCCCTTTCTGCGAGGCCTGTGCGGGGGCGGCCGGCATGAGCGCCGCCGAGACGCTGGAGGCCGCCACGCGTCTGGAGGCGCGGGCCGACCGCTATTACGCTGAAGCGACCGAAAAACTGAGGGCGCTGGTCGAGGTGGCGCGCTCGCTCAAGACTCTGGGCAAGAACCGCAAAGCCCATATTGCCCGACTGATGAACGTCAAACGATGACGGCTCCGCCGCAAACTCGACTTCTGCGTTGCACTGCATGTCGCTGCGGCTGCGGCGTACCGAACATACGCCTTGCGGCACGACATTTGCGCGCCTTGAATTCGAGCTTGGGGCGAAGCCGTCCTTCCAGTTCCCCCAGAGTCAGTCATGGCTCGCGCGCCTTGAACTTGGACCCGGGGCAACGCCATACATGCGGATGCCCAAGTTAGAAACGGTTCCTGTCCATCTTGCCTTTCAGGAGGAGGTGAAATCCATGGTTAAAGAAGCCGACGTTAAATGGCCGCTGGGCGTCGCACCCTGCATCTCGATACCGCTTCCGGGAACCATGGACGCGTTGACCATCGTGAGGGACCAGTACGGCCCTCCCGACCGGTACCTGAAACTCGCGCAAGTGCCGGCCCCCAAGCTGCATCCGGAGGACTCCGGCCGGGTCCTGGTTGCCGTTTTGTCTACCGGACCGAATTTCAACACCAATTTCGCCAGTCTGGGCCTTCCGGTGCCGGTGTTCGGACGGGGCGACAGCAGCGAGATCCACATTCCGGGCAGCGACGCGCTGGGGATAGTAGTCGACGCCGGGTCGGGCGTAAAAACGCTCAAAGTCGGGCAGGCGGTCATTCTGGATTCCTGGACCGGGCGGAACATTATCCGCGGCTATGAAACTCACGACGGGTTCAACGGCCAGCTGGCCGTGGTGGATGAGGAGCGCGCTATCCCGGTTGCCGATGAGCTGAAGTCTCACAGCCCTGAACGGCTGGCCGCCATGCTGCTGACGCACGGCACCGCCTATCGTGCGGTCGTCGAGCGACTGGCGGTGGGCCCGGGCGAATCCGTGCTGCTCATGGGCGGAGGCAAAGGGACCAGCTTCGCCGGCGCTCAGATCGCCAAATGCCTCGGCGCCCGGGTCATCCTGATGGGGTCGAACCCTGAGCTGGCCCAGGCGCTCGTCGGCCGGGGGATCGCCGATGCTTTCATCGACCGCCGCCGCATCCCACCGGGTGTTTTCGGGGTCATCCCGGCCCACCTGTCTGAAAACGAGTGGCGGGCGCGCACCGAGCCGTTCCGCACAGCCGTTTTCGAGGCCAATGCCGGACGGCCCGTGGACAAAGTTTTCGAACACACCGGCGGACGCAATTTTCCTTTACTGGTGTCGGTGCTCGCCGAAAACGGGCGATTGGCCTTTTTCGGCGCCACCGGCGGAGGGTTGAAGGGCGAATACAAGCAGACGTTTTTCTACGCCGGCCGGCGGTTCGTCATGGACGCCCGCTGGGTCTGGATGCGCCAGAAACAGCTGGTGTTCCGCAAGGCGGCCCCCCGGGAAATTTTCCGGGAGATCGGGGTTCCCTCCGGCCGCAGGGGGCTGGTGTGGGGCGCCGATGACTATGCCCTGGACTTCATTGCGGCGGCGCTGGAGCGGCGGGCGCAGCTGGCCGTGGTGGCGTCACGATCGAGGGAGGCCGAGGGCATCCGGAGGCTGCAAGCGCTGGGAATCCCGGAGAGCCGGATCATCGACCGCGACCGTTTCGATCTGGGCGAGGACATGCCTGACCCGCTGGCGGAAGACGGCCGGCCCAACCCGGACTACAACCGGCATTACCTGAACACGGCGCGCGACCTGGGAAAGGCCGTGTGGGCGATTTTTGGGCCGCGCAGGAGCCCGGATTTCATCGTGGAGCGGACCGACCAGAGCACGCTGCATTTCAGCACCTTCCTGCTCAGGGACTTCAACGAAGCCGACGACATGCCCTGCGGATACATCGTCGCCCGGGGGCCCGCGGATCTCTCCCTGCACGGCTCGCACATGTACCGCTCGTCCCAGGCCCACGAGGTCGTGGGCATGCTGGCCGGAGGACTGCTGAAGATGGAGCAGGGCGACCTCGAGGTGACCCGCCTGGATGGTCTTCCGGAGATCCAGCAAAAGATGCTCGACGGCCGGATGGACAAACCGAAAGGAGTTGCCCTGGTGCAGGCCGACCGCGCCGGCCGCGCGATTGAGTCGTTTGAATGCGGCTACCTGGGCGAGCACCTGATTCAGGCCGACCCGGCGGCCAGGCGGTATATCGATTTTCATGTGGCCGGGGAGGTGGGTATTCTCAGTCTGCGCCGGACGGAGGCGCTGAACGCCCTGAACGCAGAGCTTATCGCCCAGTTGGCGGAGGTTATCGGCGAGTTGAAAAAACGCAGGACCGTCTGCGGCAGGCGTGTACGGGCGCTCATCCTGAAGGGGTCGGGGCGGGCCTTCGTGGCCGGCGCCGATGTCACCGAGTTTTTCGGGAGCGATGCCAAACGCATCGAGCGCATTGCCCTGGGGGTTCTCAAACTCTTTGCCGACATCGAGGGCCTTCGCATTCCGGTTATCGCCGTGCTGGACGGGTTCACGCTGGGCGGCGGCAATGAACTGGCGATGAGCGCCCACTACCGGATCGCGACGGAAAACGCCGTCATCGGCCAGCCCGAAGTCAAGCTCGGCATCATCCCGGGGTATGGCGGGCTGCAGCGTCTGCCGCGGCTGGTGGGACCGGCCCGGGCGGCCGAGATAAGCATCAACGGCGAGCCGGTCGGCGGACATGAGGCCGTGCGGTTGGGTCTGGCCGACGCGTTTGCGCCTTCCGCCACGGCGCTGGCGCTCGCCTATGAAACGGCTCGGGCGTTTACGGCGGGTGCCCGGAAGCGCCCCGCCAGGGACTGGAATGCGATCGCGGCCCGGCAGCGGAGAAAACTGAAGGCGCTGCTGGCCCGACCGGATGCCCGGGCGATGCTGGCGTTGGAAGCGCCGGGTGCGGACCAGGCCGGCGATCTGGCGACCGCGCGGGGCTATGCGGGCAAATTCGTCTTGAAGGCGCTGGAGTACGGGTACACGGCCGGGTTCTCGAAGGGGCTCAAGAACGACGCCAGGCTGTTCGGCGAGATCGCGGCGTCGCCCTCCGGCCAGGAATGGATCCGGCGCTTCATCGAAAAAGATCCCCGCCAGTCGTCATTTTTAAAGTTGGTGTCGTTTAGCTGACGCTCAAAAAAGGCTCATTGGCCACAGACGCACACGGACGACGACTCTTCTTTTCGCCGGTCGACCTGACCGGAGAAAGCCGTCAGCCTGCGACGCCGGTCTTTTCTTCTACTCTGAATGCTCGATTTACTGCAATCTATCGGGCAAGCCTGCTATGCTGTAAAGCTCCACAGAGAGCTGCGCGCAGCGCACGGAGATTTCCCTCCGGCAGCGTCGCCGGAGGGAAAAATCACCCGTCTGCGTGGGTCCGCGTGGGTCTGTGGCTGATTGGGTTCTTCTATTGCAATAACGTATCTCGCCGGTTTATGAGCACGCACGAAAATAGGCTTCAAGGGGCAGTTGGATGCAACGGCGGATAATGGCGGCGGGGTCGACCGGGCAGGGGCCTGAGGCTGCGGCGGTACATACATCCGGCAAGTGGGCCTCAACCAGCCGGGACGGGATGGGCGGCCTGAGATTGGCCATGAGGCGCTCCAAGGCCGCAGCGACTGCCGGATGCCCCCAGTAGTAGCGGATGCGGTCGCGGTAGCTGTTTGATCTCAAGAAACGCAGCTGCGCTTCACTGCCGCGATAATGGGCTCGCCAGTAAACCGGGTTCGCCAGCATGGCGGCTTCCAGGACTTCGCGGATGTTCGACAGCTGGACACCGCGCCTCATGCCCTTCCATTCGGTTTCAATCCCGGCCAGGGCGAACACGGCCTCCCGGAAGGCGTTGGTCAGGCAGGGCCCGACTTTGAGCAGGATGAAATGGTCCCGGACCATTCGAGTCAGGCCTTCCTCAGACTGGTAGTCCGTGGAGTGGATCTCGTAGGTCATGATGCCGGGCAGCTGATCGTGATACCGCGAAAGGCCGCGCGTCTTCTCCGGCCGGTAGGGGGCGATCCGGGTATCTCCAAAATCCACCCCCGGCTGCACCACCACACCCATCACCCGCTCCCAGGCGCCCTCCAGGCCGTCGGCACGAAACCGTACCTCGCACGTCCGGATCATCTCCGCCACATCCTCGGTACGGGTGACGTCGACCTCGCCGATTTCGTCGAGGCTGCCCCCCGGCAGAGGAACCTCGACGCCGATAACGTAGTATGGCCGCGGGAATCGCCCGGGGGCCAGATCTGACGCTGATTCGGCCGCTCGGCACAGGCGCGCGGCGCGATCGGCGGTTTGCTCGGGCGAAAGCGTCGGCGACGGGTCGTCGCTGCACCCGAAGCCGGTATCCAGGTGAATCTTGCGAAAACCGGCTCTTACGCATTGACGGGCTAATTCGCAGGCCTTGTCCATGGCCTTCACGGCCGGCTCGCTTTTCCACACATATGGTCCCAGGTGGTCGGCTCCCAGCACCAGACGATCCGGCGGGAACCCGGTTTCCTCGGCAAGCCCGCGAAGACCGGCTGCGAACTCGGCCGGGGTCAAACCGGTGTAGCCGCCGAACTGGTTGACCTGGTTGGCGGTGGCTTCCACCAGAAGATCGCAGTCTTCGGTCTTGGCCATGTCCATGGCCGCTGCCAACACCTCCCGACGCGCCGTGCAGATGGAGAGCATGCCCCCGCGGCGGCCGGCCAGGTGATCGGATCGCAAGTCGTGCAGGATATCTTTCATGCGTATAGCCTGTAATTTTACTGAACTCGCAAAGAGTCATCCGAATCGATGGCTTTGTAAAGAGGCCAAGTTCAAGGCTCGCGAATCTCGTGGCGCGAGGCGTACGGATAGTACGCCGCAGCGACAACGAGATGAAGCGCAACGCCGAAATTGGACTATTTACGAAGCCATCAGTTGGCAGTCGCGCGAACAGCGTGATAGTGTTATGATACCTCCTGCGGCACCAGGGAGCAACCCGATTTCTTGCCATGAACCGATCGGCATTCATAACGCTTATATGCGTTTTTCTCGCTTGGCCGGGGCAATCGCGAGCGCAGGTGGAGCTCCCGCAGGCAGACGCTGCGGCTCGTCCGGTCGAGACCCGCAGCTCAGCCAGGGAACCCCGGCCGGCCGATGTTCTCAAATATGCACCGAGCCCCTTTGAGCTCAAGTCTCCGCCGCCGCTTCCGCCGGCAACGCCCCGGGTGATCCAGAACGGATCGCGCCAGGACCGGCGCATTGCCCTGACGTTTGACGCCTGTGCGACCCGCTTACCCAGCGGCTATGATGAAGCGATCATCCGCGTCCTGGTCGAAAGCCGCACACCGGCCACGCTGTTCCTGGGGGGGAAATGGATGGCGGAACACCCCGAGGTCACCCGCCGGTTGGCCCATCTGGCACAATTCGAGCTGGGCAACCATTCCTTTCTGCACCCGCACCTGCCGCGGCTGCCGGATGACCGGGTGACGGAGGAGCTCAGATGGACGCAGGTCGTCATGCAGTCGCTCGCCGCGCGGCAGGCCTTGCTGTATCGCGCGCCTTACCTCGACCTCGACGAGCGGGTGGTGCGGCTGGCGGCCGAAATGGGCCTGACCGCCGTTCAGGGCGATGTGGCCTCCGGGGATCCGGATCCCGGTCTCGACCGGGGTCGGCTGTTCGGCTCGGTGGTCGGCCGCGCCCGCAACGGCTCGATCGTCATCATGCACATAAACGGCCGCGGGCATCACACGGCGGAAGCCCTGCCGGACATCATCGCCGAGCTGCGGGGCAGAGGCTTTCAACTGGTAACCGTGGGAGAGTTGATCCGGGGGCTGCCATAGTTTATAGAACAGGTTCCATGTCCCCGTCTGACGCCCGGGGGCCGTGTTGCAGGCCTCTCGAAATGCTCACAACCTATCCAGGTTGCTCCGCTTTCGCTTCAACGGCCGCCCGTGAGGCGGGCGGGTTGGATTTTCGGCCATGGGCCGAAAAGACAAGAGCACGCCAGTGCTTTAACGTTGAACTTGCGATTGCGTGCAACGCACGCAGTTTGCATGGCAAGAATCGGCCTGCGCCTTGCCCGCAAGCGTGATCCGAGGCTTTGAAACCAGTACTAGGGATTTGCCATGACGACCGTGACCATACCATTTGGCGGCCAGGAACTCGGCTTTGAGGTGCCCGAGGCCAACCTGGCGCAGGTTTTGAGCCCGAATCCGTCGGAGGCGTTGAAAGACCTGGATGCGGCCGTCGAAGCGGCCTTGGATCATCCCATCGGCCAGCGGCCCATCGAGCAGTGGGTGAAGCCCTCGGACCGGGTGCTGCTCGTGAGCGACGACAACACCCGGTTCACGCCGGCCGACCGCATGATCCCGCCGCTGATGCGGCGCCTGAACCGTGCGGGAGTCCCCGACGCGCGCATCGCCTGCATCATGGCGCTCGGCACCCATCGTTACATGACCAAGCAGGAGATGGAGGCGAAGGTCGGGGGCGAGGTGTGCCACCGCATCCGAGTCTTCAACCATGAGTGGCGCGAGCCCAGAAACCTGGTTGACCTGGGACGCTCATCCTACGGCACTCCGCTGCAGGTGAACCGGGCCGTGCAGGAGGCCGACGTGGTCATCGGGCTGGGGGCGATCGTGCCGCACCACATCCCGGGTTTTTCCGGGTCTTCCAAGATCATCCAGCCGGGCATCTGCGGTCCCAGGACTACGGCCGAGACTCACCTCCTGTCGTGCGAAGGCGGGGGCGATTCGCTCCTCGGGATCGAGGACAACCCGGTGCGGCGCGACATGGACGACATGGCCGACCGGGTCGGCATGAAAACCATTTTCAACGTGGTCATGGACAGCGGCGGCCGCGTAACCGACATTCTGTACGGCGAGATGCGCGCGGCCTTCCGGGAAGGCGTGCGCGCCGCCCGGCGCATTTACGGCGTCGCGTACCGCGAAACGCCGGACATCGTGGTGGCCAATTCCTATCCCTGCGACATCGATTTCTGGCAGTCCCACAAGTCCCAGTACCCCGCCCAGCGGATGGTCAAGCCCGGAGGGACCATCGTGGTCTGCACGCCGGCTCCCGAGGGGGTCAGCCCGGTGCACACCGATCTGCTGGAATTCACCGGATGGTCCTCGGCCGAGATCAAGGCCGCCTACCGGGAGGGCCGGCTCAAGAACGGCGTGGCCTCGGCCCTGGCCATTGCCTGGGCCCTGGTACGCGAGAAGGCCACGGTGGTCACCTATTCGCCCGGCATTCCCGCCGACCACAAGGCCAAGCTCGGCCACACCCACGCCCCCAGCGTGCAGTGGGCCGTGGACGAAGCGCTGCGGCGCCACGGGCCCCGTGCGCGCGTGGCGGTACTGACGCACGCGCCGGACTTGTTGCCTTTGAAAGCAGCAGGCGGCGAGTAAAAAGCGAATAGGTCGATTGTCGGGCAACCGCTGCAATCGACGGAGGGAGAGCGAATCACATGCCGACTGAGCGGCGCCCCATCGTGGGCATATCCATGGGCGACCCGGCGGGGATCGGCCCGGAGATCTGCGCCAAAGCCCTCGCGCTTCAGGAGCTGTACGACCTCTGCCGCCCGATCGTAGTGGGCGACGCCGATATCATGGCTGATGCCGTTCGCTTTTGTGGCCTGAAGCTGGGCGTGACGTCCAGAGCCAAGGTTTCCGCAGCGGGCTTTGTCCACGGCACGCTCGACGTGTGCGATCTGAAAAACCTCCCGCTTCAGCGGCTGCGCCACAAGCAGGTTACCCCGGATCAAGGCAGGGCATCCTTCGAATACGTGGCCAAGGTGATCGAGCTGGCCATGGCCGGTGAGATTGACGCCACGGTGACCGGACCCATCAACAAGGCGGCGATCAACGCCGCCGGTTACCACTACGCCGGCCATACGGAAATCTACGCCGATCTTACCCGCACGCGCGACTATTCGATGATGCTGGCGGAGGGCGCGTTCCGGGTCGCGCATGTCTCCACCCATGTATCCCTGCGGCAGGCCTGCGAGCGAGTCAAGAAAGACCGCGTGCTGACGGTGGTTCGGTTGGCTCACGCCGCTCTCCGCCAGTTGGGGATCGCCTCGCCGCGCATTGCCGTTGCCGGCCTGAACCCTCATTGCGGGGAGGGGGGGTTGTTCGGCCATGAGGACGACCAGGAAATCGCGCCGGCCGTCGCAGCGGCACAGGCGGACGGCATTGTCGCCGAGGGCCCGCTGCCGGCCGACACCGTGTTCTCCAAGATGCGCGGCGGCATGTACGACCTGGTCGTCGTGATGTACCACGACCAAGGCCACATACCCACCAAGCTGGTGGGGTTCCACTACGACGACAACACCGGGACCTGGGGGCAGATGGCCGGGGTGAACATCACCCTGGGGCTGCCGATCATCCGCGTGTCCGTCGACCACGGCACGGCTTTCGGCAAGGCCGGCGAGGGCCGCGCCAATCCCCAGTCCATGATCGAGGCCATCAAGCTTTCGGCAAGGCTGGCGATCGGCCGAAAAGGGCAGGCGCCTCCGCCCGGATAGCGCCCGCCATGGGCGAGATTCGCGGCTGAAAACCGCCGCCAATCCCGCCTCGGCGTGAGTCCATGCCCGGGCATGGCCCGTCCACCTCTAGGGGCGATATCCCGTCTGGTTGAGATAACGGCACGGTCGGCAGCGGCGATCCGGACAAAGGCTCAGCAGGCGGTCCCGCCTCGGTGCGGGATCTATCGCTGCCCTCAAACTATCACCCGGGGGGCGGCGCGCGGCATTTAGGTAAAAACAAAGGGTGGTCCACGAGGCTGTGGACCACCCGGCGAGAAAAGGAGGAGGTTGAGAAAGTTTAGGTCTTGAACTTCTCAACGGTTCGAATCCGATTCGAACCGATCTTAGTGACCCCCTTCGGCGGAAAAGGTTACATAGACTTAAATTGATTCGGTTTTATCGAACTGCTCGTAGCCTGGAGGGGCCTGCGGGGCGCAAGCCCCTCCAGGCCATGCCGTAAGAAGCCAGCAATAAACCGCCCAAGTCGGGATGACGTCATGCTCCGCGACCGGATCAAATGGAATGAAAAATACCGTCGGCAGGACTATCCCACAGAGCCTTCCGGCATCGTAAGGGATTTTTTCAGCCTGGCACCAGGCCGGACGGCTCTCGACATCGCCGCCGGCAGCGGCCGCAACGCGCTTTTTCTAGCCGAGCAGGGATTTGGCGTGGATGCGGTGGATATCGCGGAGGAAGGGCTGGCCCTGGTTGCCGGCCGGCACCCGGCGATCCGGCCGATCTGTGCGGACCTGGACACATTCGACATCCCCGCCGGGCGCTACGATTTGATCCTCAACGTGCTTTATCTCAATCGACGTCTGTTTCCCCAGATTCGTGAGGGTCTGAAGCCCGGCGGCCTGCTGATCTTCGAGACCCTTCTCGAGCCCCCGCGGCAAGCGGAGCATGATGACCACTGCCGGGATTATTTTCTGAGAGACAACGAACTGCTACACAGCTTTTTGTCTCTGCGGATCCTGCACTATCACGAAGCGTGCGGGCCCGGGCAGGACGAACCGAGGCGCCTGGCGTCCCTGGTGGCGCTGCAGAGATAAGGGAGGCGGCATGAGCTGGCAGAGCGTGCTGGGATTCGGCAGCTTCCTTGCCATGGCCTGGCTGTTGAGCGAAAACCGCCGGCGGGTGAACCTCAAGCGCGTCCTGATCGGCAGCCTGATCCAATTCGCGGTGGCGGTGGTTCTCGTCAAGATTCCGATCTCACGGGAGGCCTTCGCTCTTCTGAACCGGATGGTCCTCGCCCTTCAGGAGGCTACCATCGCCGGCACGTCTTTCGTGTTCGGGTACCTGGGCGGCGGAACGCTGCCGTTCTCCGAAACGTACCCGGGGAGCAGCTTCATTCTGGCGTTTCAGGCTCTGCCGATGGTCCTGTTGATGAGCGCGCTCTCCTCGCTGCTTTTTTATTGGAAGGTCCTGCCGCACGTCGTACAGGCGTTTTCCTGGGGCCTGCGCAAAACCATGGGGGTGGGCGGTGCCGAGGGGCTGTCGAACTCGGTGAACGTGTTTGTCGGCATGGTGGAAGCGCCGCTCTTCATCCGGCCTTACCTCGGCCGCATGACCCGCAGCGAGCTTTTTTCGGTCATGACCTGCGGCATGTCCAACATCGCCGGCACGGTCATGGCCCTCTATGCATCCATTCTCGGGGCGCGGGTGCCGGATGCCATGGGACACATCCTGGTGGCCTCCATCATCAGCCTGCCGGCTTCGATCACCATAGCGAAAATCATGATCCCGGAGACCGGCGAGATCACCGCAGGCGAAATGACCGCACCGGAGGCGGCTGCCGGCCCCATGGACGCCATCACGCGGGGCACCGTGCAGGGAGTCGAGTTGCTTGTCAACATCGTGGCGATGCTGATCGTCCTGGTGGCCCTGGTGAGCCTGGTCAACCAGGGGCTGGGTCTTCTGCCGCAGATTTACGGCGCGCCGATATCCCTGCAGCGGATCATGGGGGCCGTCATGGCGCCGGTCACTTGGCTGATGGGGGTGCCGTGGGGTCAGGCCGCCACCGCCGGCACCCTGATGGGCACGAAAACGGTTTTGAACGAACTGATCGCCTACATCGATATGAGCCGCCTGCCGGCCGGCACCCTAAGCCCCCGCAGCCTGCTGATCATGACGTACGGGCTGTGCGGCTTTGCCAATCCGGGAAGCCTGGGGATCATGATCGGCGGCATGGGCACCATGGCACCCGACCGTCGCAGCGAAATCGTGGATCTGGGGCTGCGCTCCATCCTTTCCGGAACCCTGACCTCCTGCCTGATCGCGAGCATCATCGGCATCATTTCTTGACAGGGTCCACCAGATTCTCTATTCTGGCTGCATCTGGTGAAGCCATAGCGAGAAGGAGGATTTCATGGCAGTAAAACGCAAATTCAAATGTGAAACCTGCGGTAAGGTGAAAGAGGTGGGCGCGAAGGCCAAGGTGCCGGAATGCTGCCGCAAGGCCATGCAGGCAGCCGAGAAGCTGCCGGTGTGCGAACTGAGCACCACGGCCGAACACAGCCGCTTGACCGGCCATGATGACGCCTGCGACGACGGTCGCGCGGGGGACTGAGCCAGGCCTTTCGTTCCGGCACCGCAGCGCAATTTGCATTCACAGAGCAGGGGCTTTGCACCGGATAACTCCATCCGGACAAGGCCCTTTTTTTGCGCAGAAGCGGCAGGAACGCTTTTAGAACGGCCAGTAGCTGTTGTCGTACCAGATGGCTTCGGTGATCTCCTTGTCGATCTTCGATAGAAAATTCAAGTGCCGGGTCTCCCACTGGACCAGCCAGGCGTAAAAGGACTTTTCATCGGGGTCTTGAGCCTCCTCCGCCCTGCGCGCATAGACCTGGATCGCGTTTTGTTCCATCGACATGGCCGCGGCGATCGCGGCTCCCTCATAATCCGCAGCTGAAATCTGCCGCATCAGATCTTTGGTGAGAATGTTGGAGACTGTTTTGAATTCGCCCTGATCCGAATACACGCCGGTCTTGAACCGCTTGCGGGCGCGGTAGGACTTGAACTGTTCGGTCAGCATCTGGATGTGATTGGCTTCCTCTTCCGCCATCAGGTTGAAGAATTTTCTGACCGCCTCGCTGGCAGCCTGCTGGGCAACTTTCGTGTAGAAGGCATGGCCGCGTTTTTCGAGCAGGATCGCGTTTTTCAAAATTTCCATCGCTCGGTCTTCGCTCATAAATTCCCCCTTGCAGCGTTTAGTTGGGTTAATCTATGCGCTCAGGGTATTAAAAGCAAGATCTCGGCGGTGGATGGCCGCTGCGCATAAACACGAAATAAGGTGGGTGCCTCTGCCCGGATGAGCGGCTTCGGTTCACGGCTGAAACTCGGCGCATGATTTTAGAGGGCAGGGCGCTCACGAGGTGCCCCGCGCAGGGCCGGTGTCGGGGGGCGGGCTCATGCTCGGGTCCTGATAGAAGGTCATCTGCCACTCCAGCGTAGCCACATCGTGGCGGATGATGTAGAGGCCGCCGTCATCCCCGCGAAGTTTGAAATAGCGATGGTCCGGAGCCAGCCATCGGTCGAGAATCCGATCGACCGCAATCCGGCGCGGCCCAAGCCATATCACCTGCGGGGTTTCCTCGCCCCGGTACCCGCTGTAGCATTCCACGCGAATGTCCATACCCAGATAATAAGTAACGAGTTATGAGCAACGAGCGTAAGAAACGAGTTATGAGTCGGAGTTATGAGTTATGAGCAAAAGAAACGTTTTCGGCGAACCCCGAAAAACGCCAACCCATACGATATGACGGCAGCGGCCAGGATCCACTCGAAGCCGGCGCTGATAGCGATCTGGGCCGTGGCAATTGCGCCCAGGACCGAGGCGCAGCCGTTGACGGCCCAGGCAAAGGCCCTGTCCACAGAACGCTGCATAAGAAAGCGCATGCCCAGGGGGAAGGGCACCCCCATCGCCAGTCCAGGGAGAATCACCACGAGCGACAGCACCGCATAACGCCAGGGCTCATCAAGCGCCAGCACCTGGTGTGCAAATATCCACAGCCCGCTCGCAGCCGCCATCAGGCTGAGGCCGCTCGCCAGCAACG
Source organism: Hyphomicrobiales bacterium (assembly GCA_050257775.1). Classification (GTDB taxonomy): domain Bacteria; phylum Desulfobacterota; class Desulfobacteria; order Desulfobacterales; family SpSt-501; genus SpSt-501. The sequence continues at coordinate 13,759 of JBLMXM010000254.1, forward strand.
CCGGTTTGATAGCGCCCGGTCCGTGCCGGTGTGCCCAGAGCCCGCCGAGCCCCGATGATGCCAGGAGCACGGTGAGAACGAGCGCCAGGCTGACGACCGGGTCGCCCAGGAAAAAGGTGCCGGCATGGACCAGCAGCAGTTCCCCGAAAATGAATCCCGTGCCGATGCCCCAGAAGTAGAGCGTGCTGGCGCGCGTAGCGGCGGGGTCTTTTCTTGAAACCGCCGCAGCGGGAACCAGAAGCAGCAGGGCGGCGACCAGCAAAGCCTCGAAAAACACGAGAGCCACGACCATTTCGCCGGAGAGAAACAGCACGTGCAGCCGGCTGCCCACGGCTCGGTAGAGATCGCCGACCCGCAGCCACTTGATGAATCGCCCCGGGAAGGGTCGAAGGTCGTCCCGGGGCTCAACGTCGAGCAGGTAGGCTGAGAAAAAATCCTGCGGTCGACCCTCCTGGAATGCTTCTTCCAGCTGCCGGATCTCACGGAAGTGAAAGGGCGCGTCGAACACGCTGAACCGGTTGGCCTCTGATTCTCCGGCCCCGGCGAGATAGATCACGTCGAAGTTCCAGTGTCGCGCATATTCGAGGATCCGGCTATGATCCCGGAGAGGCTGGCGGGCGGCCACCAGCGTGAACGTGTCGTAGTTGCGCAGGACCGCCAGGCATTGCTCCGGCGAGGCTTGCCCGATCCGTGCCAGCGCCTCGCGGGCCGTGGCCCATAGCCTCAGGGAGTCGGAGGGAGGCAGCAGCAGCCTGCGCGAGATGATCATGACGCCTCCCGGATCGAGATGGCGAAAATAAGCCGCCAGGGCTTCCACGGTGAGCAGATGATCCTGCTGCAGGGCACCGGCGCCGGGGACGGTGGCCCCCCAGCTCTCGATGTGAATGACATCGAAGACTCCTCGCGTTTGCGCGAGATACGATCGAGGGTTGGCGGTGATGACCTCAAGGCTGTAGTGCCGCCGAGTGATCTCGGCCAGGTGGGGGTCCCGCTGGACGACCAGGATGGAGCCGGCGTCGGCGGCCAGGGCGCAGGGAATGGCCAGGCCCCCTCCGCCGCCCTCGATCACCAGGACCCTCCCGACCCTTGCCGCGAATTCATAGCCGCTGAAGGACAGTGTCGCGGCCGCGAACCGCAGGTCCTTGGCAACGCGGGTGTCGTAAAGAAAAAACGGCTGGTCGCCGTCTGTGAGCACGGCTTTCACCGGCGGAAGGGGCTCCGTGTATTTGAGGCTGAGGCCAGGCGCATACCTCAGGTGCGGGCCCTGAACCGTGTCGATCAGACCGCGGATGTCGGAAACGCTCGCATCGATCCGGGTGTCGGGAAATGACAGGACCTGGGAACGATACTTGTACTCCGACATGCGCCAGTGAATCGGCTTTCCACCCCGGAAGGTCATCAACCCGGTCAGTGCCGTGCAGGCCACAGCGGACACCACGACCAGCAAAACGAAGGCCGTGTCCCGGCGATCCCGTCGCGGCTCCCGCCTGAGATAGGACGGCAAGCCGAACCCGAGAACGACCAGAGGCGCCCACGCCGTCAGGGCCAACACTCCGACCTCCCCCGCGACGGGCAGGAGCACAGCCGGCGCGCCGGCCCCGAGAGCCGAACCGGTCATTGAAGCGAAGTAGATCCACCCCGGCCGATGTTGATACAGCATGTAGGCGATGGAGACGACCCCGCCTGCGAAAAGAAACGGCAAAACCAGAAGCAGATAGGCCAGCAGGAGGTAAATTGCCTGAATGGGCTCGTACAGCAGACGGAAATAATCCATGGGCAGCCGGTTCAAACCCGCAAAGGCCAGAAGGAGGGAGGCCGGAAAAAGGATGCAGAGCAACGGGACGGCCCGATGGAGTGAGCGCTCCGCCGTCATCCCGGAACGGATCCTGTCCGAGAGGCTCAGCACCGATCCGCTGGCGCCAAACCCGAACATTGCGATGCTGACCACCATGAAGGAAAGGTGGTGCCACTGGGTAATGGAAAAGATCCGCGCCAGCAGGACCTCGAAGGCCAGTGCGGAAAACGAGACCGCGAAAACGGCGAGCAGAATCATGTTGAACACTCATGGCCGCCTGAGGCGGCCACCACGGTCAATGAAAATGACGCGCTGGGGCTTTTCTTTCACCTGCGCTGCGGCGCGACATTTTTTAAGCAATTATGTTACTCGTTACTCATTACTCGTTGCTTGTCACTCATTTCCTATCCATGGCATGCCCGGTCATGGGTACAAAGAGCACGCCGATGATGTTCTTCACGGAGACATCCTCGCCGTGTCGGGTCACGAGCACGAGATTCTGAAAACCCAACGGGCTTCCCAGGGGAAGCACTAGGCGGCCCCCGTCTTTCAGCTGCTTGATGAGCGGCGGGGGAATGTGATCAACGGCTGCGGTGATCATGATGGCGTCGTAGGGTGCCCCTTCGGGCCAGCCGAAATACCCGTCTCCCTGAAGGCATGTAATGTTCTTGTAAGGCAGCTTCTGCAATAAGCTGGATGCGTTTTGATAAAGCTTTGGCTTAATTTCCATGGTGTAGACCTGTGAGGCCAAGCATGCCAGGATAGCGGCCTGATAGCCTGAACCCGTTCCGATCTCCAGGGCGCGGCTGGAGGGCTTCAGGTCGAGCAGTTGAGTCATGAGGGCGACGATATAAGGCTGCGATATCGTCTGGCCTTCACCGATCGGAAGGGGGTGGTCCGCATAGGCCTCGTCCGCGAGGTCTGCCGGGACGAACCAGTGCCGGGGCACGGAATTCATGGCGTTGAGCACCTCCGGCTGGGTGATGCCGCGGGCCTCAATCTGTTCGCGGACCATGCGCTCACGGGCCTGGCGATCCGCGAGGGAATCCACCGGGTCGGCCGACAGACCGGAGCAGGGGATGAGGATGATGCCGAGGAATGCGAAGATGTGCTTCTTCATGGCACCTCCACGCGTTGCGAGAGCGGTGTCCTATGAACTGCTCCATATCACATGCTCCGCCCGGTTGTCAGCCCGGCACGGCACAGGGGTTGTCTTTTGGTATTTTTCATATATGATAAATATGAGAACCTACCCCCGGGAGGAAGTTCGCCCATGGCACTGTTTGCGAAGGACAAGCCGGATGCGGCCCCGAGCGGCGCCGAGCGCAGCGATCACGAAACCGCCTTTTTCGGAGCCAAGCTCTCTGTGAAAGGCAAGGTGTCCGGAAGCGGGAACTTGATCGTAATGGGAAAACTTGAGGGTGAGTTTGACCTGAACGGGGAGCTCGTCGTTGCGCCGCCCGCCGTGCTCAACGGCGAAATCAAGGCCGTCAACGTCACGGTGAGCGGCAATGTCACCGGCAACCTGACCGCCCGGGAGAAAATTCACCTCGAAAAGAGCGCCGTGGTCAGCGGACGGCTGAACACCCCGCGGCTTTCGGTGGCGGACGGCGCCAGCTTCAACGGCGATATCGAAATGAAAAAGCCGGCTGAAGCAGCCCCGGCATCCAAGCGAACTGCCCAAAAGTGACGACTTTATAAGACGGCGTCACTCTGAAATTGGCAGCCTTGTCGGCGAGAGGAGCTCCAGGCATGATCAAAGACGCATCCTCCGGTACCACTTCCCTGGTGAGCCGGCCGGTGATCGTGGAAGGCGAGATCAACGGTGAGGAAAACTTGCATGTGGACGGCCGTGTCAGAGGCGTGATCCGGCTGACCGGCGACCTCTTCGTGGGGGCGAGCGGCGTGGTCGATGCCGAAATCGACGCCCGCAATATCGTTATCCAGGGTGCCGTCACCGGCAAGGTGCTCGCCCGCCGCCAGCTCGAAGTCCAGCCCTCGGGCCGCTTCAACGGCGAGTGCACGGCAGCCTCCTTCGAAATTCGCGAAGGCGCTGTCTTCGAGGGGATATCGCGAATGCTCGGCAGCAAGTCCCAAGCCGACAAGGCTCCGACGCCACCACCCGACAAACCACGAATGCCACCGCCTGATCCTGCCGTTCCGAAGAAATAAGCCCTCCCTGGCGGAACCGGTTCCAAAGCCTCAGATCAGGTTCAGAGGCAAGGCGCCAATCGATTCGAAAGCGGAGCATACGCGGCAGTATGCGAGCATTTCGAATCGGCTGGCAACGCCGCCATTGGGCCTTAGATGGGTTTTGGGGCCAGTTCTAGTGTCGTGTCCCGCGAATAACTTCAAATACTCGATTCCCCTGATGCGCGCGATCCGATTCGCAGCGGTTCATCGACAGGCTGACCGGGGTGCGAGCCGCAACCCATTCGACCCCGGATCCGGCGTACGGCAGCCAGCCCGCTCCATCCGTCTGCGGACAGCCCCAAGGAACCGGCCCCCACGGAGCCGCCGGTCGTCTCTGCCTGCCGAAAGTACCCTCCAGACGGCTGGGGGGCGTGGCAGAGTCTGCTGGAAAATTGGCTGCGGCTCGCGGGCGCTCGCAACCCCAGTCGGCTCCTCAGCAGCGCCCACGCGTTTAGGTCTGAATACGTATGACCTTATTTATAATTGTGTACACAGAAGAAGGCCTGGATTCAACTGAAAAAGCGAGATCTCATGAACGGATGGATTCCTTTCGGGGAAGGCAAGTACCGGGTCGAACGGGCCGTGTTTCTGAGCGCGGCC
>JBLMXM010000255.1:0-3142 GCA_050257775.1 Hyphomicrobiales bacterium
GAGCAGCACGGTGCTCGGGTGATGACATGAGGTCAAGGGGCCGATCGGTCGGATCGGAAAACCTATCGACAACCGGGAATACGTGCCGCTGCGGGCTGACAGCGTCATTTTGTTTATCGAGAAGGCGCTGATTGATGAGTTGCCTGAAACCGGCGGCCGAATCAATGTATACATGGGCGATTACGGCTGCTGGACGATCGGCGTGGTCGGCCCACCAGTTTAGTACGAACCAAACATGAATAAAAACGACCCTGAGAAAACCGCCAGAAAAATCGTGATGGACTGCGCCGACTGCGATTGCTGCCGGCCGATCATGGACGAGTCGTGTCTCTTCTTCCCCGAGCTGTACCGGCTTTTCGACCAAGAGGTCGATACGGGGCGGAAGATTTCATCCGCGGAGCTTCGGCAGCTTGTCGAAAAGTGCAATTTCTGCGCGCTGTGCCCCTGTCCCAACATCCGGGCGGATATCATCCGCGCCAAGACCCAGTTCATCGAGCGCGACGGACTGAAGTTCGGCGTGCGTACCGTCGAAGATGTCGAGCGCATCGGCAGGATTTGCGGGGCGTTCCCGGGGCTTTCCAACCGGCTGCTGCGCAGCGACCTGGCCGGCGACATGGTCAGGGAAGCGCTCGGTATTCACCGGGAACGCAAGCTACCTGAATTCCCGGCAGAAAATTTCGGAGTGTGGGCTCGGAAAAGAGGTCTCCATGTCAAGCCAAACCCGGCGGCCGGCCGCAGGGTCGCCTACTTCGCCGGCTGCACGGCGCGGTATATTTTCCCCGAGGTGGCCAAGGCCACGGTGGAAGTGCTTCAGCATAACGGGGTCCAGGTGTACTGCCCGGAGCAGAAATGCTGCGGCATGCCAAGCTTCCTGGAAGGCGACCGCAACTTGACAATCCAATCTGCGACGCAAAACCTCGACGCGCTTTCCCAAGCCGCGCTCGAGGGCTTCGACATTCTTTGTTCCTGTCCGACGTGCAGTTTCATGCTGAGAGGCTTGCTGGCCGATGGCGCCTACTACTCCCGGGAATACCAGGAGTCGGTGGGAGCGGATGCCAAGTTCATCAAGGTACCGGCAAAGTGCAAGCCCGGCGAAACGCAGGAGAGGAAAATCGAAGCTTACGACCGGACCATCTATGAGAACATCATGAGGGACGAAGGTTATTTTTCCGCCCTCGACCCGATGAAGCGTATAGCGGTGGCCGAAAAGACCTACGATGTCGGGCAATACCTGCTGAACCTTCACCATGCCGGAGAATTGAAAACCGACTTTACTCCGGTTGACGGCAAGCCCCTCTATTTCCCCCCATGTCACCAGCGGGAGCAGGAGTTCGGGCAGCCGTACCTGGATTTATTGAAGGCGATTTCCGGTGTGCGACTGGAGGCGGTCCGGGGCAACCTGTATTGCTGCGGGCTGGCCGGGGTTATGGGGTTCAAACGGGATTTTCACGAAGCCTCCATAACGCTTGGAGGGCGGCTGATAGACAAAATCAGGGCGATCAATCCTGAACTGCTCGTGACCGATTGCCTGAGCTGCCGGCTGCAGTTCAACCAACTGTTGCCCTATCCGGTCAAGCACCCCATTGAAATCCTCAAGGAGGCCTATGGCAACGGGGGGCAGGGCAATCGGCTTACGGGCCATGGATAATACGGTGCTGTTGACGAGTTATAGAAAAGAGATCTTTAGACCGGAATGCAACCCAGGGTTTCAGTCGCTGCACTGCATCGCCCATCTGGATCAGAATGTTTCCGCGGTCCTGCCTTATCTCAACGCTGTACTGGGCGGGTTCGAGTACCTGAAAAACCCTCCGGCAGTGACTTTTCGGGCCCAAGGAAAATTGATCACGATCCACGGCAACACAATCGCCGTCAATGCATTGCAGGATGAAACCGAGGCCGACAAAATCCTGGAGTGGCTCAAACGGGAGATCAATTCCGCATGGGAAAATCGGGCGCACATTATTCCGAGCTTCGAGGGTCAGCCGAAGCCGAAGATTCTTGAAATTATGAGGTTGCTCCCGAAAACAAATTGTCGGCAATGCGGAGAGCCGACCTGCATGGTCTTTGCCGTACGGCTGGCGGAAGGGGTGAAAGAAACGCAAGCTTGCCCGGAATTGGGTAATGACAACCGCGAGCGCATACAATCTTATTTGTCCCAATTCAATCTTGAGGTGATTTGAATGGAACTGAAACCGATTGCTGAATTCAAAACCTGCTGCTGTGGTCCGAAGCCAGCAGTTGTATCAAGAGAACCCGTGGCCTCTAAACATATCAAGGCGGCGGAGGTCGCTGTTTTCATCGCCAGCCTGGCGGTCTGGTGGCTGATCTACCAGAGCCTCCCGCTTGCGGCCCGCTATCTCACCTATGACCTGCTCGGCCTTCCGGAAGGCTCACACCTGGCGGCAGCGGTTGAGTTTTTCATTTACGACACGCCGAAGGTCTTGATGCTTCTTACCATCGTGGTGTTCGGGGTCGGGATCATCAACACGTTCTTCACCCCCGAGCGTACCCGGCGCATTCTGGCCGGCAAGAAGGAGTCCGTAGGCAACGTCCTGGCCGCTTTTTTGGGAATCGCCACGCCATTCTGCAGTTGTTCGGCCATACCACTCTTCATCGGTTTTGTTACCGCAGGCATCCCGCTCGGCGTCACGTTTTCTTTTCTCATTTCGGCGCCCATGGTCAACGAGGTGGCCGTGGTTCTGCTTCTCGGGCTGGTGGGCTGGGAAGTCGCCGCCATTTATACGGGGACCGGGCTGGCCATCGCCATCGTGGCCGGATGGGTCATCGGCCGGCTCAAGATGGAAAAGCACATCGAGGGCTGGGTAACCGAGATCCGGTCGGGCGAGGCTCAATTTGAGACCGATTCGCAAACCCTGCGGGATCGGGTGCGCGCAGGTCTGGACAGCGTGAAGGACATCGTCGGCAAGGTGTGGAAATGGATCGTGCTGGGGATCGGCGTCGGCGCCCTCATCCACGGGTATGTGCCGGAGCAATTCCTCGCCTCCATCATGGGCAAGGGCGCCTGGTGGTCGGTACCGCTTGCCGTTCTCATCGGAATCCCCATGTATTCGAACGCATCCGGCATGATCCCGGTGGTCCAGGCGCTCCTGGGAAAGGGAGCGGCCCTGGGCACCGTGCTCGC
>JBLMXM010000256.1:0-3889 GCA_050257775.1 Hyphomicrobiales bacterium
TAAACTGGGAATTACCACCTGACTGCGGAACTCTTGTCAGGTGACAAGAAAAGATGACAGCAGAAACCCCTCCGAATCGCAAGACGGTCAGCGATGACGACACCGAACTGGTTCAGGCCATCAACGCCGGACATACGGAGAGGTTTCAGGAGCTGGTTAGACGCTACGAGCAGAAGCTCTACAATTTCGGTCGGCGCATGTGCCGAAACGAGCCCGACGCCGAGGACCTGGTCCAGGACACTTTCCTGAACGTCTACCGGTTTCTCAAGGATTTCCGCTACGAGACCAAGTTCAAAAATTGGCTATATCGGGTGGCTGCTAACACCAGCCTCAAGAGAAAACGCCGCTCCAAGTTCGCACCGGAGCCGGAATTGTCGCTCGAGGAGTTTGCCCGCAACGAAGAAGCCGAGCCTCTCGGGGAGGTGCCGGAATGGGCTCGGATGCCGCTCGATCAGATTCTCAACGAAGAGCTGCTCGAAACCCTCAACCAGGCCATCTGGTCGCTGCCCGAAAAATACCGGATCGTGGTGATTTTGCGAGACGTCGAGGAATTCAGCACCGAGGAAACCGCGCAAATCCTCAATTTGTCGCCGGCCAACGTCAAGGTGCGGCTGCACCGGGCGAGGCTGTTCCTTAGGGATCGGTTGAAAGGATACTTCAGCCATGACCTGTAAGCTCCATGACCATGGGCGCTGCCTGGAGCTCTTCGGCAGACTCTCCGAATACATCGACCGGGAGATGGATGAAGCCGAGCGCCGGGACGTGGAGGCGCACCTCGCTGAATGCCTGGCCTGCCTGTCCTGCCTGCAGTCGCTCAAGCAGACCATCGCCCTGTGCAAACGCACCGGCCGGCAGCCGGTCCCGGCCGTCTTCTCCCAAAAGCTGCAATCCATGGTTCAAGGCCTTCAACGATCGCGATGAAGCCCGGTGCCTCCCCCGATAAGGATTTACCCCATGCTGCTCAGTGAACTCAAACAAGGCCAGACAGCCACGGTTGTGCGCGTCGGAGGAAACGGCCTCTTGCGCAGGCGGATCCTGGAAATGGGCCTTGTCAAGGGTACGGATCTCCACGTCGAGAAGTATGCCCCGCTGAAGGACCCCATGGAACTGGTGGTGAAGGGGTTTCACATTTCGTTGCGCGTGGAAGAGGCGGCCCATATCGTCGTCGACAATCTGAGATGAACCTGTTGCCCGCATGCTGTCCAAGCACCTGACCATCGCCCTCGCCGGCAATCCGAACTCCGGAAAGACCTCCATTTTCAACAACCTGACCGGAACCCGCCAGAAGGTCGGAAACTGGCCGGGGGTCACCGTTGAGAAAAAGGAGGGGCACATCAGCCGCTCCGGATACAGCCTGACCATCGTCGACCTTCCCGGAACCTACAGCCTGACGCCGTTTTCCATCGAGGAGGTCGTGGCCCGCAACTTCCTTCTGGACGAACGCCCGGATGTCGTCATCGACATCATTGACGCCTCGAACCTGGAGCGCAGCCTCTACCTGGCCACTCAGGTCCGGGAGCTGGACTGCAAGGTGCTCTTCGCCCTCAACATGGCGGATATGGCCCGCAGCCGCGGGACGAAAATAGACGGCCGCAAGCTGTCGGAGCTGCTGGACGTCCCGGTGGTATTCACCGTCGGCAACCGGAACGAAGGCATGGACGAGCTGCTGGACCAGGCCATCCGGCTGGCCGAATCCACCGCTCCTCTGGCGCGGACCCGGCGGGTGAAATACAGCCACGACATCGAAGAAGCCATCGGCCGCCTGAAGCACTTCATCGAGACCACGGCCGACGGCCTGCCGCCCTACGCGGCCCGCTGGGTCGCGGCCAAGCTGCTTGAAGACGACAAGATCGTCAAGGAGCGCCTGGTTGCGGCCGCGCCCGAGACCGGCCGCACGATCCTTCAGGCCGGCCAGGCTCTGCGCAAGCACCTCAGCGACCGCTTCGACGAGGACCCGCAGATCGTGATGACGGACGAGCGCTACGGCTTCATCGCCGGGATCGTGCGCGAGGTGCAGACCTCCACCACCCAGCAGCGAGTCGACATCTCCCGCAGCATAGACCTGGTCCTCACCCACCGGCTGTTCGGCTTCCCCATTTTCATCTTCTTCATCTGGGCCATGTTTCAGCTGACCTTCACGCTGGGAGAATACCCGGTCAAGTGGATCGAGGCGGCAGTGGACCTGGCGGCCGGCGCCGCCGGATCCTTGCTGCCGGAGGGGATCTTCAGGAGCCTGGTCGTCGACGGGGTCATCGCCGGGGTGGGCAGCGTGATCAAGTTCATGCCCAACATCCTGATCCTCTTCTTCTGCATCGCGCTCTTCGAGGACACGGGCTACATGGCCCGCTCGGCCTTCCTGATGGACAAGATCATGCACCTGATCGGCCTGCACGGCAAATCCTTCATCCCCATGTTGATGGGGTTCGGATGCAACGTGCCGGCCATCATGGCGGCGCGGACCCTGGAAAGCGAAAAGGACCGTATTCTCACGATCCTGATCACGCCCTTCATGTCCTGCTCGGCCAAGCTCCCGGTCTATGTGATTCTCGCGGGGGCTTTTTTCGGGACGCGCGCCGGCACGGTGATCTTCGGGCTTTACCTGCTGGGGATTGTCGTGTCCATCATCACGGGCCGCATCTTCCGATCCACCCTGCTCAAGGGTGCGGACGCCCCCTTCGTCATGGAGCTGCCCCCCTACCGGCTGCCCATGGCCAAGAGCCTCCTGATCCACATGTGGGACCGCAGCAAGCTCTTTCTGCGGAAGATGGGCAAAATCATCCTGCTCGGATCAGTGATCGTCTGGGCCCTGTCCGCGTTCCCCCGCGAGGCTGCCTACAGCCGGGATTACGCAGCGGGAATCCGGCAGGCCAGGGCCGCGGTGGAGACAGGCCCGACGACCGCCGGTGACGCCGAGAAGCGCGCGATACCGGAACAGTCCGAGCAGACCGCGGCCGAGCTCCGCCGCCTGGAGAAAGCCGAACAGGCCCAGAACTCCTACATCGGCCGCCTGGGCCGCTGGGTCGCGCCGGCATTCGCTCCCCTGGGCATCGACTGGCGCGGCGGCGTCTCGCTGCTCTCCGGCTTCGTGGCCAAGGAAATCGTGGTCAGCACCCTGGGCGTGCTGCACGCGGCGGGTGAGAGCGAAGAGCAAGGAGCGCTCGAAAAGGCGCTGCTCGCGTCGGGCATGACCCCGCTCTCGGCTCTCTCCATGATGGTTTTCGTGCTGCTGTATCTGCCCTGCCTCGCCACCACCACCGCCATCCGCCGGGAAACCGGCTCTTACCGATGGATGCTCTTCAGCATCGGCTACAGCACCTCGGTCGCCTGGGTGATGGCGTTCCTCGTGTACCAGTCCGGCCGTCTGCTCGGCTTCAGTTGAACCACTCGAAAGCTCGGAACCAATTTTGAGTTAACCTATTGTTTCCACTATACCTTCAGTTGGCGTCAGTCCGCGAATTAGCTCAAAGTGCACAGGACTGTGGATAGGAAATCAAGAGGGAAGTGGATGCAGGCAGGGGAGAGGCGGGCTGAGAAGGTAGCGTTACATGCAGCAGCTACGATCAAGTCAGCCAAATTGGTGACTGAAGCTCTGATAAAATCTATCAACAGGTTTTTGGAATATACGGTTCGTCTACCCCTATCTTTTGAAAGTGCTAAGAGGTTTAGTTGCGCTGTCAATATCTCAGAAATCAAAGAGCTTCAATTTTTAGCGATAACCACGAAAAATCCCAAATAAATAGGGCGGGGCAAAATACGCCCTGCCCTAAGAGCTCAGAATTTAGATTTAATCAGTTTGGCTTAAACTTTTTCTTGCCATAACCTGCCAACCCTATGAAGCCAATTCCCAAAAGAAGAACCGTGGCAGGTTCCGGAACAGGGTTTACGCCGC
>JBLMXM010000257.1:0-5637 GCA_050257775.1 Hyphomicrobiales bacterium
GCCCCAAGCTAAAAGCCGTGTGCAACATCGCCGTCGGCTTCAACAATATCGACCTGGCGGCGTGTTCCAAGGCCGGGGTCATGGCAACGAACACGCCCGGGGTCCTGGACGACAGCACCGCGGACTTCACCTGGGCGCTGATCCTGTCCACAGCCCGAAGGGTGGTGGAATCCGATGCACATGTTCGGGCCGGTGAATGGAAGCGCTGGTACCTGAAGCAGTTCCTGGGCGCGGACGTGCATCACGCCACCCTGGGCATCCTGGGCTTCGGCCGGATCGGCAGGCGGGTGGCTCGACGGGCGCTGGGCTTCGACATGACGGTTCTATATCACGATTCCCAGCGGGCGGATGCCGCCACCGAGCGTTCCTGCAACGCCGCTTTCGTGAGCATGGATGAGCTTCTATCCCGCGCCGACATCCTGACCATCCATGTGCCTTACGCCCCATCGACCCACCATCTGGTGAGCAGCCGCGAACTCGCGAAGATGAAGCCGGAGGCCATCCTGATTCACGCCGCGCGCGGGGGCGTGGTGGACGACGCGGCCCTGGTGGAGGCCCTGAAAAACGGCCGGCCGGCCGGAGCCGGGCTGGATGTCTTCGAGAACGAACCGGCCCTGAACCCGGCCTTCCTTGGCCTGAAGAACGTGGTCCTGACGCCGCACATCGCCAGCTCTTCCGCGGCCACGCGCCACGCCATGGCGATGCTCGCCGCTCAGAACCTGGTGGCTGCCCTGACCACGGGAAAACCACCCAATCTTCTGAATCCCTAAAAAAACAGCGCCTCAGGCCGTGATCCGGCGTTGTACGGCTTTTGTAAATGCTCACATATCATGTGCGATATGCAGCGCTTTCCAAGGCGCCCCGCGTCTCGGCTGACGGCCTGGTGCTTGTTTTTCAACATTCTGTTGTACATTTCAGTCAGATCTGATGGGAGGGATGCCGTGAGCGCAACACCTCTTTACCGTATGGGGTTGGCCGAAGCCGCCGAGGCCATCCGCCGGGGCAATCTCAGCAGCGAGGATTTGACCCATGGCCTGCTTGAGCGCATCGCAGAGCGCGAGCACACGGTTCAGGCGTTCCAGTGGATCGATCCGGCGAGCGCCCTGGATCTCGCGCGCCAGGCCGACCGACGGGTGCGTTCCGGAGTGACCCTGGGGCCCGTTCACGGCATTCCGGTCGGGATCAAGGACATCGTGGAGACCCGGGGCATCCCCACCGGCATGGGGTCGCCCATCTTCGATGGCTACGTTCCAGCCGGTTCGGCGAGTCTGGTCCGGCAAATGGAGGCCGCGGGCGCCTTTGTGCTGGGGAAGACCGTCACCACGGAGTTCGCCTTTTTCTTCCCGGGAAAGACCCGCAACCCGTGGAACCCGAAGCATACGCCGGGAGGATCTTCCAGCGGATCTGCGGCGGCGGTGGCCATGGGGTTCCTCAGCGGCGCGGTTGGCACCCAAACGAACGGTTCCGTGATCCGGCCTGCGGCCTTCTGCGGGGTTGTCGGGTACAAGCCGACCGCGGGGAGCATTTCCCTTGACGGCGTGCACCCCTTCAGCCCCAGTCTGGACCAGGCCGGCGTTTTCGCCCGCAGCGTGCCCGATGCGGCCCTCCTGGCGGCGGTTCTGGTGGGAAAGGGCAATGATGATCCGGCCAAAGAAACGCAGCACGGGGGGATCTCGCACGAGGTGGTCCCCTTGAGTCGCCCCCCGCGACTGGCGGCCGTGCGCTCCCCGGTGTGGCGCCAGGCTGATGCGAACGCCCAGGAGCATTTTCTGAACATGGCGGCTCGTTTGCGCGCGGCCGGAGCCGAGGTGCAGGAACAGGAACTGCCGCCGTCGTTCGAAGAAGCCCACACCCTGCACCGGACCGTCTATTACGGCGAGGGGGCACGGGTTTTCGCGGAGTTGCAGCGCCGCGAACGCCAGAGGCTTAGCCCTCGCCTGAACGCGGCTATCGACGAGGGGATGGGCATTACCGACTCCGCGCTGGCTCGGGCTTTGGAGCGGCAGGGTCAACTCTCGCAGGAGTTGGACGCTTTTCTGCGTTCCTTCGATGGGGTCATCACGCCTCCCACTCCCGGCGAGGCGCCCAAAGACCTGACTCAAACCGGAGATCCCACCTTTTGCACCATCTGGTCGCTGTGCGGCGTGCCCGCGGTAACCATCCCCGCCGGGCTGGGTCCCGCCGGGCTGCCCCTCGGCCTCCAGGTCGTGGGGTCGAGGTCCTTCGACGGCCTTGTGCTTGCGGTGGCTCTCTGGTGTGACGAACAGATCGGATGGACCCGGCGGATCGTCGATTAATAGACAGCGTCACCTTGAGCTTGTGAGTGTTCAGGGTTCAGGGGAGCGAAAGCTGCCAGGCTTCGGTCGCCCCGGCCCGATCCGTACGGGCGGAGGGAGGATGGTAACTCTGGCGTTCCCTGCCCGGAGTCCTGAACCCTGAACTCCGAACCCTGAGACCTGAGACCCAATGCGTTACGGCGCGCTAAAATCCGGGTTATCGGTCAGTCGCGTGCCGTCGGCGCCGAAGGCGGCAAGGTAGGCCTCGATGCGCTGCCGAGCTCGGCCGAGGTCGTGGTTGTTCAGGTTAAGGTTGAGCAGGTCGATGTACCACGGCAGCTTGACCGGATTCTTGACATAGCGATCGACAATCTCACGGGCGATCGGCAACGTCGTGTCCTTCGAGTCGTCGTGGACATCCCGGTTCCCCGCCTGGCGCAGCTTCGCGTACTCTTCCGCCATCAGCCGGTCGAAGAACGCAGGCGTGAACGGGTCGCCGGCCTTCATGCCGGTCGCCGCGTCGTCCGCAGTGAAGCGGGCCTGCTTGTGGAGCCACTCCCAGAGAATGCTCAGGCGGATCTCGCCGGTGGCCATGTCCTCCATCAGGTAGAGCTCGTCCTCGTTGCCGAAGTAGTCGGCCGGCTTGAGCGCCGCTGCTTGAAAGCCGCGGCCGAAGGCGTTGCCGTACTGCAGCGCGATCGAGAGCAGGTCGCGGGCGCCCCGCACCGAGCGTAGCGCGGGCTCGAGCAGCACCAGGTCGTCGGCGTCCTTCTGCGTGTAAGTGAGCGGCGGGAAGGCGCGGCCCAGCTGGTTGGCGGCCCCGGCCTTCTCCCAGATCGGCCGCACGATGTGAACCATCTTCCAGTGCGCCACCCACTTGCCGCTGGCGCCCGCCTTCTGCTCGCTCTCGCCGCCGGCCAGTGCGCGCCTCATGCCGACCGCGATCCCCTTCTCCGAGCCTACCGGGATGTTAGCCTGCATGCCCCCCTGCCAGAGGGCGAAGTTGCCGTTGCGGTCGGGCGTGTTGACCGCGCGCCGCACGCGGTCCTCGTAGATCCGCATGTAGCCGTATTTCATGGTGATGGCGTCGATGTTGGGGTTGTGGAAGCCCGGGTCCCAGGCCAGAGCATCGGCGACGCTGTTGATGTAATCCCAGCGGCCGGTGTTGAAGCCGACAAAGCGGCGACCCAGCGCGGCGCGGATTTCCATCAGCTGGTAGCAGGCTTCGAGCTGCTCGACCAGCACGTACACCTTCACCGTGGCCGCCGGCAGGCCGATGTGCAGCTCCAGGGCGGAGAGGATGTCGTTCCACAACGAGGCCTCCTCGGCGGTCTGGATCTTGGGCAGATAGAGGGCGATGGAGCGGCCTTCGCCCCGCAGGGTCTGGTGGTTGTTAACCACGTAGAGCACGGAGTCCACGATCGAAGCAGCAAAGCCGGAGCCGTCGCGGTCGCGCACGTGCCGATCGTCGAGGTGCAGCCCCCGGGGACGGAAGATCCGGGTGGTGAAATCCAGCTGCTTCTTCCAGTCCGAGATAGTCTCCCGGCCGAAGAAGCCCTTGGCCCAGACGTTGATTTCCGCTGCCACGGTCTCGGCAACGGCCGGGAAGGGCTCCTGGCGCGCCAGGGCGATCTTGAGATTGCGCTGGTTGTCGAGCGACATGGTGTCGACCTGGCCGAGTGCGTCCTCGCCGTCGAACATCCAGCCGTCGGCGCCGGAAAGCAGTGCGAAGGCGACGTTGCGGAGGCCCGCCCCCACGCTCGAGCGCGGCCTGGTGGCGGGGCCGGTGCCCTGCACCCATTGCCGCTGGAGGTCGTGGGGGATCTCCGAACCTTCGAAGCGGCCCTCGCGCGCCTGCTGTACGGTGAGCTGCGTGCGCGCGATGGTAGCGGCGCGGTCGAGGAAGGCGATCCGGCGCCCTTCGCGGAAGCGCACGGCCCGCCTGTGGATGCGTTCGCGCATGACCCGCTGCCGCTCACGGTTGAATCCCGCTAGGGCCTCCAGCGCGTCGAGCGTTGCGGCCGTCAGCACATCCGGGTAACCCTGCTTCACGCCGTGTCGCAACTGCAGCCGGCCCGAGCCGCTCTCGGCCACATTCTTTGAGCTCACGTCTGCCTCCTTTTAATTCAGTGCGGATTTACGGTGAACTTACGACAGCGATGGGTCGCGTCAAGGGGGGAAGAATGGAGTTAGTCAAAGACCGCAGCAATGCCGGGTGGAGAAAGGCTCAACGCCGGGGAGCGGCCGGGTTCATCCCCGCCCGATGAAGGGCATCTTCGTCGCCATGATGGTCATGAACTGCACGTTGGTGTCGAGCGGCAGGCTCGCCATGTAGACCACCGCGCTGGCCACGTGGGCAAGGTCCATCAGTGGCTCAATCGCGGTCTGGCCGTTCGCCTGCGGCACCCCCTTGGCCATGGGGGCCGCCAGCTCCGTGCGGGCGTTGCCGATGTCGATCTGACTGCAGGCGATGTCGTAGCGGCGGCCATCGAGGGATAAGCACTTCGTCAGCCCGGTGATGGCATGCTTGGTCGCGGTGTAAGCCACGGAGTTCGGTCTTGGGGCATGGGCGGAGATCGAGCCATTGTTGATGATCCGCCCGCCGCGCGGGTCCTGGGTCTTCATCATCCGGAAGGCTTCGCGCGCACACAGGAAAGAACCGGTGAGGTTGATGTCCACGGTCGCCGTCCACTGCTCGACCGAGAGTTCGTCGATTTCCAGGCCGGGGACGAATATGCCGGCGTTGTTGAAGAGCAGATCCAACCGTCCGAAGCTCTTCTTCACAGCCGCAAAGAGCGCTTGCACCGATGCCGGATCGCTCACATCGGTCGGTATGACCAGTGTCCGAGCCGTCTCCCCCGACTGCGCCGCCGTCTGCTCGAGCGGCTCCCGCCGGCGCCCGGCCAGCGCCACCCGGTATCCGTCGCGCAGTAAGGCGAGGGCCACCGCCTTGCCGATGCCAGAACCCGCGCCGGTGACAATTGCGACCTTGTTAGGGGTAGTCATGATTGGGTCTCCACAAGTCTATTTCTTGGGTGGTTCGAAGAAATGCGCTACGTGGTTCCGGTACTGCATGGCCACGTCGTGGTTGTGTACAACGAAAGTGTCGCCGTCCAGCGAGGTGATCGGGTGCTCCAGGGCGGCGAAGACTTCAAACGTGCGGTTGATGATTTCGTCTGCGGACATGATCTTGAGATTGTAGCCCAGGATATAGTGCAGATCGACTCTCCGCCGCTGCTTGCCCCACACCAGGTGCCGCAGGTGGTCCCGGAGGTCGTCGATCTTCTCGCGCATCACCCGCGCCGGGATGCGGTTGAACTGCTCGTCGAATGCTGAAAAATAGACGTTGGCCGGGAAAACC
>JBLMXM010000258.1:0-9989 GCA_050257775.1 Hyphomicrobiales bacterium
GTGCCTGCGTCGAATCATCGGGGGCGGTTGGATGGTGGAGCTTAGCTGATCAACACGACCAAAAAGCCATTCGAGAGTTAAATCGCCGAAATCTCTCAATAAGGCGGAAAGCCTGATTCAGGTCCTCTTATGGCGCGACGGGGCTCAGGGTTCCCCCATGAACACGAAAGCCCCCCAGTAAAAGGCGTTCGCCTCACCGCGGCGTTGTTTGGTCGCGGCCATCTCCTTCAGCGCAGCCTGACGCAGCGCCTGGCATCGATTCAGCTTACCGGATTGGATGCCGCGGTAGAACTCGATCATCAATTCTTTGGTCTCCGCGTCCGGCACCGACCACATGCTCATGACCATGCTCTTCGCCCCAGCCTGCGTAAAAGCCCGCCGTAAACCGTAAACGCCCTCGCCGGTGTGTACTTCACCCAGCCCCGTCTCGCACGCCGAGAGTACGACCATCTCGGTGCCCCAGAGGTTCATTCCCAGGATCTCTTCGGCAGTCACGATGCCGGCGCCGCCCGCTGCGTCAGCGCCCTCGCGGTTCGCCCCGGCCAGTGCTATGCCGGAACGGAGCAACGGGTTCTGAATTTGCACGCCTATAGCGGCGGTGACGGCCAAAGCTGGTCCGGCCTCGGCTTCCACGATGCCCCGCTCGCCGGACTGCAATTCGCCCCCGGCCGCATCCGTACGCGCGACGTCTTCGAGGAAGAAACCGTGTGTCGCCAGATGGAGAATCCGCGGCGAGCTGTGTGCCTGTAACACCTCCTCGAGCGCCTCCGCACCTAAATACGACTCGGTTCCGGCGGTCCCGAGAAGCTGGCGGATGGCCAGAATCTCGTCACGCGTGCCGGGCAGCCGCTCGCAATGCATGCCGCGCACCGGAGGCGATCGACGGGCCTCTTCCCCTTCGTCGGAGCCTTTCAGGGCGAGCGTTTTCAGAGCGGCGTCACGTGGTCCTGCCCCAAGATCGAAGTCCGGATCGCCCATCAGCAGAGGAGTGCCTGTGCGGCCCGCGACCTGTTTGAACGCCAGGATGTCTCGGCCGGCCGCGAGGTAGTTAAACGTATAGTCCTCGATGAGGAATCGACCGTCGCGCCCCCTGAGCACTTCGAAGGGGATCAGGTTGAGGTTGCCGTCCGGAGCGAGGAAGATATCCCGGGTCGTCCCGAGCTCGGTCTCGAGTGGCCGGAATACGAGCTGATAGAGCTGCTGCGCGAACTCGTCTTTTCCCGAGGCGGCCTTGCGCAACGAGGCGATTTCAGTCTTGAGACGGGTCACCGCATCATCGATTGCTCCGGCATCGCCGAGGTCAACCATGTGGACGTCCCCTCCGTGCCCCGCATGCAGCACGAAGGCCAGGTACCTGGCCGGCAGCCAGCGCCCCCTGCGTCCCCGGGAGTCGAAATTGTACGTATTAACCCGGGCGAACTCGACAAGCGCCGTCCGTGCGGGCAGCGTCGCGGCGATCGTCTCCGCATCCGCTTCGGTAAATTTCCTCTGCAGCGCGAACTCCCGACTCAGGTGCACCAGCTTTTGGTTCAGCTTTTCCTTCTCGAGTTCGAGCGCTTCCATCTGCCGGCGGTAGACGTCCGCGTTCACCTGCTCTGACGGGCTGAACGCGAGCGTCGACATCCGCGCACGGATAGCCTCGAGTTCCTGGAACGTCTTCAGCGCCTCGGAGTCTCCGCGGTCGCGCAGCCCTTCGTAGAGGCGTTTCTGGGAGTCGAGTATGAGCCCCTTGCGTTTGAGCCACACATCGAACACTGATCTAACGGCGGAGGGCTGCCCGGCCAGATGCTGCGCCACGAGGCTCATGAAGGTGTGCAGGCTCTGCTCCCTTGTGGTCAGGTATCTCAATTTCAAGTCTTCGGACGGCAGGTCCATGGCTTGGTCGATTACGGCCTGGTTCACCGCCTGGATCCTAAGGCCGTACTCGAAGGCGCCCGCATAGTCGTGCAGGGCCGCGCGCTGCTTCGTCAGGATTTCCAGGCATGCGGCCACCCGTGGATGGTTCGGGCCGAAAGCGGATTCGTTGATGCTCAGCGCTCGCAGGGCAAAAGTCTGGGCCTGGCCGAATTCCCCGGCGGCCTGCGCGAACCGGGCCAGGTTCAGCAGGCTCTGGGCCACATGGATATTGGTGCTGCCGAATGCCTGCTCTCGGATGCTCAAGGCGCGCCGGTAGAATTCGCCAGCCTCGGAATAATTCCCGAGCGCTAACAAAGCGCTCCCCATCCCGTCGAGGCAGTTCGCCGCTTCAGGGTGCGCCGAGCCGAGGGTTATCTCAACTATGTCCAGCGCCCGACGGTAGCATTGCAATGCGGCAGTGTGGTCGCCTGCGACAGCCTTTAGCGCACCGGTCTTTTCCACGGCCTTAGCCACCCGGAAATGGTACGGGCCATAGGTCGCCTCGAAGATCTCGAGGGCCTGTCGCTGCAAGGTTTCGGAGCGCGAGTAATTGCCGAGCGCCGTGTACAGCGCGGCCAGGTTGCTCATAGCGTGCGCCGCGGCCGGGTGGTCGGTTCCGACCGATCGCCCGTAAACGCTTAAGGCGGTGGTATAGTCGGCTTCCGCCTGCGCGTATTTTCCCTGCTCGACTGCAATCTGCGCGAGGTTGTTCCATTCGCGTGCCAGCAGCGGATGATCGGGCCGCGGCGGCTTTTCCCGGATAGCCAGGGCACGCCGGAGATATCCCTCGGCTGTCGGCAGATCCCCCATGCGGCGTCGGATCTCGGAGAGGTTGTCCAGACAGGCCGCCACCTGCGAGTTCGCATCAGGTCCGTAGGCGCGCTCGGTCATATCGAGAGCGCGCTGATTTAAAGCCTCGCCCGCGGCGTATTCGCCCAGGAACATCTTCAACCGGCCCTGATGGGCCATCACCTGCCCCACATCCGGGTGGTCGGAGCCCAGCGCCTTGACCCTGATATCGAGCGCCTGCTGCAGAAGCTGCTCGGCCCGGGGGTAGTCGCCCTTTGTGATGTATAGATCTAAGAGGTGTAACAGAGTAACGGCTATCGATTGGCTATGGGTGCGACGGGATTTCTGTTTGATCTCGAGCGAGCGCAGGAAGGCCTGCTCGGCCCGGTCATAGTCACCGGTGAGGTTGCAGAGAATCCCGAGCTTGTTCAGCCAGGCGGCCGTCTGCAGGCTGTTCGGGCCGGACTCCTGCTCGCTGGTCGCGACCCGTTCCTGCGCGAGCCGCAGTGCATCCTGGTACCGCCCCCCTTGCATAAGAGGAACGATCTCCTCTTCCACGACCCGGCCCCTTTCGCTCTTGGTAGGTTGGGCAGGAGTGCGCGCGGGTGTCGGGCTGGCGGGTGCCAGGGGAGAGGTCGGAGCAGCACAGGCGATAATCAGGCAGAACAGAGAGATACTGAAGATTCCGACAACAGGTCGATCACGTACGCCAGCCTCCGGTGGTAAGTACCAAGTCGCTTGAACAGTATTGTATGCACTGATAGAGCGTTTTGGCAAGCGACCAGACTCACCCAGCGAAAAATCTAAAATGATGCCCGAGGAGTAGATTCCGTGCCCATGTCGAATCATGCCTCCGTGAAGGGGAGATTGGGGTTAGAAGATCTAGAATATCGATTCGGGGAATTACAGCTTTATAGGGTTTTTCGAGGAATTAGGGGGGCATCGACTCCTGAGATTGGCAGAAACTATTTCAGAAATGCTCTCTCGGTGATTTGGCGGATATATGCTTCATGCCCATAGTAAGTGGTGTTCTGAAGTTGACATCTGAATGGTTGATAACGGGGATGAATGAACTTGGGGCCTGTTTGGCTGCGTTGGCTTTGACCACCAGAGCGCATGCCGGTATTAGGACTTCACGACATTTTAATCTGTGCCCGTTGCACTATGCGGCAGGCCTTTTTTCAAACGCGGCCGCCGCTCCAGCGCAGCTTGGCCTTGAGCACGTCGAAGTAGTGCCGGTCCGGCAGCAGGATCAGGTGCACGGGGTGGCTGCTCTTGCGGACGCTGATCAGGTCCTTGTCCGTGATGTCCAGGCCCTTTTGGCCGTCCAGGGTCAGGACGATGTCGGCCGAATCCTTGTCCAGGCGGATGCTGATTTCCACCTCGTCCGGCACGATGAGCGGCCGGTTGGTGAGGGTGAACGGGCAGATGGGCGTGATGATGAGACCGGGAACCTTCGGGTGAATGACCGGTCCGCCGGCGGCCAGGGAGTACGCGGTGGAGCCGGTTGGGGTGGAAATGATGAGGCCGTCGGCCCGGAACGTGGTGAGGTAGTGCCCGTTGATGTGGGTGATGAGGTTGGCCAGACGCGCCAGGGCCCCGCGGGTGATGACGATGTCGTTCAAGACCGTTTCCCGGATGAGGGACTTGCCCCTACGGCTGACCTGCACATCGAGCCGCATGCGGTCGGCGATCCGATACTCACCCTTCAACACGCGGTCGGCTGCTTCAAAGAGGTTTTCCTCCGCAATCTCCGCCAAAAAACCGAGATCGCCGAACTTGACCCCCATCAGCGGAATCTCCCGGTCGCCGATCCAGCGCACGGCGCTCAGGAAGGTGCCGTCGCCTCCGAGAACGAACACGCAGAAGAGATCTTTCGGCGGCTTGGCTGGCCCGGTTCCGGACCCCCGGCTGAGCGTGCCGGGGCTGATCTTGCGGATCACCTCGACTTCGCGCGACTTCAGCCAATGGGCGAACTCGTCTGCTTTGCCGGCGGCCCGGGCATCCTTCTTGACGTAGAGCCCGACCTTGCGCACGCCCTTGCCCGCTTCCTTTTGCATATAAGTGAGCTTTCGAGGAAACCTTGTTTTGGCTTTACAGCCTGCCTGCTATGCACGCGGTTGCCGGTGCACCTTCGAAGCACTGACGTGTTTTTGCTTTTTCGGTCTGGGGCCGAAAATTTGAGTCACCCGATTCACGGGTGGTCTTTGACTTGGCTCGGGCTATTCATACCGGTTTGCATCTTTGGCGACAACAGTTTTCTTAAAGCGGATCGGTGCTGGTCGTCAGCTTCACGCCCCGGGCGGCGAACTCCTGGAAACGCTTTTGGGCGATGGCATGAAAGTCGATCTGCGGGTGCCGCACCGGCGAGGTGCAGTCCGTGAGAATGCGGATCTTCGCCAGCTGGTCCGACCGGCTGCGGAAGACCTCCACCAGATCCTCTACCGTTTCCAGCACACAATGGCTTTCGGCCTCCCCCGCGATGAGCAGGGCGTCGAACTCCTCCACGGAACGGATGAAGCCCCGATTAAGCCCCCCTTGGGGCTCGTCGGATAGTTCGATCTCCGGTTTCAAAATCGAGTAGTGTTCCGTGTGCGGGATGCCGCCCTTGGTCATCCAGACCGGCTGGCTGCGGCGGGCGATCGCATGCCAGAAGACGGCCGACCAGAGCTCCGGGTCCAGGGCGTTGCCCACACCTCCGATGGGCACGTGGTAGGGCCAGACGGTCAGCTGCTTCTTGGCTTCGCGCTGCAGCCGGTGCACGTACTCGCGGGACCAGTCGGGCTGAAACACCGGCCGCCAGCGGCCATTCTCCACGTCCTCGGAGGCGATGATGGTGAAGGGCGCAGGGTGCCTCCCGGCCGAGTCCGCCCACCAGGCCGGGTGGAAAATCTGAAAGGGGTAGTGCGAGTCCAGCGAGCAGGTGATGCGGGTGATGCGCTCGGCATTGCGGTAGATGAATTCAATCAGCCGCCGGATGTCGTCGAGGGCGCCGGGAACATGGAGCGCCCCCTGGGCGTGGCAGAAATCGACCTGCATGTCGACGATCAGTAGCATCAGCTTATGAGAGTCTTGGTCGGCCGGCGGCAGGCCCGCGGTCTCGGCCCGGGCAGCGATGGCCGCCAGATCCGGGTGAAACAGGGATCCGATCCGATCGGGGTTGTAGAAATCCGGAGCGGTTGCCATGGGGTAGTCTCCCTTATTTCTTTTCTTTCAGCAGCTCTCCCAGCTTCGCCAACGGGCTGTCGAGGCCGGCCGGTCGTTTGGTATCCCGCGAAGCCTCCCCCGCATACCACTCCGCCACCTGGTCGCGCGCATGCTCGTTGTCGTGGCAGTAGATGCAGAGCAGTTCCCAATTGCTGCCGTCGGGCGGATTGTTGTCGTGGTTGTGGTCCTTGTGGTGGACGGTCAGCTCCCGCAGCCGCTTGCCCGAATGCTCGCGGCCGCAGCGGGCGCAGACGTGCGGGAAGAGCTTGAGCGCGCGCTCGCGGTAGGTGGTTTCCTTAAGTGCCCGTTCGCGCCGGGCGGCGGCGATGATCTCATCGGGGGTCTGGTTTTTTCGGTCTGCCATAGCACCTAAGATAAACAAGGCCGCGGTGGTTCGTCAATGCTGCTCTTACCTCGAAGCAATCGAAGTTGCGCTCATCACCTCAGATAATCCTTCCGGTTGATGCTGACCACTACCGCTACGCGTCTCAAACGGTTTTGGAGCTTCACCTCGGCCAGACAGATGTCCCGGTCGCAGGCCCCGGATGCGTCGTTCTGCCGGACTCCCATCCAGTTCAGCCGCATGGCGACCGGGACCACGGTCAAAACCTCCTGGGGAGCGTTCAGCACAGTCATCAGTTGGCGCAGATAGTCTGCAGGCGAGTCCGACTCCTTTCCGAGGTCTTGGATCTGCCGGTCGATATCCGCCAGTACTTGCAGCCCTGCGGGTGCCGAGGGTTCGGCCTCGCGGTCCTCCGTTATCAGCTCGTCCAGGCTGTGCGTCCGGGTCTGCTGAATCTTCAGCTGGATGGACAGGATGCGCTGGTGTTCTTTTAGTTCGTCCTTGAGGGCTCGAATCTGCAGCAGGCGTTCAAGAACCTGGGCCACCAGGGCGTTCAAGGCTCGATCCTTCAAGGCAAAGCGGGTGGCGGCCTCGGTCGCGGCCGGATCGAGAATGCGGAGGTCGTGAAATTCAACGGCCGTCTGGGGGACGTCGCGCCTCACGATCTCGCCTTCCACGGCCGGGGCGAAGATGGTGCGCTCCACCTTGGTCGCGGTCAGAAGGGCGAAAGCCCGGGCCGCCTGCGGCTGGGCGAAAAACGGTTTCAGGCGCGGATCTCCCACCAATAGGTAACTCACCTCGTCGGGAGTCACGAAGAGCGCCTTCAGGAGCGGATCCTGGTCCCACTTTTCAGGGGAAAGCGAAACGGGGCCCGGGATCGCGTCGATGGTCTGGTCGATATACCGGAGGGCGTTGTCGACCGGAGATCGAAGATCCCGCCGGCAGTCCCGCAGGGAGCACACGACCGGAGCGCTCACCTGGACCACCCGATCGATCGCTTGCGCCAGAGCCTCTTCTTTCTGCCGCTTCAGCACGCGGGCTTCCCGCCGCTGAGACACCCGCAACCGAAAACGGTCGATCATGCGTTCGAGGGCCATCCCGGGTGATCCTTCCGCGAGTCTTCCGGCCCGAAAGCCGCCGGACCTCCCTCTTTTCATCATCGCAACCGCCGTCTGTCAAGTACATTGACTTTGAAGGGTTCTTCGGATACAGGAACAAGACGTGCTCATCGGCTCAACACTTATCTGCTCTGATGAATTGTCATGAATTACACTCAACCCTATTGGAACCCCATCCTTGAAACCCTTCCCAGGGAAATACTGCGCGAGCTTCAGCTGAAGAAATTTCAGCGCATTTTCCGCTGGGCCTACACTCATTCGAAATTTCATCGCAGCCTTTACCAGGAAGCCGGGTTATCGCCTGATGACATCCGGACGCTCGACGACATCCGGCGGGTGCCCACCGTGGAGAAGGCGATGATGCGGCAGATCCAGAGCAAAGATCCTTATCCCTATGGCGATGCCTTGTGCGTGCCTCTTGACGAGGTAACGGTCTTCCGCCAAACCAGCGGCACCACCGGCCAGCCGGTGTACCAGCCGGATACCTGGCAGGACTGGGAATGGTGGGCGGAGTGCTGGTCTTACATTCTCTGGGCGCAGGGCTACCGGCCCAGCGACCGGGTATTCATCCCGTTTGGCTACAACGTGTTCGTGGCCTTCTGGGCCGGCCACTACGCCGCCGAAAAAATTGGCTGTGAAGTAGTCCCCGGCGGCGTGCTGGACACCAAGGCCCGCGTTCTGAAGGTCCAGGAGCTCCGGGCTACGGCCATGATGGGGACCCCGACCTATCTTCTCGGCATGGCCGAGACGGCGCGGCTGAAAATGGGCATAGACCCGGCTCGCTTGACGATCAACAAGATCACCTGCGCCGGAGAATGCGGGGCCAGCATTCCAAGCACCAAAAAACGCCTCGAAGAAGCCTGGGGCGCCAAGGTCTACGATCATGCCGGGGCCACCGAAATCGGCGCCTGGTCCTATGAGTGCACAGCGCAACCCGGCGGGTTGCACGTGAACGAAGCCATGTTCCTGGTGGAAATTATCGATCCCGAGACCGGCCGGAGCATAGAGGAACCGGGCCGCCGGGGCAAAATGGTCATCACGGCCTTCGACCGCCAGGCCCAGCCGTGCGTGCGTTTCGACTCCAAGGATGTGATCGAATGGGCCGCCGAGCCCTGTCCCTGCGGGCGGTCCTTCCGGGTGATCCAGGGCGGGGTGGTGGGCCGGGCGGATGACATCACCAAGGTCAAGGGCGTGCTGCTGGCCCCGTCCGCCATCGAGGAGGTGGTGCGCGGTATCAAGGGCCTGGGAGACGAATACGAGGTGATCGTAGATAGGATCGACGACGTCGAGACCATCCAGCTGCGGGTCGAAGTCCTGCCCGAGGCACAGGACCAGTGTGCGTGGATCCAGTCCGAGCTGGAGGACCAGTTGCGCCTGAAGACCAACCTGCGCTACGATTTGGAGATCTGCGGCTGCGGCAGCCTGCCGCGTTACGAGGTCAAGGCGAAACGATTCAAGGACTTGCGCAACAGAAAAACTGAATAACCTTGCTGCCTCCGTAAATAGGTCAATTTTTGCGTTTCACGTCGCCCCGCAGTCACGGGGCGTACTTTAAGTACGCCTCGTTCCGAAGGGCTCAAGCGCCTGGATGTTGGCCTCTTTACAAAACCATCGAAAGAGATAACCTATTATGCGTTCAGCAACCTTGGAGCAGGATTGAGAGTATGCCATCCGCAGTCGACATGAAGAAGCTGAATCTGAACATCCAATCCGCCCGCAAGGCCGTCGAAGAGCTCAAGCGCCTGGGCGAAGATTTCCCGGCGGTGGCCCGGAACGCCGAGCGGATGCTCGCCAGCCTCAAGATGATTGAAATTAATGTCTCCGACGTGATGGACCTCGGAGGCCGGCATTTCAAAGACGCTTTAGGCGGGAGAAAGCGGAGACTGACTTGAACGAGAAGGAAGAGAAATTATGGCCGAGTCGATACTGAATGGCAAACGTCTGCTGGCCGTCGACGACGAGCCGGACGTGTTGGATAGCCTCGCGGAGCTGGTACTGGCGGAGGCACCCCGGTGCCGGATTGAAAAGGCCGGGAATTACGAGGACGCCTTGACCCTCCTGGAAGCCAACCCGTATGACCTGGTGGTGCTGGATATCATGGGAGTGCGCGGGTTCGACCTGCTGGAGACGGCGGTCAAGCGCAATTTCAGAGTGGCAATGTTGACGGCCCACGCCCTCACGCCCGAAGCATTGAAGCGTTCTCACGACATGAAGGCTTACGCCTTCCTGCCTAAGGAAAAACTGGCCGACATCGTTCCGTTTCTGGAAGATGTTCTGAAGTACGATTTCGCCACGGGGTGGCAACGGTTGCTTCAGAAGCTGCACAGCTTCTTCAGCGACCGCTTTGTCTCGGACTGGGAGAAGAAGACCGGGCTCGACTGGAAAGAATGGGCCAAATAAGGGCGGCTTCGTAATAAGCCCAATTTCGGGGTTGCGCTTCATCCCGCAGCCGCTGCGGCGTACTCAAAGTACGCCTCGCTCCGCGGGATTCGCGTGCCTTGAACTTGTGCTTAATACAAAGCCGCCCCGATTAATCCCAAAAAGATTATTTGAGGTTAAGCCAGAAAATTTACTTGGACCATTCTTTCCAGTCTAACCCGGTCTTCTTCTCCCAGTCCGAGACAAAGCGGTCGCTG
>JBLMXM010000259.1:0-8615 GCA_050257775.1 Hyphomicrobiales bacterium
ACCTCGAAGTATGGGTTGCTCAGCAGGGAGGCGATGTTGCGCTTGGTGCCGGTGTAGAAATTGTCGCAGCAGATGACGTCGCAGCCGTCCTGCAGCAACCGCTCGCAGAGAAATGAGCCCAGGAAACCCGCACCGCCCGTCACCAGAACTCGCTTACGAAGATGCACGGCCCGTCCTTTCCATCATGGGTTGAACATTTAGAGCAACCTGGATCGACCGACTGGTTCGAATATGTAATTTATACCATGCCAACGCCGTTGAAGGCAATCAGGTCGGTCAGACGCGGATACTGCGATAGCCGCCCCGCAGGCCGCCTTTTGAGAAAACGATCTGCCACACTTGATTGGACCTGGCCCGGAAGCTCCCGGCGTAGGCCAGGAGGAAGTAAGTCCACATGCGAAAAAAGCGCTCACCATAGGCCGCCTTGATGCGCTCCCAGCCGTTCACGAAATTGGCGTGCCAGGCCATCAGCGTGCGATCGTAATGCGGACCCAGGCTTTGCCAATCTTCCAGCACGAATAGTCCCTCGGCTGCCGCAGTGATCTGCCGGGCCGAGGGGAGCATGGAGTTCGGGAAGATATAGCGACTCACCCAGGGCTCGCAGGTGTGGACGGACGTGTTGCCCGCGATGGTGTGGAGCAGAAACAGGCCGCCCGGCTTCAGGCTGCGATGAACCACTTCCATGTAAGTTCGGTAGTTCTTGACCCCGACGTGCTCGAACATGCCGACCGAGACGATGCGGTCGAATGTATCCTGCAGTCCGCGGTAATCCTGCAGCGCGATATCCACGGGCAGGCCTGTGCAGTATCGTCGGGCAAAATCGCTTTGCTGCCGGGACACCGTGATACCCCTCACGCAGGCGCCGTGTTTTTCAGCCGCATAGCGCGCCAGCCCTCCCCAGCCGCACCCGATGTCCAGCAGCCGCAGACCCGGCTGGATCTGCAGCTTGCGACAGATGAGATCCAGTTTGGCCTCCTGCGCGGCATCCAGCGTGGCAGCGTTTTCCCAATAGGCGCAGGAGTAATTCATCCGGTCGTCCAGCATGATGCTGAAGAGTTCGTTGCCGATATCGTAATGGTGCTCTCCGATATCAAAAGCCCGGGAGGGGCGCTGCGGGTTCGCCACTCGGCACTTGAACCCGGCCCACCAAACCGGCAGGGACCGTCGAGCCTTTTGATCCAGCCCGGCGCTCAGCACCCGGTCGAAAAGCTGGTCCAAGGCTTCGCACTCCCACCACCCGTCCATATAGCTTTCACCCAGCGCCAGGGATCCCCCCGCAAGAACTCTTTCAAAAAACTGCTCGTTCAGGACGCGCACATCCCATGGCCGCGGTCCGTCGATCCGGATATCCGCTATGCTCAAGAGCTCCTCCAACACCTGCCGGTTGCTTGCCTTCCTCATGGCCCGCACCTCGCAAAAAAAATAAACCCCCATCCTCGCGATCAGAGATGGGGGCATTTTTATAGTTGCACCATGGCCGACCTCTCATGGCTGGAGGTTAGCGCAGATGGTAAGCAACTGTAGATTAGCAAATTCGAAGGGCGTTGGTCAAGCAGCTTTTGTGGTTTGGGTACAACTCGTCATCATAAGGGGGGTCAGCGCGCATTCTTCACCACCACGTGTTTGCCGACAAAGAACAAACTCCAAACGTCGAGAGTGATCGGCTGATCCGGAGACGCAGGGTAAACCGAATTCGACTTCCATACGGTGACGCCCTGGATCGAGATCTCCTCGAACCGCTCGGGGCCGTTAATCGGTGGTTTTCCCATGCGGACCGCAGGGACTTGGCGACTGCCGCATCAACCGGAAAGGGTTTTGGAATAGAGTGTGAGATGACTGCCGCGCTCGGCGATATACGCGGCTGCCTTGGGTGTGATCTGGATCATGTTTGCCTCCGGATGGCGGTTTACGTGTTCATCGACGCTTGCGGCCTAACATAATCATGCGGCAGGATTCCGCCAGAGAGCCGCCTGGAGCCGGCCTTCGCAGAGTGCGGAGATGAAACGGCTTTTTAAGATTGACAAGTGGGGATTTAGACCCAATAGTTTGTTTAGTGATGCGCCATGGAACCTCGGCACCGGTTATCCCGCGGATCCTCATCAGGGGGTCGACGTCCCAAGGACAAATAACACTTCCTGACATAACTGTGTCCGCATCGGACTTTAGTGGCAGAGTCGGAGGTGGCTCTGCTTTTTTTGCGAACACCCGACGAAATCCGATGCGTTTAGAAAGGAGCGAACGAGCATGCAGGAAGGGGTTGTCAAGTGGTTTAACGAGAAAAAGAACTAT
The DNA here is from genome assembly GCA_050257775.1 of Hyphomicrobiales bacterium. Classification (GTDB taxonomy): domain Bacteria; phylum Desulfobacterota; class Desulfobacteria; order Desulfobacterales; family SpSt-501; genus SpSt-501. The sequence continues at coordinate 2,290 of JBLMXM010000259.1, forward strand.
GGATTCATCGAATCGAGTGGGCAGGCGGACATCTTTTTCCATGGCTCTAGCATTGCCGATCATGGCTTCTTTGGGCTGACCAAGTCCGACCGGGTCACCTTCGAGGTGAAAGAAACCCAACGCGGCCGCCAAGCTGTCAATGTGAAGGTTGTGCGCTGACACGGCCCTTGCCGCAGGTTTGCTTGTGCAACTCAATGCCGGCGATCGCCTGCTCTCCGGTTCAGCCGATCGAGCCATGGCGTGCTATCGGGTTAGCAGATTCAGGAGACCGTGGTGATCGGTGATGTGCAGGCCGACGAGAACACCCTGGATCAGGGCAGCCGCCCCCACGATAAACACAACCGGCCCCAAGCTCAGCAGACCCAGGACGAGATCGATGGTTTTCTCGATGAGGAAACTGATCCCGAACACCAGCAGCAGCAAAATCGCTATCGCCAGGGCGATGGTGTGGGTAGGTACATCGCCGGCGAAGCTGACCTGTTTGAGCTGGGACAGCAACCAGAACAGGCCCGTCCCCATGACGGCCACAATAATGAAGGCCAAGGGTATGCTCTTCAGGCCGCGCGCCGTGAAGCAGATGCCCAGTGCCAGCATGAGCAGGACGGAAGCCCCGGACACCGGCGGGCCGCCTTGGCCCGCCTGCAACACCAGCGCGACCGGAGCCGCCAGCAAGGCCACCCCGGCCAGAAAAGCGGCCACCTGAAGCAGCTTACTCTCCTGGGTGCGACGTTTCAGGGTACGATCGACCCCCAGCACAACCCCCAGCACGCCGGTCGCCAGCAACAACCACGGGCTATACGTTGCGATCATCATGTTATCTCCTGAGTTATATCGAAACAACCCCACCTTATGAATCGCCGTGATCAGGCATCCGCCTGCGGGCTGCCTTCAGCTGCCCTCTTCTGCTCTTGCGGTCGAGGCGCCGAAGCTGGGAGCCGCGCGTAGGGAGGGTGGGTCTGCGTTTGCGCCGGACCGCGGCGGCCTCTGAGACCAATTCCTGGAGGCGACGCAGGGCCTCTTCCCGGTTCTGCTCCTGGCTGCGGTGCTGCTGGGCCTTGATAACGATCACTCCCTCCCGCGTGATGCGGTGATCCTTCATCTTTAGAAGGCGCTCCTTGAGGGACGCGGGCAGCGATGACGCCGCCACGTCAAACCGCAGGTGAACGGCAGTGGCAACCTTGTTGACGTTCTGACCACCCGCACCCTGCGCCTTTACGGCGCTGATTTCGATCTCGTCGCTGGGGATAAGGATGCGTTCGGTGATTTGAAGCCCGCTGCGATTGGCCACGGTTGATTCTGCCCTTTCAAAGCGCGAAGAAAGATGGAACAGAGCGTTTGTCCGCGCGGCCGGCGCCAGCTCTCTGGTCGCGGCCTTTAGCGCCGGACTTCTTCAACCTGCCCACATAGTAGTTGGTTTATCACTATGAGGTCAAGGCGCCCAAAGGCGACACTGCCGCGGACGCTTGCGATCACTGTGAACTGGACATATGTTGTCCATGCCCCAAGCGGCCTGGCCTCAGCGTCCCTTGGGAAATTGAACCCATTCACTTCTGATTTTCAGGAAGTCCACTACCATGAGAACTGCCCTCGCGACTCCCTTGCGGGTCACCGACGAAAACACGGCTTTGCGTATTATTTTGGAAGGAACGGCCACCGTGACCGGCGAAGGCTTCTTCGATGCGCTGGTGGTCAATCTGGCGAAGGTGTTGAACACCTACAGCGCCTGGGTCACCGAATATCTGGCCGCCACTCGCCAGCTACACGCTCTGGCCTACTGGGCCGACGGGAAACTGACGAGGGATTTCCTGATCGATATCACCGGAACCCCCTGCGAGGCCGTCGTCTCCCAATCCGGCATGGTCCACTACCCTGATCACCTTATCCGGCTCTACCCCGAAAATTCAGTTTTAAAGTCCATCAATGCCTCCAGCTACCTAGGAGCGCCCCTACTGGACCGAGACGGTCGGGTCATCGGCAACCTGGCGGTTATGGACCGGCGCCCAATGCCGGAAGAGGCTCGGGTCCGGACCATTTTTCAGATCTTCGCGGCCCGGGCTTCGGCCGAACTCCAGCGGCTTCGCGCGGATGCCGAGCGCCGCCGGACTGAAGAAAAATACCGGCACATCATCCAGACCACGGACGAAGGCTTTGTTTTGATGAACCGGGAGCTCGTCGTGACCGATGTCAACCAGTCCTTTTGCCGCATGGTCGAGCGCAGCCGTGAGGAAATCCTCGGCCGCAGCCTGCTGACGCTCGTAGATGAGGATTACCGCCAGTTCATGACGATGAATCAGGAAGACCTGTTTGCGGGGGATTTCACCGAGCTCGAAGGACGCCTCATCACACGCAGCGGCCGGAAGATTCCGGTGCTGATGCACGGGAACCGACTGGGAGACAACCGGGGCACCGCCATCGGCAACATGATATTCCTGACCGATCTCACTCAGCACAAGCGATCGCTTTCGCTAGCCGGCGAAGTTCAGAGAAGCCTGCTTCCCCAGGAGACTCCCAAGATCGATGGATTGGACGTGGCCGGACGAACCCTGAGTTGCGACGAAATCGGGGGAGACTATTTCGATTTTCTTTGGAGCCTGGATTGCCCGCAGGACGCCTTCAGCATCATTGTCGGCGACGTCACCGGCCACGGCGTTGAGGCCGCGCTGCTGATGGCCACGGCGCGAGCCTTTCTGCGCATGCGGGCGTCTCAATGCGGCGGCAGCGCGCAAATCGTAACGGAGATGAACCGCCACCTCGCCCGAGATGTGTCCGACAGCGGGCACTTCATGACACTGTCGTTCATCCGTTTCGACCGGGCCAGCCGGTCCCTGCGCTGGGTTACAGCCGGCCACCCGCCTGCGCTAATATACGACCCCGGCACCGACCGTTTCAGGGAACTCAGAGGCCAGGGGCTGCCCCTTGGAGTGGACGACCAGTACCGCTACGAAGAATACCTGGACACCGACATCGCAGCCGGGCAGGTCATCGCGATCGGCACCGATGGGATCTGGGAAGCCTTCGACCGCCAGCGTAATTTTTACGGCACCGAGAGGTTCTGCGAGGTCATTCGCCGGCACGCCGCTCTTGGCGCCAAGGACATTCTGGAGGCCGTCTACAGCGACATCAAGGACTTTACCCGCGGAGCCCGCCAGGAGGACGACATCACCCTGGTGGTCGCCAAGGTTGGGGCCGGTCGCGAACCGCCTCAGGACTATGTCATCTAGTCGCGAGGAACCTCATGAATGGACGGTCGACAATAGCGGTTGCTGCCCTGGAGCTGTGGATCGTTCTCGTCGGAGCCTTGCTGGCCGTATGGGCTCAACCGGCCGGGACCGATGCAGAGCGCGATGCGAGAGTCCAGAAATTCCTCGATGCCAAGCGCTCGGAGTGGCACGATTGGAATGTGCCCTATGAGGACGGAAAAGTCCTGCATGACCTGATCCTCCGCCATCATTATACCCGCGCCTTGGAAATCGGGACCTCCTCGGGGCATTCCGCCATTTGGATGGCCTGGGCGCTGAGTCAGACCGGCGGTAAACTGATCACCATTGAAATCGACGAAACCTTGCACCGGAAGGCCATAGAGAACTTCAAGGCGGCCGGGGTGGACGCCTTCATTGATGCCCGCCGGGCCGATGCCCACCGGCTGGTGAAGGAGATCGAAGGCCCGTTTGACTTTGTATTTTCCGACGCGGACAAGGACTGGTACACTCAGTATTTCCGGGATGTAGATCCCAAACTGGTCCAAGGCGGCTGCTTTGCAGCCCACAACGTAAACCAGGCCTATGGAGGCATCCGAGAATTCCTGGACTACATCCGCAGCCGGCCCGACTACCGGACCTCCATCGACCGCACCAGCAGCGCGGGGATATCGGTCAGCTTCAAAAAATGAATAAGAGCCGAGGCAGAGGATGATCGTCGCACACCAACCGTACATTGATATGTGCCTGCACGTTGCCGGCGCCCTGGCAGCCGGGGGGTTCATCGGCTGGGAAAGAACCTTCCATGGGCGCTCGGCGGGGTTTCGGACGCATACGCTCGTGTGCGTGGCCTCATGCGTTCTGATGCTGGTGACGCGCTATCAGAGTCTATGGCTGCCCGCCATGGACCTGGAGACCTTCAGGACGGACCCGACGCGCATGGCCCAGGGCATCATGACGGGTATCGGTTTCTTGGGAGCGGGAATCATCTACAAGGAAGGTTTCAGCGTCCGCGGACTGACTACCGCCGGGTCGATCTGGGTCACCGCTGCCATCGGTATCCTTTATGGGATCGGCTTCTATTTCCCGGCCATACTGACTACGATCACGACATTAGGGATCCTCTCCATCTTCCGATGGTTTGAAAAGAAGCTGCCCTCGCAGCAATATGTCCATCTGCACATCCGCTTCGAACGCGACAAAATCATGGCCGAAAATGATCTGCGAACGTTAATAGCCCAACACGGGTATTCAGTGGCCAACATGAGCTACAGTCTGGTCCGTGGCGGACGGTACTTTGAATACCGCATGGTCATCCGTACAACCGGTCACGACGGCATGGCCGGGGTTGCCGAATCCCTGCGCGCCGATTCCCTCGTGCATGAGTTCATGATTTCTCCGGGGGAGTGAGGGCGCGGCTTTTCGAGGCGGAAACCCGAAAGACTTTTTCCCAAGATGCCCAAAGAAGCTTTTGCACCGACTCAGCCATTCAGGGACCGCGCGGTCCTCTTCGCCTTGGGGCACAAGGCTCGGAAGCGGCTTGTTGACAACCCTCCATTTTTCACCGATCATACGCGCATGCCGACATCAAAAGACGATTTGGCCCAGCTGACACTTTTAGGCCGCAAGGCTCGGCCATTGAAAAAGCTGGAGGTTTTCCCCAACCACAACCGTAGGCGACGCTATACGGTCACTCTGACCACCAGTGAATTCACCTGTCTCTGTCCGGCCACCGGCCAGCCGGATTTTGCGTCTATCACCATCCAGTACATTCCCGACCAATGGATCCTGGAGTCCAAGTCGCTCAAACTGTACCTGTGGTCCTATCGCGGGGAAGGCGTCTTTCACGAACACGTGGTCAACACCATCTGCGACGATATCGTGAAGGTGCTCGACCCTCATTGGATTGAAGTGGCCGGCTGCTTCGGCGCCCGCGGGGGAATCGGCATCACGGTCGTGGCCGCCCATGAAAAGAAGCCACGGCGCAAGCCCAAAACCTGATCGCCTGGTATCGGCGGCCGTCCCCCGGCGTCGACTCCTTCCGGAGCCTTGCCTGTGCGCAGCTATCGCTATTTCCCTTTCGTCACGGCCATCTTCGTTACCTGCCTGATCGTCTCCAATATCATCGCGGTAAAACTATCCTTCTTCGGGACGATTCCGCTCCTGGGATCTCTGTTCCTGCCGGTGGCGGTGATTATTTTCCCGATAGCCTACATTTTCGGTGACGTGCTGACCGAAGTTTACGGCTATGGCCGCGCCCGGCAGGTCATCTGGATCGGCTTCCTCTGCAACGCACTGGCCGCCATCGCGATCTGGATCGGAGGAATGCTGCCGGCCGCGCCCTTCTGGACCGCCGGGGTGTACAGCGCGCCGGCCGCCGCGCAACAGGCTTACGAGGCCATCCTCGGCTTCAGCCCCCGGCTGCTGCTGGCATCGTTCACGGCGTACCTGGCAGGGGAGTTTCTCAATTCCTTCGTCATAGCCAAGCTGAAGGTGGCCACCTCAGGCCGGTGGCTGTGGATGCGAACGATTGCATCCACTCTCGTCGGCCAGTTGGCCGACTCCGGGCTTTTCATCACCATTGCGTTCACCGGTATCGTGCCGTCGGCAGCACTCGGCCGGTTGATCATGACCCAATGGCTTTTCAAATCCGCGTTTGAGGCTCTGGCCACACCGCTCACTTACATGGTCGTAAACTTCCTCAAACGGAAAGAGCAGGAAGACCATTACGACCGGGACACCGACTTCAATCCGTTCACGTATCGCCTGCGTTAATGAACGCCCGATGAGCGGCCGGCGGATGTTCGACCACAGGCCGGAAGACCAGAGCACGATCGTGCTTCAACGTCAAACTGGCATCTGCGAGCAAACAAGACGGCTGGTGCGGCAAGAACTAACGAATTCCTCGCGCGGCAAAGGGGCGGTACGCGGATGCTTACAGATCTCCTGTTGGAGAAGCATCCGATCGGCTCGATGCGGGCGGGATCAACCGGGCGAGCCTTTGTCGCACGACTTGGATGTTTTCCTGCAGAAGGAAAATTTCATCGTAGAACGCGACGGCCACATGAATGCGGCTGACGGCATCTTCGATTCGATCGAGCCGTTCCCGATACCCCTCGAAATGCTCCG
>JBLMXM010000260.1:0-4644 GCA_050257775.1 Hyphomicrobiales bacterium
AGCGACTTCTGCCAGTCTGGCGGAAACATACCGTGAAAAAGGCTACACCTCAGTGGCCGTGGTGAAGGGCGGGGTGGAGGCCTGGAAAGAGGCGGGGTATTCGTTTCAGCCCTCAAAATGATCTGATACAGTGGAAGGTGCTTTATAAGGTGAAGCATGGCACCCGAATTTTTGCCGCTGTTGACTTTGATGGGACGACCGTTCCCCGGGATCCGCACCATCCCCAGCGAGCGCCGATGGTTGAGGCTGGGGAATATAGCGGAAAATGAAGCGGCATGGCCCGCGCCGTCTGGAGCGGTCCTTCCAGGCAGGTGCCCCCGTGGCCGAGGCTATCCGAAGCGACCCGTCACGTAATCCTGAGTGCGCTTATGTTTCGGATTCGTGAAAATCGTATCAGTCTCAGAAAACTCGATCAGTTCACCGAGGTACATGAGGCCGGTATAGTCTCCGATGCGCGCTGCCTGCTGCAGGTTGTGGGTCACCATGACTACGCAAAACTCATTCCGCAGTTCCCTGACCAAATCATCGATCTGAGAAGTAGAGATAGGATCAAGCGCTGATGCTGGCTCATCGAGCAGGAGAATTTCCGGACGGATCGCAATGGCACGGGCGATGCACAAGCGCTGCTGTTGGCCGCCGGACAGTCCGAGTCCGCTTTTATGCAGTTGGTCCTTGACCTCATTCCACAAGGCTGCTTTCTGCAACGCCGTCTCTACCAGCATGTTCATCTCATGTTTCGACAGCTTCTTATAGAGCCGCAGGGGGAAAGCGATGTTTTCATAAATGGAAAGCGGAAAGGGGGTCGGTCTCTGGAAGACCATCCCCACCTTGGACCGCAGGAAGGCCAGGTTCCCGTTTTGCTTTAAGATATCACGACCGTCGATGCGAACCTCTCCCTCGGCGCGCTGGCCGGGGTAAAGATCGTAAATGCGGTTGAGCACCCGCAGGAGCGTGGATTTCCCGCATCCGGACGGGCCAATCAAAGAGGTGACACGGCGATCGAGGATATCGAGGCTGATGCCCCTGAGTGCCTGCACGCCGTCGTAATAGAAGTTGAGGTTGCGGATCTCGATTTTCGTGGTCGTCGGTTGCTGTCGGTCATCGTTCATCGGGAGCTCCTGGAAACTATGCTGCGCGCAACTATGCTCAGAAAAAGCACACTGAACGTTATCAAGAGAGCGCCTGCCCAAGCCAGGTTCTGCCAGTCCCTGTAAGGGCTCATGGCGAACTGGAAGATGACGACCGGCAAACTGGCCATTGGCGCATTCATATCGGTTGTCACAAACTGGTTGTTCAGAGCTGTGAACAAAAGAGGTGCCGTCTCCCCGCTGACGCGTGCCACGGCCAGCAGAACGCCGGTCAGAATGCCGGGCCTCGCGGCGCGCCATCCGATGCTGACGATCATCCGCCAATACGGGCACCCGAGCGCAATCGCCGCCTCGCGCAAGGAATCGGGAATCAGGCGCATCATATCTTCTGTCGTCCGCACGATGACCGGCAAGGCAATCAACGCCAGCGAAGCCGCACCCGCCCATCCCGAAAAATGACCCGCGGGGAGGACCATGACACCGTAAATGAACAGCCCAATAATGATCGACGGTGCGCTGAGCAGGGTATCGTTTAGAAAACGCACCATATGCGCCAACCTTGAGTCCCGGCCGTACTCCGCAAGGTAAGTGCCTGCCAGTATGGCGAGGGGGGTCGCTGCTATGATGGCGGTCAAGGTCATGGCTGCGCTGCCCAGAATCGCGTTTAAAAGGCCCCCCTTGCCTCCCGGGGCAGGCGTTCCGTGGGTGAAAAGGGCGGGTGAAAGGGCTGTGACACCCGCGAAGGCAAGCTTGCCGAGGATCAATACGAGAGCCCCTACCGCGATCACGGTTGCCATCAGGAAAAGCCCTGTCGCTATCGTGTTGATCAGGTTTCGACGAATTCCCAGCCGAGGATCTGCTTTCATGCGGCCACCGTATGTTCGATCCGACGCAGCATGAAACGCGCCAGGAAAAGGACTGCAAACGTGATCAAGAAAAGGATCAATCCAAGGGCTAAAAGCGATGACAGGTATATGTCACCAACGGCCTCGGTGAACTCGTTGGCCAAGGTCGCCGAAATCGTGGTGCCGGGAGCCAACAAGGAGACGGCAATTCGGTGAGCATTGCCGATTACAAACGTCACCGCCATCGTCTCCCCCAGGGCACGGCCCAATCCCAGCATGATGCCGCCGAGCAGACCGGTGCGGGCATGGGGGATCAAGACGTGAAGGCTGACCTCCCAGGTATTGGCACCGATTCCATAGGCAGCTTCGCGCAGCATGGGCGGCGTTGTCGCAAACACCTGCCGACTCACCGACGCGATGAAAGGCAGAATCATGATGCCCAGGATCAAACCGGCCGTCAGCATCCCGATGCCGAAGGGAGGCCCCTGGAAAAGGGCTCCGAAAACCGGGATCGGCCCGATCCATTTAATCAGTAGCGGTTGAACGTGGCTGGCCATGAACGGCGCAAGCACAAACAACCCCCACATACCATAGATGATGCTGGGGATGGCGGCGAGAAGCTCAACGGTAACGGTTAGAACAGGCCTTAACCGGAAGGGGCAAAGTTCATTGATGAACAGGGCAACCCCGAGCGCCAGTGGAACCCCCACTATCATGGCAATGCAGGAACTGACAAGAGTCCCGCAGACGGGTGCCAGGGCACCGAACCGTTCCGTGACGGGGTTCCAGGCGTTGCGGATAAGAAAAGCCGCTCCGAATTTTCGCAGCGCCGGAAGGCTGGCTGAGAGCAAAACCACGAAAATTCCTGCCAGCACGACCATGACCAGGACAGCGGACAGCCTGGTGAGCCATACGAAGAAAGGCTCCACGCCTGCACCGCGGGTTACCCTGTCCTCGATGGCTGCCTCCTGCCGTTTTGCTAGGCTTGTCGGTGCTAGTATCGAATCGGTTTCGGCGCTGATTGGAAACATTTTGCCACACAAGTAAGGGACCATGCCGAGCCTACCGTCGATGGTCCTTTCAAACAAAATTCCTATTTCATGCTGATGGGCTTGCCGTCGGTGCCCTTGATTTCCGTAGACCAAGTAGCCTCAACCATCTTGACCACGTTTGCCGGCATGGGGACATAGTCCAGCGATTCGGCCATTTTGCCGCCATTTGCAAAGGACCATTTGAAAAACTTAAGAGCCTCGGCTGCTCGATCCGGATGCTCCTGGCTTTTGTGCATCAAGATGAAGCTAGCACCGGTGATGGGCCAACTGTCCTTGCCCGGTTGGTTCGTCAGCACCAGGTAGTATCCGTCGGCTTTGGCCCAGTCCGCGTTGGCCGCGGCCGACTGGAAGGTTTTGCTGTCAGGCTTTATAAATTGGCCGTCGTGGCTGGGCATCAGGGCATACGCCAAGTGGTTCTGGATTGCGTAGGCATACTCCACGTAGCCGATCGAATTGGGAGTCTGGCCCGTGAAATTGGCTACCCCCTCGTTGCCCTTGCCGCCGACACCGACCGGCCATTCGACGGAGGTATTGAAACCGACCTTCTCTTGCCAGGCTTTGCTGACCTTGGCGAGGTAGTTGGTAAACAGGAATGTGGTACCCGAGCCGTCCGAGCGGTGGACTACGGCAATCGCCTCGGCCGGAAGCTTCAAGCCGGGATTAAGCTTGGTGATCGCCGTATCATTCCATTGCTTGATTTGGCCGAGATAAATGTCCGCCAGCACACTACCTGAGAGCTTCATTTCGCCGGGCTTGATCCCTTTGATGTTGACCACGGGCACCACGCCGCCCATGATCATCGGCCATTGCACCAGGCCATCCGTGGACAATTCCTCCGGCTTAAGAGGCATGTCGGATGCGCCGAAATCAACCGTCTTGGCCTTGATCTGCTTGATGCCGCCGCCCGAGCCGATGGATTGGTAGTTCAGGCTGACTCCACTGTATGCTTTATAAGCTTCGGCCCATTTCCCGTAAACCGGGTAAGGGAAACTGGCACCGGCTCCCGTAATTTCAGCGGCTGCCGCAAGGCCGCTCATAATTAGAATCATCGCCGCGATCATGCCAATTGCTTTAAATCTTCTTAACGTCAGTGCCGCCATTATTCCTCCTTGTGATTCCCGTTGGATCTGCCCTTTTCGAAAGGCTCTTTGTCTGTTGCCTACAGTCACCAAACCATTCAACAGCTAAAACTCCCTGGTGTCTGGGACCTCCTTTCGTTAACGGTTAAGATTTGAACACAGAAGGCCGTGCGGGATGAAGACCGGAACCTTAGGTGACGCGGCCTTCGCCGGAGCTCAGCAAGCTGAGAATATCCATTTGGGAGATATAGTTTGGCTGAAAAGTTAGGATTATGTCAGGCTAACATGAGAAATGAGCTAGAAAGAAAGATCTTGCGGAAGGAAAGTCATTGGGCGCTGGCTTCGGTCTTCGTGCAGAAATGGCCTCGCCAATCCGGATGGCGCGGCATGGATCGTCCTGAGTTGCATCCTGTTTGAGTGACCTCTCCGTTCAATCATCGGATTCGCTGAACCGGGTAAGCTGCCGGCTCAACATCCGCAATCGCCGCCGCGCCTCCGGGTCGTATGCCTGAGCGTGGGCTTGTACCCGACGCACCCCGTCAAAGTGTTGGCCGGTCTTGCCGTCGACTTCGGCCGCTAT
>JBLMXM010000261.1:0-3600 GCA_050257775.1 Hyphomicrobiales bacterium
ATCCAGTAATCCACGCCGGTGCCGATCAAATACTTGTTCATCGAATAATTGACCGAGGTCAGCGGCGCATAGGCGGACCAGCCCATATGGAGGGTGTCTCCCGTAAAAAAACTGAAATATATGAGGATAGCGCCCATCAGGTACAGCCAGTAGCTGAGGGCGTTCATCCTCGGGAACGAGACGTCGCGGGCCCCGATCATTAGGGGCGTGAAATAGACCATGAACCCGGTGAGCATGGGCATGATCGCGAGAAATACCATCGTCGTGCCGTGCATCGTGAAAACCTGGTTGTAGGTCTCGGGGGACAGCCAGTCATGGTTCGGTTTGATAAGCTGGGTGCGCATGATCATCGCCAGGGATACCCCCGCCAGGAAGAACAGTAGCGATGTCGTGAAATACATGATCCCGATCTGCTTATGGTCCACGGAGGAGAGCCAGCTCAGAAGGCCTTTGTATTCCCTGACCTCCAGGATGCTCCCTGGTTTTTTTGAAGTACTGATTTCGGTGTTCATTTCAATCCTTCAAGATAGGTGGTCAGATACTTGATCTGATCGGTGTTAAGGCCGATGTCAGGCATAAGAACGCCCTTTTTCACGGACTGGGGGTTCTTTAGCCATTTGGCCAGGTTCTCCGGCGTGTTGGGAAGCGTGCCCGCCGCCAGGGTTGTCCGGCTCCCCACATGGGTCAGGTCCGGAGCCACGCGGCCCCTGGTCATGAGCCCGGCAATGGAGTGGCAGTTAACGCAGTTTTTTTCGCTGAAGACCCTGGCGCCTTTCGCTGCCCCAACCGCGGAGGGGGGCGAAGCCGGCTGCCGCTGGTGTGCGAGCCATGCGCTAAAATCCTCCGGGGACTGCGCGAAGACCAGGATTCCCATGTGGGCATTCCCCATGCCGCAGAAAGAGTCACACGTGCCCAAGTAAAGACCCGGGCGCGTGATAGTCAGCCACATATGGTTAGGATGGCCGGGTATGACATCGATCTTCTGCCCGAATGAGGGGACCCAGAAACCATGGATGACGTCTGCGGATTCGAACCTGAGGAGCAGGTGTTTGTCCACGGGCAGGTGAATCTCATTGGCCGCCGTTACCCCTGACTGAGGATAGTGCAGTTCCCACCACCACTGGTGCGCCACAACGGTCAGGTTGGGCTTATTGCCGAGCACCGGCGGATTCACCTGAGACATGATCCGGACCGCGACAATAAAGAGCCCGATGACGATGAGAAGGGGAATGGATATCCAGAGGACTTCCAGCCGGACGTTCTCGCTGAACTGCTCCGGCTCCCGTCCTTTCCGTCGGCGGAATCTGATCAAGGCGTACACCACCAGTCCTGCGACAATAACAAAGATAAAGGCGGCGACGCCGAGCACGATATAAAAAGAGCTGAGAATATCGGAGGCCTCCTTCGTTACCGGTTCCAAAACTGATGTAAAAGTATCCATTTTTTATCGCTTCTTATGCAGGTGATAAGGTTCGGATATACGTATGCCGAAAAATCTCTTCTTTAATTGAAAGCGGCATTCGTGGTGGTTTTTGCTATGATTCAGACGGATATCTCCGCCTTCGTTTCGTGGAGACGCAGAAGCAGCCTTAATCCCGTGGGCTTTTTTCGATCCTCACAAGCCCGGCCGGCTTGAGAGGGCCAGACAGAATTATTTCATTCGAATTCAGGGCAAGGCTGCCGGGGGTGGTAAAATCGAAGAGAGCGAAACAGCGAGCACCCGCCTCCTCCTGGGAAGCCGTCGTCCGGTTCGACAGCATGTTTTGCATCTGCAACTCGATCGTAGGAATCCGCGGTCCGGGAATTGTGCGCTTGCGTTCCTTCGCCGGCGGGGGGCATCTGTAACATCGGCGGTCTGCCAGGCTGCTTTTTCCTATGCCGCGTTGCGCAACCGCTTAGAGGAATCTGAAACCTGCGGGCCACTGGCCATAACCGCATTCCTTCCCTAGTTCGTGTTCCTACTACACGCCCGGTTTGCCTTGCAATACATACAATCCTGTATATACGGCTTCCGAAGCCGTCGGGCCCGAACGAGATGCCTGATCTCCTGCGCGAGTCGCAAAAAAAATAAGAAGTCAAGGTCGAAAAAAGCAAAGCGAGTCAACTACAAGAGGACGCCGCTCTGCCGGCAGACAAATCATCTCAGCGGATGATCCGAATTGGAAGAAATTACCGATGATGTTTTTATCAATCATCTCAATATCTTCACATTTCGCGAGGCCAGTCCTTTTTCGGATTATTCGGTCCGAAAGGTGCCTGTCATTGCCTCCGCAAGTTCGTTGAAATCGGCTTCATTGACGTCCGACCAGTGGAAGAAGCAGCCCACCCCACCGTCCGCGACCGTCTGGCCCTTGAGCACGTGCGAAATTCTGGACACTCTCGGCCGGCTAAAGGAATAGAGATCCAGCAGATTATTCGCTCGTCATCGCGCTGACCAACAAGCAGCAGCCGTGAGGTCAATCCTTACCGCCCGAAACCCGGTGGGTTTGCCCCCCTCACAATCTTTTATGCTTCCAGCCTTGATTTGAACAGCAACTACTCAGCTGGCGGGTGTCCTGATCTACTGGGTCATGAGCTTCTCGATCACCGGTCCTTTCGCAGTGGATTTGTAGCTCACCCTGACATGATCTCCCTGTTTGAAATCAGACAGCTTCGCCGACTTCCCGGCCTTGGTCAGCTTGGCCATCGGAGCGAGCGGGCCGGCCACGGTGAACATCTGCTTTCCCATGGGTACATCCACAACCACCGTGTTCGCGGCGATGTCGATGGCTGTAATCTTACCGGACAGGCCCGCCGGTTCGGCCGGTTTCGCCATCGGGGCCTGCGGCGTCTGCGCCGGTTTCGCCATGGGAGCCGACGGCGCTTGTGCCGGTTGCGCCATTGAGGATGACGGCGCCTGGGCCGGCGCAGCCGTCGCGGGCTGCTGCTGAGCAATTGCGGCAAGCGGAAGAAAGAGCAGGCCTGCGATTAAAACACCCCTAAAAACCCATTGGTATCGATTCATGGTAACCTCCTTGTCAGTAAGTACGATTGTCCTCCATCGGATGCAACGTGATCCAAATCCCTGCGACACTGCCACTCGGCCCAATTTTCGGGCCACCGCTCGCATACGATAGCGTTCTCCATTCAATCCAGGAAGTAATACCTGAGACCGACTCCGTAATTGGCCTTTCCTCCGCGAGTCAATTTCTGGCACCATTTTACTTCAGCAACGGCATTGGAACAAAGGCCGTTCGCATAGTCCAGCCCGCACTCCTCGCATGACAGCACTCGGACCAGGACCGCTGACCCCTGTGGCATCGGTCGAGTGGTTTGAAGATAGCCCCCCTTTGGGTTAATATTCAGAAGACACCCCTCCCAGTGGCTCCCCCCGTTAAAAAAAGACAAATCAACCTCGGCATTGCACGGCCGACGTTTCATACTGCGTCTATCACTTATCGCATTCATAAGGGAACTCCTGACTTGTAATTCCAGCCAAGCCTTGATGGCAAAAGCTAAGGGATAAGCAAGCGTCAAAACTTAGAGGAGATCACAGTGAGGAACCGCTGCGGTCTGCTGAAATCTCAAACATTGGTTGAACTGCTGGTCATATCCCAAAAC
>JBLMXM010000262.1:0-10982 GCA_050257775.1 Hyphomicrobiales bacterium
GTCCGATCGCCATCAACCTCTCGCTGGGCCCTGCGGGGCAGGGTTTCCTTGATGGCGAGCCCCATTCCATGCAAACGGGCCGAGCGGCCGGTGGAATCGCTGCCGATGCGGGCCTTGATGGATTTGGTCGAATAATAGGATTTCAGGGTGTCGATGTCGTAGAGGATGGCGGTGAGTTTCTCGATCTGCGCCGCACTGGCAGGGGGAACCGACTCGCGGGCCCGGTCGATGATCCCGCGGATGACCTGCTTGAGATGGATGACGCTGCCTTCATTAATGGCCTGCATCAGCCGGCTGATATCGGGGATGCAAGCGGTCTTGCCTGCGGAATAGTCCTTGAGGTTGAAGATCTCGAGCCGGGTGATCATCCCCTGGCAGTCGTAGAGCAGCTCCAGCACCTCTTCGACCTTCAGGTTGGTCAGGTTCAGCGTGACGCGGAAGCCGGAATGCAGCGCCGCCAGCCGGCTGATGATCTCCCGGGGAGCGAGCCGCAGCAGCTCTGGTGCGTCCGGGGCTTCCACGGGGTGGTCCGGGAAGGCGATCTCCGGGTTCTGGGCCTGCTCGAGGTACTCGTCCACCAGCGCCTCCAAGTCCATGCCATTCACGCGATCGGCCCATGGGGTGATGTCGCGGCGCCTCGCGGGGTCGGATGCAGCCGACTCCTTCCTCAGGGCGGCGATGCGCGCCTGCAGGGCTCTCATCAGCTTGTCGTGAATGAACTTGGAGAGATGCAGTTTGGATTTCTGGCCGATGCCGACGAAGGCGAGGAACTCCGCCTCGTCGACCGGGGGCAGCTCGATGTCGAGGCGCCGGTTGAGGTCCAGGCGGTGAACCACGTTGAATTTCTTGAGCAGGCTGATCACGTACTCCTGCTGGTAAAGGGAGGCCTGGTGTCCGGCTTCCATCAGCTTCATCACGGGGGGGTCGGTCAGAAAACACATGAACGCCTGTGCGTCTCCGAAGCCGCGGGGCACCCAGATGAGCTGGATGTATTTGTCGCGGAAGCGGGCGGAAAATTCGATGCCGATGCGCACATCAATGTCGAGGATCTTTGCGGCTTCGAAGAGCTCGGCGGCAAACCGCGGCTCGATGAAATTATAATGGATCACGCGCAGCCGGCGGATGCCCTTGATCCAGGCGTCCATGATCAAGTGGGTGGATGATTTGCGGCCTTTGGTGTTGACATCGTGCACGTGGTCGTCAAAGGTGATCTGATTCCACGCCTCGGGCATCTCCAACAGGTGGTGCTGTCTGAGCTGGCGGCGGACGATGCGGGGCTTGCCGGAGGCGGTCACCCGGAAATCGTGGGCCAGCTCCAGCTGCCTGCGCGGGTCGCCGTAGGCGCGCACGAGGTTTTTCATGATCTGCAGCAGCACCCTGGCCGTGTTTTTGGGCATCGGGCCTCCGGCCGTGTCGATCACCTCCAGGCGTAGCGAGCGCAAGGCGTTCAGCCGGTCGTCCACCCCGCCGATTTCGAGGGAGTTCAGCAGCTGAGCAACGGCATAGGCCGACCGCAGGCCCTTGGTCTCGGTCATCTCCTTGATGCCGTTGGGATGAAAATACGGGAAGTACAGCTTGCGGGTGAATTTCGCGCTGTCCAGAGCATCGTTGACGATCCGGATCAGCTCGTAGTCCTTCTGGTCAAACAGGTATCGAGGTATTTTCGACTTGAACTGCAGCCCCATTAACGTGCTCTCTCCGTTCAGCTCAGCAGCAGGCTCCGGATCCGTCGGGCAGGTCCTGTGTCATGCTTAGAAGTGGTTTCATAATCCCGTCTGACGCCCGGGGGCGGCGTTGCAGGTCTCTCGCAATGCTCACATCCTATCGAGGTTGCTCCGCTTTCGAATCGACCTGCGCCTTGCCCGCAGGCGTGATCCGAGGTTTTGAAACCACTTCTAGCAAAAAACATGCGCAAACGCCATCCTAACCGGAATCTGTCATTATTCTAACACATCTCGTGCTGCACGGGAAATTGCGGCCGCCGTGAGCATGCGATCCTCTGCGCAGAACGCCGGTGCGGCCGTTGATATTTTAATCCGGTTTTCTTATCATCCAGGTTCTGAGACGCAGGCGGCTCAGGAGAGGGTCTTATGAAGCTGAGCAACAAGGAGTTCGACCATATCGTGAAGCGGGCCATCGCGAGAATTCCGGATGAAATCCGGCAGCACCTGGACAACATCCTGATCACGGTGCAGCAACGGCCTTCACCCGACATGCTCGCGGAGCTGGGCTATCCACCGGATGAGCCGCTGCTCGGGGTCTATTGGGGGGTGCCGCTGAACGAGCGTTCCGTCGCCGAGCCGCCGCTGTACCCCGATACAATTTACATCTTCAAGGAGCCCCTGGAGGAAATGTGCGCGGGCCGGCAAGAGCTGGAGGAGGAGATCGAAATCACGGTCGTTCACGAGGTGGCCCACTTCCTCGGAATGAGTGAGGAGCGTCTGGCCGAGCTGGGGTATGAGTGATGCGCGTTCCGTTGGTCTGCGGCGATCCGACGGCGGCGATGGTTGACACTGGAAATGGAATGCAATAAAAATCATTTCTAATAATTTACTTGCGCTCCTCTTCTCGTCATTGCAACCCATTCACGCGGAGTTGACCATGATGGATTCCCAGCCGGTGCCAACCACTCCCCCTGGAAAAATCAACTGGCGACTGATCGGGCGCGGTGTGTTGCTGCTGATTCTTCTGGGCTTGTGCGGCTTCGGGCTGGCAGCCACGCCTTTTTGGAAACAGCACACTCTGAACTACTGGATGTGGATGGTGCCTTGCTTCGGCCTTTTGTCCATCCTGCTCTGCCTTCTGTCGGACACCCATCGCCACAACATGTTGCACTGGAAGGTGCTCCAGCACCAGGTGCTGCAATGGATCGGGACCGCAGCGGCGGTTTACCTCCTGTTCTGGATGATCGGGCAGAATTTCTTCAATGTGGAGGCCGCCGGCCCCACCGTGACCCTCATCATCGCCCTGTCCATTTATTCGGCCGGGATCACCTTCGACTGGTCTCTGGTCGTCATTGCTCTGCTGCTGGGGGCCATGGCCGTGGGGGCCGTCTACATGGAGAGAGTCATTCTGGTGGTGGTGGGCCTTGCGGTCATCCTCGGCATCGCCTACCTTCTGCTGCGTCCGGTCATCAAGAACTACCGGAGGCCGCATGCACATGAGACGCCGACGTCATCTCCGGGAAGCGGGATAAGCTCGGACCTGCGATAGAAGTAGTTTCATCCTGGAACCACTTCTATCAGGACGTTAAAAACCTGCAACTCAAATTCGGCCGCACTGACGCGGATGGCATGAACCGCAGGGGGCCGACGTGTTGTTCTCTCCTTTCCGCCTTGGGCCCTACACCCTCAAGAATCGTCTAGTAGCCCTGCCGGTCTTTAGCGGTTATGCTCTGCCGGACGGCCGGGTGAGCGACCTGCTTATCAACCATTACCGGACACTGTCGCGGAGCGGCGTTGCCATGGTGGTGGTGGCCAATGCCGCGGTTGCGGCGGACGGGGTGGTGGCCGTCAATAATCTGAGATCGGACCTCGACGATTTCCTCCCGGGCCTGCAGCGGCTGGCCCAGGCGATTAAGAGCCGGGGCTCCGTAGCGGTGCTGCAGCTCAACCACGGGGGCTGTTTCGCCAAGACTCCCCGCCCCTTGGCCCCTTCGGCCCTGGATGCGACCTACCTCCCCTTCCACATCACCAGCCTGAAGGGTTTCATGAACTTCTTCCCCTTGGAGTGCCGTTTCGCGCTCACCCGGGAGTTCATGCAGCGTGTGGCCGCCGGGAACCGTCCCATGGGCGAAGACGAAAAACAGGATGTCGCCGCCGCCTTCGGCGAGGCTGCCGCCAGGGCCTGCACGGCCGGTTTCGATGCAGTCGAGCTGCACGGCGCCACAGGCTACCTGCTGACGCAGTTTCTTTCGGGCTTCACTCACAAGGATTCTTTCGGCTCGCCCTTGAGCTTCGATGAGCGCATCCGCTTTCCACTCCGGGTGGTCCGGGAGGTAAAACGGCGACTGCCAGAGGGATTCCCGGTGGGCTTTCGCCTGCTGTTGCGTGAATGGGTCCCCGGAGGAATTGACCTGGAGGAAGCCCTTTCCTTCGCCGCAAAGCTCGCAGCCGAGGGTATCAATTATGTTTCCCCGAGTGTCGCCACCTATCACTCCATGTTTCTGCCCGAGGTGCGGGCATTGTTGGCACGACGCGGATATCTCAAGGAGGATGCCCTCGCACTCAAGAAAAGCCTACCGATCCCGGTCATCGTTTCTGGCCGGATACTCACGCCGACTCTGGCGGAAAAGCTGCTCGCCGAGAGCGCCGGCGATCTCATCGGCTTGGGCCGGGCGCTCAGAGCCGACCCAAAGTGGGTGACCAAAGCACGCACCGGCGGCCGGGTCAGAACTTGCCGGAACTGCAATATCTGCCTGCGCAGGGTCGTGCTGGAGCAGGGGTTCACCTGCACCCGCTGGCCCAATTTGGTTCAGGAAAGAGTCGATCTGGACCAACGGCTCCTCAAGCGCATTACCGCCAAGACCCTGTGGGTGGTAGCCGGCATGCAGGACACGGACAACATGCAAAACCCGGCAGCGGCCGCAGTGATTCCAGCACGGCCCGACACCTCCACGACGATTCTTTTCCTGAAAACCGCCGACCCGGACCTCGATTTTGACTACGCCGTATCCCGGTTTACGGCCTGGAGTCGGGCGCTGTGGCAGCGGCGCGGCGTTGCCGGTGCAAAGCTTTTTCACAAACTGATGACCATCGAGGGGCCTCCGGAAAACCTGGTCAGCTCCGAAATGGAGCAGGGCGGATTCGGCGTTCTCATCCTCGGCCGCAATCACTTGGAGCTTTGGCGCGAACGGTTCTTTTACAGGCAGCGGGCGAAAGTGGTGAGCCTGATCGGCACGCATCCGCGCTGGTCGGAGGTGCTGGTGCCCCTGGATTTAGGTCTGGTCAGCCTGATCGTGCTTCGCCATTTGATGCATTCTCTCATGGTCCACCCGGAGCTCCGCCTGGATTTCCTGCACGTGCTGCAGGGAGATGAGTCCGCGGCGCTGAAACGCTGGCGCGAAATACACACGATCCTCGGATGGGAATTGCCGGTCCGGCTGCGCCTGGTGCCGCGCACGGGAAAGGTGGCCGCCACCATCCTCGGTGAACTCAAAAACGGAAACTTCGGCACTATCGTGATGGGCAAACGCGGACTGTCCCGGATCAAGCACTTGCTGCTGGGCAGCGTTTCTTCCGCCGTTCTGCAGAAGCTTACTAATCAAAGCCTTCTGCTCATCGATTGATGGCTGTGCCGAAAGCCCAATCTCTGCATTACCCTTTGTCCCGCGCTCACTGCGGCGTGCGGTCGGTACGCCTTGTCCGGCGGAGACTCGCGCGCCTTGATATTGGGCTTCGGGCGAAGCTATCCTGACTCTCGCGGTATATCTGGTTGCTGACCGTCGCGGGGCGCCCCATTGCAATAGAACCTCTGTTTACGTATATACCCGAGAAGGTGACAATGCCTGATGCTACTCTGGTGTGGCAGGAGGAATATCATGGGAAAGCGGATACTCACCGGATCGTTCGTGGCGCTGATCACGCCGTTCAGAGACGACGGGGCACCTGACATCGAGGGTTTCGGGAAACTGATCGAGTTCCAGGCCCGGAACGGCACGAGCGCCTTGCTGATCATGGGATCGACCGGCGAGGTGTCTCTGCTGACGACGGAGGAACGCCACCGCGTCATCACGGAAACCGTGAATTTCAAGAAATTCGGACTGCCGCTATTTTACGGGTGCACCGCGAACAATACCCGCGAAACCATTGCCATGGTGAATTACGCCGGCCGGGCCGGGGCGGATGGGGCCGTGGTCACCGTGCCTTCCTATGCGTACGCACCCGTGGACGCCGCGATCCAATACTTCCTGGAGGTGGCTGATGCCAGTTCCATTCCCGTCGGCATTTACAACAACCCCGCTCGGGTGGGGACCGATCTGCCGGCCGAGGCTATCATCCGCCTGGCTGACCACCCCAATATCGTGATCGACAAGGAGGCCATGGCACGGCCCGGGCAGATCGCCCAGATCCTGTCTGCCAACAAAGACCTGTCGCTCATGTGCTGTGACTCACCCCATTTGGGGCTTGTCCCGGCGGTGATGGCTTTTGGCGGCCAAGGTACGGCCAACATGACCGGCAATATCGCCCCGCGGGAAATGGCGACAATTTCCAAGCCTTGGCAAACCCACGAGGATGCCGCCAACTTCCGAGAGACCTACCTGAGAATTCTGCCGCTGATCCAGTTCACCTACTCGAAAGTCAACCCCGTGCCAGTCAAGTCCCTGGCGAGGGTTTTGGGCCTGCCGGCCGGTGAGTTGCGCAGACCGTATCTGGGGATGTCGGGCCCGGCGTTGAAGGCGGGGGTGGAGATTGTAAGGCGGCTGGGACTCGACCGGCAGTACGGATATAATGTCCGGGAGGATCTGATCGGCACCGCTGCACTGCCGGAGGCAGAGATCGGCGCTCCAGCCGTCGCTGGGGCTGGGGCTTCCTCGGGGGCTTGTTTTATCCGCTGAGCGGGACCATTTTATAGTCGTTCACCTGACAAGGAGTAGTTCCATGTGCCGGGAATGTGTCGAATTTACCCGCCGGAAATTCCTGAAAGGGGTTTTGATCGGCGGCATGGCTTTAGGAATAGGACTGCATGGCCACCGCCTGGCTCGCGCCGAGGCTACCAAGCTCAGATTCAGCACATGGCATCCGCCCCTGAGCCGCGAGACCAAAACCGTCTGGACGCCCATGCTCGAGGAGATGAAAAAGAAGAGCGGCGGCAACCTCGACTATACCTTGTTTGCCGGCGGAGCGCTCGGCAAGGCTCAGGAACATTACGACATCGTGGCCAAGGGGCTGTCCGACATGGGCTACTTTACGGCCACCTTCACGCCGGGCCGATTCCCGCTGACGGACGTGTTGTCTCTGGCGGCCTGGGTGGACGGCAAGGATCTCGCCGTCGACATCGGCAATGCCGTCTATGATCAGATTCTAAGAGACGAGTTCAAGGACGTGAAGGTTCTCGAGCTCAACGGGTGCATCCAGTCCTACATCTGGACCAAAAAGCCCGTCGCCAGGATGAAAGATCTCAATGGCATGAAACTCAGGACCCCCGGGGGGCATCAGACTAATTATGTGAAAGCCCTGGGGGCGGAGCCCGTGTTCATGCCGCCGGGAGATGTTTACATGGCCATCGAGACCGGCACCATCGACGGCATCGTCACCTGCCCGCCCGTCATTCTGGCCTTTAAACTGCACGAAGTCGTCAAGTACGGTGTCGTGACCACCTTCGGCTGCGTCTCCGAGGGCATGGTGATGAACCTGAGCACCTGGAACAAGCTGCCCGAGGACCAGAAGAAGTTAGTCAACGAGTTGGGCACCAATCCCTTCCGGACATCCGGCGGCCTGACCCGGGCCGAATACCCCAAGCTCTTGGAAGAAATCCAACAAGGCGGAGTCAATCTCATGGAACTCGGGCAGGATGAGGCTCGGCGTTGGCAAGCGCAATTCCAGGACGTGACCCGCAAATGGGTGGCCGACCTCGAGGCCAAGGGCCTTCCGGCCAAGAAAGCGGTCGCCATCATGAACGCGGAGTGCGAAAAACGCAACGTCCAGGTCGTGGCGTGCCCGCCCGAACTGAAGAAGGTATAGGTGTTCGCCCGGCGCGAGGAAGAGGCGCATGAGAGGTCTGGAGGGCTTCCGGAGAGTTGTCCAGAAAGCGAGCTATGGCGCCTGTTTTGTCGGGATGCTTCTCTTGCTCCCGTTGATGCTGCTTACCGTGGGAGACGTGGTCGGCAGGTCGTTTTTCAACAAGCCCATCCCCGGCACGTTTGAGCTTTCGGAGTACATGCTGGCTGCGGTTGTCCTGCTGGGTGCGGCATTCACCCAACAGGTCAAGGGCCACGTGGGGGTCGATTTCCTGGCCAGCCGCTGCTCCCCGCGGACTCAGGCCGTGTTCCAGGCCATCACGACCTTCGCCGGGCTCTTGATCATCGCCATCCTGGCGTGGCAAGGATATGTCGAAGGGATCCACGAAAAAGCGGTGTCGGACCAGCTGCGGGTGCCTCAATGGCCATTCAAGCTGCTGGTGGCTGCCGGCGGCCTGCTTCTCTTGCTGGAGCTCCTGCTGGACTTCATCTCATCGGTGCTGAAGATCGCCGGGAGGCCGTGATGGAGCCCATCACCGCCGGGGTTCTGGGAACTATTCTGCTGGTCGTTCTCTTGTTGATGGGCATGCCCATCGCATTCATGATGATGCTGGTGGGATTCCTGGGCATTTGGTGGCTTGCTAGCCTGGGGGCCGCCCTGCCGGTCATCGCCCAGACCGTTTACAGCGTCGCGTCGCATTATCCCTACACCATCATCCCGCTGTTCATCATCATGGGGAGCATTGCCAGCGAGGCGGGGATCACCCGGGAGCTGTACGCGACGTTCGATAAGTGGTTTCGCAGGCTGCCGGGTGGTTTGGGGGTGGCGACCATCGCGGCCTGCGCGGGTTTTGCTGCGGTGAGCGGATCCTCCGTAGCCGCAACCGCCGCCATGGGCAACGTGGCGCTGCCGGAAATGCGGCGGTTCGGCTATGCTCCGCGGCTGGCGACGGGGGTGGTTGCGGCGGGAGGCACCCTGAGCTTTCTGATCCCCCCGAGCCTGGGATTTGTCGTTTACGGAATGCTGACCGAGCAGTCCATCGGCAAGCTGCTCATATCCGGCATCCTGCCCGGGCTCTTGCTTTCGGCCGCCTATTCGCTCGTGGTGATCGGCTGGGCCAGGATCAACCCCGCTTTAGCCCCATCGCCTCACGACAGGGTTCCGTTCAAGGAGAAACTATCCGCACTCAAAGGGATCTGGGAGACCGCTCTGGTGTTTTTCATTGTGATGGGCGGGATCTACCTCGGCTTCATCAACCCCGCCGAGGCCGGCGCCGTGGGGGCCTTTGCGCTTTTCATCATCCTCATGCTCAAGGGGCGCCTGAGGTGGCCGGCGGTCGCCTCCTGCCTGCTGGAGGCCACCCGGATAACGGTCATGGTACTGTTTCTGGTGGCCGGAGCCACGGTGTTCAGCTACTTCCTGGCGCTCTCCACGATTCCCACCCAGGTTTCAGCCTGGATTGCAGGACTCGAGGCGTCGCGCTATGTCATCCTCGCCATCATCATCGTCATTTATTTCTTCCTCGGCTGTTTCCTCGATGCCATCTCCATGATGGTGCTGACCCTGCCGGTGGTCTTTCCGGTTATTGTCTCGCTCAATTTCCATCCCATCTGGTTCGGGGTGGTGGCGATTCTGATGATGGAGGCGGGCCTGATCACGCCGCCGGTAGGTTTGAACGTCTACACCCTCGCCGGCATTGCCAAGGACGTTCCGATGGTCGAGATTTTTAAGGGAGCGACCCCTTTCCTGATCGCGATCGTCGCAACCGCCGTCATCCTGACGTTCTTCCCCAAGATCGCGCTGTACCTGCCCAGCCTGATGGGGACATAACCGGAGCGGATCCGGGATGCGAGGATTCAGGGGTTCAAGTGAAAATGTTCAAACCGCCGCCGATTTGCAAGCAGGCGCTCCTTGGGTTATAATTTCTTTACTTCTCCCACACCTCAGGCAGGATGTAACCATGGGGCTGCAGCTCGAATACTGGCATTGGATTGTTTTCGGGATGATTCTGATTCTCGCCGAGCTCGTGGTTCCGAGCTTCACCATCTTCTGGTTCGGGCTGGCCGGCCTCATTGTGGGCGGGGTTCTGCTGGTCGCTCCAGAGACAACCTTCACTTGGCAGCTTTTCCTTTGGGCATTGGGCGCCTGCCTCATGACCTTCCTCTGGTTCAAGCTGTTAAAACCGCTGATGGCCGATCGCACCAAGGCGGGCATATCCCGGGAGGCCATCGTCGGCGAGGGCGGGCAGGTCATCAAGGCACCCTCCGCGGAGCAGCGAGGCATGCTGCGGTTCACGACCCCGGTTCTGGGCGCGGAGGAATGGCCGTTTATCTGCGAGCAGGCGGTGGCCATCGGCGACCGGGTGGTGGTGACCGACATTTCCGGCAATACCTTGATCGTGGCCAAACGCCAATGACGGCTTTGTAAAAAAAGCCAATCTCTGCGACGCGTTTCATCTCGCTGTCGCTGTGGTGTACTGCCAGTATGTCTCGTGCCTCAATACTCGCACGCCTTGGCCTTTTTACAATGCCGTCAAAGCATAGGTCTGTTTACGTGTTCATCTTAAATTGAACTGGCTGCAAAATCGAAGCGGGAGGGTCTTATGCCTGGAATGATAATGGTGGCGGTGTTTGTTGTTCTGGTGCTGATCACGATCATGTTGGGGGTGCGGATCGTGCCCCAGGGCAGCAAGTATGTTGTCCAGCGGCTTGGAAAATACCACAAGACCTTGGGGCCGGGGTTGAACATTCTCATGCCCTACATCGACTCGGTCGCCTACAAGGTCACCACCAAGGATATCGTGATGGACATACCCTCCCAGGAGGTGATCACCCGGGACAACGCGGTCCTGATCGTCAATGCCATCGCTTACATCAACATCGTCTCGCCGGAAAAAGCGGTGTATGGCGTCGAAAACTACATCCTCGCCATTCAGAACCTGGTCCAGACCTCGCTGCGCTCCATTGTGGGCGAGATGAACCTGGACGACGCACTTTCCTCCCGGGACCACATCAAGGCGAAGTTGAAGACGGCCATATCGGACGACATCGCCGACTGGGGGATCACCTTCAAGACCGTCGAGATTCAGGACATCAAACCCTCGGACACGATGCAGAAGGCCATGGAGGAGCAGGCGGCCGCGGAACGCGAGCGCCGCGCCATGGTAACCCGCGCCGACGGCCAGAAGGCCGCCGCCATCCTGGAAGCCGAGGGCCGCTTCGAAGCCTCCAAGCGCGATGCCCAGGCCAAGGTGGTGCTCGCCGAGGGCACCCAGAGGGCCATCCAGAAGGTTACCGAAGCCAT
>JBLMXM010000263.1:0-3071 GCA_050257775.1 Hyphomicrobiales bacterium
CAGTAAGTGTGGGACTGGAAATCGAAGAGCCCGGTCGTTTTCAGCTCGCGCAGCGGGTCCCAGGTCATGGCATAGGAGGCGTTGGATATGGCCGACGGATAAACGAACAACGTCATGGGGACGTTGTGTTTTCTGATCAGGGGAAGAGCGGTGGTGTAAACGGAGATGTGGGCGTCATCGGCGACCAGGACCACGCAACGCGAATCGGACGGGACCCCCTTGCCGGAATACATGTCCAGCAGCTCGCGCAGCGGGATGACCCTGTACCCGTTGTCCTTGAGGTATTTCAGGTGGGACTCGAAGACCGGGGTGGTCACCGTCATGCTGTCGGCAACCACGGGTCCGAAGCGGTGGTAGAGCAGGATCGGAATTCCCTGGTCGGCGCAATTTCCGGTTGCAGGACCCCAGAGCACCACGCAGCACAAACTGACCAGTAGAAAGGATCTCATACTGGTATATATCGACAGGATCAGCCGCAGAGATTAGGCTCAAATGGGGACCGTGGAGCGCTCTGGCGGGTCCGGGGAAACACGGGCAGAAAAAGGTTAGAAAACAAAGAGATAGGTTGGGCGAAGCAAGAGGGGAGTGTTGAGAGGCTTTGGGCGCTCGGAGTTAAACCGGAATATAATGTGATCGATTATTCAGTGTCTTCCGCCGTCATCGTTGCCGCTCCCGCAAGTGATCCGTCTTTTGCCGCACGAGGATGTCTTCTTTTTTGGTAAAGATAAATAAAAATCACCATGCCGAGACCTATCAGGTCGGTGATTAACCCGGGTTTCAGAAGGAACAAGGCTCCGGTTGCCAGGAGAATGGCCTCATACCATTTACACCGCCCCCCGAAATGACCCATGACGGCTCCTGCCATCGCCATGACGCCCAGAATTGAAACCAGCGAGTTCCAGATGATTTCCAAGGGTGAGCCGACAAGCAGCAAGGGCGGGCAGTAGGCAAATAAAAACGGTGCAATGAAACCTCCCGCACCCATCCGGACGGCAAGCCATCCGGTCGGCAGCCAGTTGGACTTGGCGATCGCCGTGGCGGCAAAGACGGCGGCACAAACCGGCGGGGTAATGGCTGAAATAATGGCGAAATAAAAAACAAAGAGATGGGCGGCAACCGGCGAAAGGCCCAATTTAATCAGTGCAGGCCCTGTTACGGATGCCGCCAGGACATAGGCGGCCGTGGTTGGCAACCCCATTCCCAGAATCAAACACACGATCATGGTAAAAAACAGACCTAAAAATTTACTCCCGGCACTCAGGCCGATAACGGCCTCGGAAATCTTGATCCCGAGACCCGACAAGTTGAACATCCCGATGACGATCTGGGCGCAGGCGCAGAGGCTCGCCACCAAGATCATCGCCTTCCCGCCTGCTTCCAGAGCCGATACCAGGTTCCGCAACCGCTCTTTCAACCGGACGAAGCTTCGAGCCGTGATGAAGTACAGCCCGACCGACGCGACGGTGGCCCAGAACACGGAAGTTGTCGGATCGTATCCCTGAGCCATAAGGTAAATGAGAAGGGAAATGGGGATAAAAAGAGGAGCGCTTTTCGGCAGCGTTTCCCTGGCAGAGGGAATCAGGTCTTTTGGAATCCGCATCAGACCGGATTTTCTGGCCTCGAAATGCACTGAAGAGGTTACGCCGACATAATAGAGAAGGGCGGGAATGACGGCTGCAAGGGCGATTTGGAGGTAGGGCGTGCTCGTCAGTTCGGCCATGATGAATGCCCCCGCACCCATCACCGGAGGCACAAGCTGGCCTCCGGTCGAGGCGGTCGCTTCGACGGCGGCTGCGAATTCCGATCTATAATTCAATCTCTTCATGAGCGGGATGTTGAAGACCCCATCAACCACGACGTTTGCAACCGCACTGCCCGATATGGTCCCGAAAAGAGCGCTGGATATGCAGCTGACCTTCGCCGGCCCGCCGTACGACCGTCCGGCAAGTGCCTTGGCCAAATCGACGAAGATTTCCCCGCCGCCCGTATGAAAGAGAATCGCACCAAAAATGAGAAAGCCGGCTACGACGGTGGCCGAAACCCCTGTGACGGTACCCCATAGGCCGGAGGTGGACATGTACAGCGTTTCAAGGATGTAGTTGACGCTGAACCCCCTGTGCGCAATGGCATCCGGGAGATAGGGCCCTAGAAATGCGTAGATGATCGTCACGACGGCAATGGCCGGGAGAATCCAGTTCAGGATTCTTCGAGTCATCTCCAGGACCAACACGGTAGCGATGATCCCCAGTACCAGATCCCATCCGTTCGATATGCCGGGGTTCATCATGATTCGATCGTAATTCAGGGCAACGTAACCGCAGACGACAACACCCAGGACCATCGATAGGATGTCAAGGGCCGAGGGCCGGCTATAAGGCGACTTGCTCGTCGCGGAGTACATCAGAAAGCCCAGAACGATGGCAAACGCAATGTGGATGCTCCGCTGGATCAGGTCCGGGAAAGCTCCGGCGTAGGCGGTGAAGAGCTGAAATGCGCTAAAGAGAAGCGCCGTCAGGGTGGCAACCACGGCGGATGGGCCCTTGAGGCTTCTGGCAACCGCTTCGTCGCGGTCCCTGATTTCCACCTTTTCAGGAACAATATCATGAAGGCTGCCGACATCGCTCTGGGCTTTGGTGTCGTTCATGGGATCCTCTTCACTTGGGGACCAGGTTTTCGGGCACCTTCAGCCCTATTTCCTTGTAGTACTTGATGGCACCCGGATGCAGGGGCACCGTGCAGGTTTCAAGCGTGAGTTGAGGCAAATTGGTTCCCTTTATGGAAGGGTAAGCGGCGACCTGTTCATCAAAACCTTCGCACACCGCTTTTACCATCTTGTAAACCAGATCTTCCGGCAGGTCTTTCTTGACAACCGTGCCGATCAGCATGGCGAATGTCTGATAGGCCGGGGAGTCCTTATAGATGCCCTTCGGAATGCTGATAGGGCTTAAGTAAGGATATTTGGCTTGAACCTTCTTGATGTCATCCGCCGTGAAGTTCAGCAACCGGATGGATGTAAAGGCTGCAATATCCATTGAGGACGCATCCAGGGTGCTGACCCCGGCTCCGGATTT
>JBLMXM010000264.1:0-23996 GCA_050257775.1 Hyphomicrobiales bacterium
GCTTCATTTCGCTGCCGCTGCGGCGTATATAGAAGTACGCCGCACGGCGCGAAATTCGCGCGCCTTGATCTTGGACCTTTTTACAAAGCCGTCCTTCACTTACGGGTAATTGCTTGTCTAAACCGGCTGGGGGGGTATCCCCAGCCGGTCGAAGAGCCTTCATGGGCCGCTACATTCTTAAGAGACTATGGCACACGGTCTACGTCGCCGTGGGCATCTCGATCATCAGCTTTTTCTTCATCCACCTGTCGGGGGATCCGGTGATGCTCATGCTGCCCCCGGACGCCTCCAAGGCCGAGGTCGAAGCCCTGCGGCAGCAGCTCGGATTCAATGACCCCCTGCCGGTGCAGTACTGGCGTTTTGCCAGCCGGGCGGTGATGGGCGATCTCGGGGTATCGCTGTACTATCGCGTGCCGGCGATCGACCTCATTCTGGAACGGTTGCCGGCGAGCCTGGAGCTTGCCGGGGCGGCCATGTTCATTGCCCTGGTCGTGTCCATTCCCCTGGGGATCGTGTCGGCGGTACGGCGCGGGTCGGGCTGGGACGTCGGCTCAATGCTGGGCGCGCTTTTCGGGCTCTCCATGCCCCACTTCTGGCTCGGCATCATGCTGATCCTGCTGTTCTCCGTGACCCTGGGATGGCTGCCCACCTCGGGCCGAGGCACGCTGGCGCAGCTGGTCATGCCGTCGCTGGCGCTCGGGCTGAGCCTGATGGCCATGTTCGCCCGCCTGACGCGCTCGGTCATGCTCGAAGTCCTGAGCCAGGACTACGTGAGAACCGCGCGGGCCAAGGGCTTGAAGGAGAAGATCGTCATCGGCAAGCATGCGCTTAAGAACGCCTTGATCCCGCTGGTGACCGTGGCCGGCATGCAGTTCGGCTTCCTGATCGGCGGCACCGTGATCATCGAAACCGTGTTCGCCTGGCCGGGCGTGGGCCGGTTGGTGGTACAGGCGATCTTCAGCCGCGACTATCCGCTGGTCCAGGCGGCCGTGCTGGTCCTGGCGGTGATCTTCGTGGCGGTCAATCTCCTGGTGGATCTGGTCTACATGTATCTCGACCCGCAGATCAACCTGCTGGAGCAGAAATGAGCATGCCCGGTGAATCCATGCAGCGGTTTCGCAACCTGCAGGCTTCGCTGAAGCTGTGGGAGGAGGCTCTCCGGGCTTTGGTCCGATCCCCCGGGGCGGTGGCCGGCGGGGTCCTGCTGGTACTGATCATCGGCACCAGTCTCTGCTTTCCTTTTTTTTACACGCCGGACCCGCTGAACCAGGACCTGCTCGCCCGCCTGACGCCGCCGTTCTGGCAGGAGGGCGGCAGCCTCGCCCACCCGCTGGGCACAGACAACCTGGGCCGGGATGTGCTGGTGCGCATCCTTTACGGAAGCCGGGTCAGCCTGGTGGTGGGCTTCGCCTCGGTGCTGGTCGCCTGCGGTGCGGGAATTCTGCTGGGGCTGATCTCCGGTTACTACGGCGGCCGGACCGACAGCGTGATCATGCGGGTGGCCGACGTCTTCATGGCCTACCCGTTCATGCTGCTCACGATCTCCGTCATTGCCGTGCTGGGCAACTCCATCTTCAACCTCATTCTGGTGCTAGGTCTCTCGGACTGGGTGACTTATGCGCGCACCATTCGGGGCAGCGTGCTTTCCATCAAGGAGAAGGAGTTCGTGCTGGCGGCGCGCAGCGTGGGCACCCGCCACCGGGTGATCCTGCTGCGGCACATCTTCCCCAACGTGCTCTCACCTATCCTGGTGCTCGGCACCGTGCGGGTCGCCAACATCATTATCTGGGAAAGCGGCCTGTCGTTTCTGGGCATGGGAGTGCCCCCGCCGATGCCGACCTGGGGCCGCATGCTGGCCGAGGGCCGGGTCTACATCACCGACGCCTGGTGGCTGGTGACGCTGCCCGGCTTGGCCATCATGCTGACCATTCTTGCGATCAACCTTTTGGGCGACGGGCTGCGGGATGCGCTGGACCCGCGCCTGCGCAACATCTGACAGGGTGTTTAAAAACAAGCATTGGGCCGTCAGCCAAGGAGCGCGGCGTTTTGGAAAGCGCAGCATAGTTGATACTAGGTGAGCATTTACCAAAGCCGCGCAACGTCGGATCATGGCCCGGGACGAAGTCTTTCAACAGCCTGCTGAAGGAGACGCCGTGAAAGTGCTGGTTCTGGGTATGGGACTGCAAGGCAAGGCCGTCGTGCACGACCTCGAGCAGAGCGAGGCCGTCTCGGCCATCGTTGCCGCCGACATCGAAGCCGGCAAGGCCGGCGCCTATGTTGGGCAGAAGGGTTACCGCAAGGTACAGGTGAAGAGTCTGAACGCATCCCAGCCGGAAGCGATGGATCAGCTTATCCGGGAAGCCCAACCCCGGGTGCTAATCTGCATGCTGCCGCCCGATTTCCAGCCGAGCATCGCCCGGGCCGCGATCAGCGCGGGTGTGCATTATGTCAGCTCAAGCTACACCGGAGCGCTTGCCGAGTTCGATGACCAGGCCCGCGAAAGGGCTGTGACCCTTCTCCCGGAGATGGGCATGGACCCGGGCATCGATCTGATCTTGGGGCGCTTGGCCGTGGACGAACTCGATGTGGTGCAGGGCATGCGTTCTTACGGGGCCGGCCTTCCGGAACCGGCCTGCGCGGGCGACAACCCCATCCACTACAAGATCACTTGGACCTTCGAAGGGGTGCTCAAGGCCTACATGCGGCCGGCGCGCCTGTTGAAAAATGGAAAGGAGATTTCCATTCCCGGCGGTCAGATTTTCCGGGAGGAACACGGGCATTCATTTGATGTGCCCGGCATCGGCGTGATGGATGCCTACCCCAACGGCGACGCCATGAACTATGTCGAGATCTTCGGCCTCGGCCCGGATCTTCGGGAAATGGGGCGCTTTGCCATGCGCTGGCCGGGCCACAATCGGTTCTGGAACGTGATGGCCGAGCTGGATTTCCTCGACGAAACTCCGGCGCTTGTGGCCGGCGTGAAGGTCTCGCCGCGCCGCTTTGTCGTCGACCACCTGACTCCGAGGCTCCAGTTCCGCGACACCGAGCGCGACATGGTCATCATCCGTGTGGAAGCTTGGGGATTGAAGGATCAAAAGCCGCTGCGGGTCACCTATGAACTGATCGATTACCGGGATCTGGCGACCGGCCTATTCGCTATGAACCGCACCGTCGGCTTCACCACGAGCATCGCCGCCCAGTTGCTCCTCACCGGCAGGGTCACGAAAACCGGCCTGCTCAACCCGGTGCGTGATGTCCCGGCATTGGAGGTGGTGCGGGAGTTGGAGAAGCGCGGGATGAACATCGCCAAGCGGATCGGGTAGAGAGAGAATGATTCAAGGGGTCGAGTGAAAGAACAAACCCGCTACACAACCGAAGCGCTGGCCGAATTCGCCCTGGGCCTGCGGCCGGAGAGCATTCCGGCGGCAACCGTTGAGACGGTTCAACGCTGTGTGCTGGATCTGGTCGGATCAGCCGTGGCCGGCGCTCGGTCGGAAGCGGCGGCGGCCGCGCGAGGCTGCGCGCAACGGTTGGGAGCTCCAGGGGCGGCCGCCATCTGGTTCGGCGGAGGAAACCGGCTGCCGGCCTACGCCGCTTTTGCCAACAGTGCCGCGGCGAGTGCCTTGGACCTGGATGACGGGCACCGGGCGGCCGGCGGACACCCCGGCGCGGCCGTGATCCCGGCGGTGCTGGCGGTTGCCCAGGCGGTTCAGGCCGGGTGGCCCGAAGTGCTGGCCGCTCTCGTGGCCGGCTATGAGGTGGGTGTGCGTATTTCGGCGGCACGGGATTTCTCCAGTCTGGATACGCTTTCGACCGGGAGATGGTGTGCCTATGGCGTCGCTGCAGCGGCCGGCCGGCTGCGGAAACTTTCCGTGAGGGCAACCGCCCAAGCCATGGCCGTGGCGGGCGTCTGGTCTCCCGGCCTTTCCGCCGCGGGCTACAGCGCAGTCATGGGCAACCATGCCAAGGAGGGCATCCCCTGGGCCACCCTGACCGGAATGTGGGCCATGGAGCTGGCCGCCGGCGGATTCACCGGGCCCTTGGATATTTTGGATCACCGCGGCTATTTCGACCCGGACCGGGTCATCGCCGGCCTCGGCGAGCGCTTCCGGATCGACGATACGTATTTCAAGCCTTATGCCTGCTGCCGCTGGATTCACGGCGCCCTGGACGGGGTGATCGCCCTGATGCGCGAGCATGATCTCCCGGCTGAGGAGATCCGCGCCATAGAGGTGCACATCTTTGAACGCGCGCTCCGCCTGAACAATTATCCCGACCCGGACAGCGTCGAGTCCGCCCAGTACAGCCTCCCGTTCTGCGTGGCCGCCGTCGCCATCGAGGAAGCGAGCGGCTTGTTGCCGCTGCAGGGGTCCTTGCTGCACCGGCCGGATATCGTAGCCTTGGCCGGACGGGTGTCCCTGCACGCGGATCGCGATTTCGACCGGATGTTCCCGGAGCGCACTGCGGCCCGTGTGATCGTTCGCGCCGGGAGCAAGGAGGTTGAAACAGTCTGTCATCATCCCCGGGGTGACCCGGCGAACCCCATGACCTGGGGGATGCTGGTCGATAAGTTTCAGCAACTGGCCCAGGGAATCTTAACGGAAACACAGTGCCGGGGTATCATTCACGCGATTGAAGCGCTGCCGGCCGATGGCCTTTCGACATTGCTGGGGCTTCTCGCTGTTTAGAAGGGAAGAGTATGAAATTCGGTGTTCGCGATGAGGACAAGAGCCCATGGGAGCGGCGGGTGCCGCTGGTTCCCGTCGACGTGAAAAGCTTGAGAGATGCCGGCATCCGCATGGTGGTTCAAACCAGCCCCCGGCGCGCCTTTGCCGATGAGGAATTCGCGGCGGCCGGTGTGCCGGTTCAGGAGGACCTGTCCGACTGCGACGTGATCATCGGCATCAAGGAAATCCCGTCGCCCAAACTGGAGCCTGGAAAGATCTATCTCTTCTTTCCCCATGTCATCAAGGGGCAGCCGGCCAACATGCCCATGCTGCGCCGGCTGATGGAACTCAAGGCCACGTTGATCGACTATGAGCGCATCGTGGATGAAACGAACCGACGCCTGATTTTTTTCGGCCGTCATGCCGGGCTGGCGGGCATGATCAATACGCTTTGGGCTCTGGGAAAGCGCTTGGACGTCGAAAAGCTTCGGTCACCCTTCAGCCGTCTGAAGCAGGCCCGGAGCTATGCCGATTTGTCGGGAGCACGCGAGGACCTGCAGAGGATCGCCGCGCAGGTCAGAGAAGACGGCGTACCCGATGCCGTCCATCCTCTGACGGTAGGTGTCACGGGCTATGGGAACGTATCCCATGGTGCGCAAGAAATCCTGGATGTGTTGCCGGTGAAGCCCATTTCTCCCGCAGATCTGAGCAGGGTCGCTCATGACCGTTCACTGTCCCGGAAGCTTGTCTACAAGGTGGTTTTCAAGGAGAGCGACTTAGCGGAACCCCTCGAAGATGGAAAACCGTTCGATCTCAACGATTATTACCGCCGCGGAAAGACCGGCTATCGGGGCATTTTTGAGCGTTACCTCGACCACCTCTCGGTCCTGGTCAACTGCATCTACTGGGACGAGCGCTACCCTCGATTGCTCACCGGTGACCTATGCCGCCGGATGTGGGCTCCCGGCCGCCGGCCCAAGCTCATGGTCATCGGCGACATCAGTTGCGACGTGAACGGGTCCATCGAATGCACCGTCAAGGCCACCGAGCCCGGCAACCCGGTTTATGTTTACGACCCGGCCACCGGCGCAGCGAAGGACGGGTTTGAAGGCCATGGACCGGTCATGATGGTCGTGGACATTCTGCCGGCCGAAATCCCGCGCGAATCCTCGGCCGACTTCAGCGGCGTTCTGGCGCGGCTTGTGCCGGAAATTGAAAGAGCTGATCTTTCCAAGGACTTCGGCGGGCTTTCGCTTCCGGCGGAACTCAAACGGGCCGTGATCGTCTATCGGGGCGAATTGACCCCCGACTACGCTTACTTGAAGTCATTCCTCTGAGGAGGTGCAAAAGGCAGTTCCTGCGATTCGAATTGCACCGACGACCGAGAGCCTGTGCCCGGGTGACCGAAGATAGTCCCGGCCCGGGCTTAGACCCCGTCAGCGGCGAGTTTCAGATGCTCCGAAACCGGGTTCGGGTGCAGGCCCCTCCAGGCCTCCCACACTCGATCCGGACGCTCAGTTCAGGCTGAAATCAGTTCAGCGTTCCAGGTCCCTGAGCACCTCTTCATACCAGTTGGCCCGTTCCTTGAGCTGGGTCATCAACTGGGTTTTCTCCAGGGCGATACCGACCTGGTGGGCAAGGTGCTCCATCCACACGATGTAGTCGGGATCGGGGTCGAACTCGAAGGGATAATACAACCGCAGGGCGCCGGCGATCTCACCGGCGATCCGTACCGGCAGCCCCAGAATGGCGAGTACATTCTCCGCGGCAGCGGCATCCTTGTACTGGACCCGGGGGTCGCTGGCGACCCGGCTCACGACCACCGGCCGGCCGGTGGTCACTTCCCCCATGCTGAGACCGGCGAAGACAGGGCCTTTGGCGAGGTATCGTTCGCTCAGCCCGTACCGCACCACGTTGGACAGGGTGTTCGCCTTGCGGTCGAGCATTAATAAGGCGCTTGCACGGGCCAGGCCGTATTTCGCGACGGTCGCCAGCAGAGTCTGCATGGCTGCCTTGACGTCCGTGGACGCCATGCGCTGAATGTCGGATACGGCTTCTTTCATCGAGGCGAAGTAGAACGACTTCTTAAGGGCCAGGCCGGCCTGGTGGGCCAGAGCTTTGAGCGATTCCATTTCCTCCGGATTGAAGTCACGGGGCTGTGCAAAATACAGCCGCAAGGCTCCCACCAGAACGCTGCCCGCCTCCAGCGGCAGGCCGACGATGCAGCGGATGCCCTCCTGCAGGCCCGCTTCCGGGTATTGCACCCTGGAGTCCTGCGTGATGTCCCGCACGATGACCGGTGTCCCATCGATCGTCTCACCCAGGCTCTTGCGGGGACTGATGGTGCCCTTGCTCCGGTAGGCCTCGCTGAGGCCGAAGGTGGCAGAGACGATCAGGTTTTCTTCGTTGGGGTTGAAGAGCATGAGACCGGCCCCGCGGGCGCCATAGAGCAGCGCCGCATTGCGGGTGACGGCATTCTGGGTGGTCTCCAGGTCGAAGGACGCGTGAATCTCGGCCAGCGCATAAAGATAGCGGTGGAAAAAATCGGCGGTGGGCATAGGCTGGTTTCCTCCTTTTGGCCGGCAGCGGTTGCCGGCTGGAAGTTTATTGCGGGTTTCCGGCCACACCCACCCTGGGCGGAGTGCGAGTGGCAGGGGCAACGCTTATAATGCTATCGCGCGTTTATCTCAACCTTTGTCTTCTTCCACCAGGAGAGATTTGACATACAGGGATCTGACCTTTCGCACGTTTTCGTTGGGCCGGGCAAATGAAAGCGCATGGGTCGTGCATCCGGCCACGCAGGCGGGATGCAGCCCTTCCTCCACCCGGTCGAGGCAGCCGTCGCATTTGACCACTTTGCCTGTGGATTCGTCCCATTGGGGAACTTTCCAGGGACAGGCACCCACGCAGGCTCGGCATCCCACGCACAGGGCCCGAACCACGTGCACGAAGCCGTCGTCCTCGCGCTTGACCATGGCGCCGGTCGGGCACACCGCGACACACCAGGGTTTTTCGCAGTGAAAGCAGGGACGGAACGCCGAGGTTACCTGCACCTTGTCCGGCAGGCGGTCGGGCCCAACCGAGATCAGCGCGCCGGGCTTGACTGCGGGGGCGGTGCGGTTCTTGACCTGGCAGTGTACCTCGCAGGCCTTGCAGCTGATGCACCGCTGCGGGTCGTGCCGGATCATGTACTTGCTCATGAGATCTCCTGTCAATGGTGTCGGAAACCGACCCATGAACCCGTTACAGTTTGCGGACGGTTATGAAGTGTTCCTGCAGCGCCACTCCGCCTCCGGTTGGATCCCAGAGGTCCAGGCCGCCGGGCATCAGACCGTTGGCCGCCAGTCCGCGGCCGCGAGCCCTCGATTCCACCGGCAGGCTGCGGCCGAAGCCGGGCACCATGAATACGGCCTCGGGGTGGATGAACTCCGAGAGCTTGGCCTTGATGCGGCCGGTCCGGTCCCGGGCGGAGACGGCCACTGTTTCGCCGTCGACGATCCCCAGGCGAGCGGCCGCCGCCTGATTCATCCAGAGCACGTTTTCAGGCATCTGTTTGTTCAACAGCGGGTTGTTGATGGTATGGCCGCCGCTGTGCAGGCCGCAGCCTCCGAGAGTCAGACGGAACATCCCCGCCCCGGGGCTGCTCTTGGCAGCATAAGTCCCCAGGCTGGGCAGGCCCTGCCGGCGCCACCGGAAGCTCACCATTTCGATTTTGCCCGAGTCCGTCGGGAACCGGAACCCCTCGGCCAGGCGTCCGTACTGCGGCCTACCGGTCAACTCCACCAGCCCGTGGGCATCAAAGTCCTGAAGCCTTACCCCGGTTCCGTCCAGTTGGCGTTTCCAGATGTCCTCGGCAGCGCTGAACGCAAGGGGCTCCAGCCCCAGCCGGCGGGCGAGACCTCCGATAATCTCCCAGTCCGCCCGGGTTTCGAAACGCGGAGCCACACAACGCCGGCGCAGCAGGAAAGCCGGCTTGACCCCATCCAGCTGAGCGAGGATGCTCTCCCGTTCCAGGTAAGGCGAAAGCGGCAGCACCAGGTCGGCGTGCCAGGCCGTTTCAGACCAGGCGGAGGTCACGCACAGCAGATACTCCAGGCCGCCGAAGAGGGTTGCCAGCTTCTCCGGCTCGGGAAACTCCGCCAGGGGATCCTGTTGATAGGTCACCAGGGCCTTCACCGGGTAGGGCTCGCCGTTTTGCATGGCGCTGAAGGCTCGATGCAGAATCCCCGGCCCGCCCTCGTAGGCCGGGTATTTCCAGCCGACCCCGTCGGCCCGCTGATCTGCGACCGGAGGAATGAGGTCGGTGAACCGATTCAACCCCTTCTGGCCGACGTCCTCGGGCCGTACGGCCAGCGGCAGGCCGCCCTTGGCGCCCACGGCGCCCAGCAGGACATTGATGATGTACGCCGTGCGGCACACGAAAAAGGAATCGGTGTAACGCGACGTCCTCCACCCCGGGTGCCAGACCACCTTCGGAGCGGCCTTGGCCAGGTCGCGGGCCAGCGCCTCGATGTCGGCGGCCTTGATTCCGGTCTCGGCTTCAGCGACCTGCGGCGGGAAACCGCCGGCCATGCGGCTAAGCTCGTCCAGGTCTGCGATCCATTTTTCGGCGAAAACCGCGTTGTAAAGCTTCTCCTTCAAAAGGGTGTGGATCACGGCCATGTTCAAGGCGTAATCGGTGCCGGGCCGGATGAGGAAGAAGCGGTCGGCCTTGCCGGAAGTCACCGTCGCCCGGACGTCGATGACGGTGAGCCGGCCGCCGTTTTCAAGACCGTCCAGCAGGTCGTTGGCCTGAGAAATGTGGACCGACTCGAACAGATTGCGGGCCTGCAGGACCACCTCGGTCGCATGTTTGAGGTCCAGGACCAACTCCTCGTCGGTGAAGCCGAACAGCGACAGCGCGGCGTGCTGGCGGTTGACGCCGTAGACCGACTCTTCGCTGAAGTAGTTGGGCGATCCCAGAGCGCGCACGAACGCCTGCCGCAGATCGCTGAAGGGACCGCCGGTGTCCGACCAGAGTAGGCTGCGCCCGCCGTATTGCGTGCGCACCGCCGCGATCTTGTCCGCGGCGTGGGCAAGGGCTTCCTCCCAGGAAAGCCGCTGCCACCGGCCCTCCCCGCGCTGGCCCTTGCGCAGCATGGGAAATTGCGGTCGCTCGTCGTCGCGGAGAAAGGGGATCCCGGCTGCCCCGCGCGTGCACAGCGCCCCGCGGATCGAAGGCACCTGACGGTTGCCTTGAATGAACCGGCACTGCTCGTTTTCCACGTCGACTTCAATCGGACAGCGCACCGGGCACATGCCGCAGACGCTGTAGACGGTTCTTGCAGGCATCAAATCCTCCCCTGTCTTTGCACTCAAACCCAGGACCCCGCCGCCCTTCACGGCATCAACTGCCGGCCGGCGGCCTCGGCCCAGCGGAACAGCGGCGCCGGCACGGCGCCCAGGACGAGCAGCAGCCCGGCCAGCACGCCGCCCCACCAAGCCCCGCCGGGCGGGGGCGCCGCGATTTCGCCGTCGACCTCGACCGTGTAGGCATGTCGGATGAGGTTCAGGTAATAGTAGATGGAAATGGCTGTGTTTAGGGCGGCGACGACCACCAGCCAGTCATAGCCACGGTTCCAGGCCGCGCTCAGCAGAAAAAGCTTGCCCATGAACCCGGCCGTGGGCGGAAGCCCGACCAGCGCGAGGGCGGCCACCGCAAGCACGAAGGCCAGAAATGGGGCGCGCCGATAGAGCCCGTCCAGGTCGTTCAGCTTCAGGTTGCGGCCGTCGCCGGACAACCGGCAGATCACCCAAAAGCAGGTCAGGTTCATGAGGACGTAGATCAGGCTGTAGAACCCCGCTGCCGCCAAGCCGCTGGCCGATGCCGCCACCAGCCCCACCATGACATAGCCGGCGTGGGCCACGCTGGAATACCCCAGCATGCGCTTGATATCCTGCTGAGTCAGGGCGGCCAGGTTGCCGAAGGTCATGGACGCTGCGCCCAGAACGGCCAGGACCGTGGTGACCTGCAGGCCGGGCTTGAGCATGGCCGCCAGGCGGATCAGGACGACCACCGCACCGAGCTTGGGCAGGGTGGCCGCGTAAGCCGCGGTTTCGTTGCTGGCGCCGTCGTAGACGTCCGGGGCCCAGAAGTGGAATGGGAAGAGCGCCAGCTTGTAGAAGAATCCCGCCATGAAGAGCGTCAGCCCGATGATGCCGACCGGGGCCTCGGCCCAGCTCCAAGGCGAGGCGGTCAGGGCGGCCAGATAGCTGGAGTGCTGGCTGGCCAGGATGTAAGCCAGGCCGAAGAGCGACAGAGCCGTGGCGGCGGCGCCGAAGAGGATGTACTTGATGCCGGCCTCGGCGGCGCGCGGCTCCCGGCTGCGCAGCGGAATGAGCGCATACAGGCTGTAGGAGGAAAGCTCCAGGGCGAGGTAGATGGTGATCAGCTCGACCGCGCTGGCCAGGAACATCAGACCCAGAGCGCTCAGCGACAACAGCAGAAAGTAGTCGGCGCGCTTCTCCGGCTCCAGGGTCGGCTGGGAGGACGCATTGAGGACCGCTATGGCGAAGCCCAGCGCCACGGCGAACTTGAAGAACTGGGACAGGCCATCCACCTTGTAGGCCTGCCCGAAGATCGCTCCATGGGCGCCCAGGCTGAACGCGGCCGCAACAAGGCCGGCGCATGCGGCCAAGGGCAGCCACGATGTAAACGGCGCGGACTTCGCTCCGTTTTTCATCGAGTGGTTAACGCTCTGCAGAAACAATGCCACGACGATGGCCAGTTGAAATAGCTCCGGCAGGAATATGTTCAGGTTAGACTCCACTGACCTTCTCCTTTAGCCAATCAGCGCGGCAGCGTCGGGCTCGAACCGGAAGGCTCCCATGCCGCGCGAGGGGGCAACACCGGTTGAGGAGATGGGGCTGCCGTTTCGATGGAAGCGACGGCCGCCACCGAGCGGGTGCGAAACTCGCCCAGGACCCGGGTCAAGGTCGGGTCAATGGTCCTGAGCGTCAGGCCGGGCGCAAGGCCGATGTAAATCACCAGAACCGCCAAGGGAGCGAAATAGACCCATTCCCTGATGTTGAGATCCTTCCACGCCCGGGCCTGAGCGGGTTCACCCCACGCCAGCTTCTGGCCCAGCCGGAGCATGTAGGCCGCACCCAGCAGCACGCCGGGAATGGCCACGGCCCCTACCCAGGGCTTATGCGCAAAGACGCCGATCAGCACCAGCGCTTCGCCCACGAAGCTGTTGGTGCCGGGGAAGCCGAGCGAAGAGAGGGCAAATAGCCCAAAGAATCCCATATAGGCCGGGAGATATTTGCCCAGGCCCAGGTTCTTGCCGATCTCCCGGCTGTGGCTGCGCTCGTAGATGCAGCCCACCAGCATGAACAGGGCGCCCGTGGTGATGCCGTGGTTGAGCATGACCATGAGCGCACCCTCGAGGCCCCGCAGGGTGAAGACAAAAATGCCCAGGGTTACAAACCCCATGTGGGCGACGGAGGAATAGGCGATCAGCTTCTTCATGTCGTGCTGGCCCAGCGCCACGAAACCGCCGTATAGAATGGAGGCGATGGAGACGGCGATCATCAGGGGGGCGAAATAGACGCTGGCTGCCGGGGTCAGGGGCAGGCAGAAGCGCAGGAACCCGTAGGCGCCCATTTTCAGCAGCACCGAGGCCAGCAGGACGCTTCCGGCCGTGGGCGCCTCGACATGCGCAGCCGGCAGCCAGGTGTGGAACGGAAACATGGGCACCTTGATGGCGAAGGCGAACGCCATGGCCAGAAAGATCCAGCATTGGAACCCGAAGGGATAGGTCCGGGCCGAAAGCTCGGGGATGGAGAAGGTCCCCCCCGCGAGATAGAACGCCACCATGGCTACCAGCAGCAGGGTGCTGCCGGCCAGCGTGTACAGGAAAAACTTGAGAGAGGCGTAACGACGCTCCGGACCGCCCCACACCGCGATGAGCAGGAACATGGGGACCAGCATGGCTTCCCAGAAAATGTAGAAGAGCACGAAGTCGAGGGCGACGAAGACTCCTACGCAGGCCGAGGTCATGAGCATGAGACTGAAATGAAACTCCTTGACCCGCCGGCTGATGTAGGACCAGGAACACAGCACGCACAGCGGCAGCAGCAGCACCGTCAGGAGCACCATCAGCAGGCTGATGCCGTCCATACCCAGGTGGTAGTGGAGACCCCACTGCGGCACCCAGGCCGCCTTCTCCTGGAACTGGTACCCGGGAACCGACAGGTCGAATCGCAGGAGCGGCAGCGCCAGCAGCAGCTCCAGAAGCCCCACGATCAGGGAGAATACCCGGATGGGCCGTTCACCCCGGATGAAGGGCAGGACCAGGCAGGCCGCCACCGGGAAAAAGACCAGAACAGTCAAGATCGGCCAATCACTCATGTGCAATTCAACTCCACATAGGTTACTTCCAAAATTAGTGAACTCGTAAAGAGCCATCCGAATCGATGGCTTTGTAAAGAGGCCGAGTTCAAGGCGCACAAATCTCGTGGAGTGAGGCGTACGGGTCGTACGCCGCAGCGACAACGAGATGAAGCGCAACGCCGAAATCGGGCTATTTACGAAGCCATCATCCGGCGAACCAAACCAGGGCGAAGACGGCCAGCCCCATCAGGATGGCCGCCGTTAGGTAATCTTGCAGACGGCCGGTCTGGGCGCCGGTCGCGGTCCGTCCGATCCGGCGGACGCCGACCGCCGTGCCGTCCACGACCCCGTCGATGGCGCTCTTGTCGAACCAGGCACTGCCGCCGGCGACTTTCATCAATCCGCGCAGACCGGCGCGGTTGTAAAACTCGGTCCACCAGTTGTCGATCTGTTCCACCGGACGCCGGGCTAAGGCGATCACCAGCCGACCGATCATCCGGTAGACGTAGTCAAAATCCAGATTGATCTTGGCCTCGGGGACCAGTTTATGCCGCAACAGGTAAAACCCCAAACCGGTAAACCCCAGGAGCAGCAGCGACTGCAGCACATGCCAGGGGGTATAGGGAACATACTCCACAGGGTTGGGCAGCAGCCGGTAGAGGAATCCGGGCTGAACACCGATATAGAAGCACAGGAACCCCGCAATCCCCATGGCCACGTACATGTTCCGGGGCACCGGCTTTAAAGCGATTCCCGGGTCGGGTCGCCCGAACCAGGCGAAGTAGGGCAGCTTGATCCCCACCGACAGGAACGTGCCCACCGCGGCGAACTCCATGCCCAGCGCGAGCCAGGTGTGGTGTGCTTCGGCCGCACCGGTGATAGTCATGGTCTTGCTGATGAAGCCGGAGAACAGCGGGAAGCCGGAGATGCTTACCGCCGCC
Organism: Hyphomicrobiales bacterium; assembly: GCA_050257775.1. Classification (GTDB taxonomy): domain Bacteria; phylum Desulfobacterota; class Desulfobacteria; order Desulfobacterales; family SpSt-501; genus SpSt-501. The sequence continues at coordinate 13,983 of JBLMXM010000264.1, forward strand.
ACCATGTACCACAGGAAGGCCCAGGGCAGGCGCCGGAAGAGGCCGCCCAGCTCCGATAGCTTGGCCGTTCCGGCCGCGTAGAGCAGCGTGCCCGCTCCCATGAAAAGCAGGCCCTTGTATAGAATGTGGGCATAGGCATGGGCGCAGGCACCGTTTACGGTCATGGCCGTGCCCACCCCCACGCCTGCGACCATGTAGCCCACCTGGGAAACGATGTGGTAGGCCAGGATGCGCCGGGCGTTGTTTTCGATGGTGGCGTAGACGACGCCGTAGATGGTCATCAGGGTGCCCATGATACCCAGGATCTCGAACCCCGTGAAGGCGCGCAGCAGGACGTATACGGCGGTCTTGGTGGTGAAAGCGCTCATGAACACCGCGCCGGTCACGGTGGCCTCTGGGTAGGCGTCGGGCAGCCAGGCATGCAGGGGGATCACCGCGGCGTTGACGCAGAACCCCAACATGATCAAGGTGTCGTAGAACCGGGCCGCCGCCGGGTCGGCGGCCTCGAAAGCGAAGCTGCCGGTGGCCTGGTGGCGCAGCAGCAGGCCGGCCAGCAGCAGCAGGCCGCCCAAGGTGTGGAAGAGAAAGTAGCGGATGCCCGCGCGGGTGGAGGCCGGCAGGCGGCGCAGCCAGACCAGGAAGGTGGACGCAACGCTCATCATTTCCCAGAAGATGAAGAGCGTGACATAGTCCTCGGCAAAGGTGCAGCCAAAAGCGCCGGCGATGTACATGCAGGCCGCCACATGCTGCCAGCGGTCCTCCACGTGCAGGGCGAAAATGAATCCGATCAGCGCCTGGATGGCGAACACATGGGCGAAGACCGTGGAGAGCGCGTCCACCCGACCCAGGCCCAGCGTGAGCCCGAGATAGTCGACGCGGGTGTAATTGCCGGGCTGCATGGCGAGCACGCTTCCGATGGCCAGCGCCGCGGCCACCAGCGGCAGCCAGCGCCCGAGCCGGCCCGGAAGCAGCCACACGGCCGCCGCGCAGGCCACGAAGAATATGGATGGGTGCATGAACTCGGTCACGTCAATAACCTCAAGGGGCCCGGGGGCCCAGGGTTCAAGTGCAAAAATAACTGCACAAAAGTCATCGGTCTCATCATGTTTTATCTGGCTCTTTCTATATCGGGCAATTTCATTGGCCTATTTGGGTCAGTGGCTTACGTTCGGGCCCGCTCCCGCTGCACTTGAACCCTCGGACCTTTGAACCCTTGAACCCTTTTCTCCCGCTTCGTAGTAGTTTTCCGGCTTCCCCAGCACTGTGTGCGCCAGCCCCTTGGCTCCCTTGCCCAGGATGACCGCTCCCGCCAACCCGAAGAGGCTCCAGAACCCGGGAATCCGATCGAGGCCGAAATGGGGGTCGTGCGGATAAATGAACACATTGAGCAGTACGAGCAGACCCAGCACGACGAAAAACAGGTTGCGGAGTCGCCTGGCTGATGCCGACATCGGTGGCCTCGGCTGTGTCACATGCTGTTCCATGGTAACCTTGTCCGCCTAAAACCCTTTCAGGGCGTTAATGAACTGGATGAACGTCTCGGGATAAAGCCCGAGAAAAACGCTGACCGCAGCGGTGAAGCAGAGCGGCACCACCATGGACAGGGGGGCCTCGCGGTAATGACTGAGGTCGACGCCCGGGGCCGCTTCCTCAAAAAAGGCCTTGTAGACCACCGGCGTGAAATAAGCCGCGTTTAGGATCGTGCTCGCTAGCAGCGCAGCCAGCAGGGCGTAGTGGCCGGCGTTCACCGCGCCGTTGATCATGTACCATTTGCTCACGAAACCACACACCGGCGGGACGCCGATCATGGAGAGCGAGGCGACCGCAAAGGCCCCGAAGGTCCAGGGCATGCGCCGGCCCACGCCGGAAAGCATGCTGATCTTTTTCTGGTGGGTCGCGACGTAGATGGCGCCGGCCGTGAAAAAGAGCGTAATCTTGCTGAAGGCGTGGAACGCGATGTGGGCCACTCCGCCGGTCACCGCGAGCGGGGTGAGCATCGAGACTCCCAGGACGACATAGGAAAGCTGGCTCACGGTGGAATAAGCCAGCCGGGCCTTGAGGTCGTCCTTGGTCAGGGCGATGGCCGAGGCCAGCACAATGGTCAGGGCGGCGAAGACGGCCGTGGCCTGCCCCAGCCCCAGGGCATCCAGAAGGTTGACGCCGAAGGCGGAGAGCAGCACCCGGCAGATCGAGAACACCCCGGCCTTCACCACGGCCACGGCGTGCAGCAGGGCCGACACCGGCGTCGGCGCCACCATGGCCGAGGGAAGCCAGTTGTGCAGCGGCATGATGGCGGCCTTGGCCAACCCGGCCACGTAGAGGGCGTAGGTGATCGTCACCAGGGTGGGGTCGGCGTCCGCCGGGAAGATGCCGGTCGCCAGGTCGCCCAGACGGAAGTCTAGCGTGCCGCAGAGCACATACGTCAGGATCATCGCCGGCAACAGGAAGAGCTTGGAGGTGCCCATGAGGTAGACCAGGTACTTGCGCGCCCCGTGGTAGGCCTCCTCGTCCTGGTGGTGGGCCACCAGTGGATAGGTGAAGACCGTGATGACTTCATAGAAGAGGTACAGGGTGAACACGTTGGCGGCCAGGGCCACGCCCACGGCGCCGAAGATGGCCACCGCAAAGCAGAAGTAATAGCGGGTCTGGGCGTGCTCCTTGAGGGAGCGCATGTAGCCGATGTTGTAAGCCGTCGCCAGGATCCACAGAAACGACGCCACCAGGGCGAAAATGAGGCTCAGCCCGTCCGCACCGAGCTTGATCTCGATGCCCGGCAGGATCATGAAGAGGGGGTAGACCAGGACCTCGCCCTTCAGCACCGGCGGGACGAACGTGAGCACCGTGCCGAAGGTGAGCACGCCGGCGACGAACGACACCCCTTCGCGGGCGTTGATGTTGGCGCGCAGCAGCCAGATGAGCAGCGGGGCCAGACCGGTGAACAGGATCGGCCAGATGAGCGCGCTGTGTTCGATGAACATTATTCTTCCCCTATCCCCGTAACGCCGACAGCCGGTCGCTGTCGGAAGTGCCCCAGCGTTTGGCAGCCACCAGGACCATGGCCAGCACCAGGGTGGCCTCCGCGGCGGCGAGCCCCATGACCAGCAGCGTACCGAGCTGGCCTAGTTCATCCGACGCCGCCGTCAGCCGGGCGCTTGCCACCAGAGCAAGCCCTGCGCCGTTCAGCATGAGCTCCACCGAGATGAGCATCCCCACCAGCGACCGGCGGCTGGTGAGGCCGAAAAGACCGAGGGCCAGCAGCAGCAGGGCCGCCAGATGAAACAACACCAGAGGGTTCATGCGCCTTTCCTCCTCTCGAAGCCGAGCACGACCGCCCCGGCCATGGCAGCCAGCAGCACCACCGAGATCAGTTCGAAGGCCAGCATATAGGGCCCGGTCAGGAACTCTCCGAGCCGGCTGAGGGGAACCTCGGGTTTCAACGGAACCGCCTGCGGGGTCTTGGCCACGATGGCGGCGGCCAGAATGAAGGCCGGCAGAAGCCCGCTCAGCAGCGCCAGCACGGTGCGCCGTGCCGGCCTGACCCCGGCGCCTTCCTCGCCGGCCTCCCCTCCAGGCGCACGGGTGAGCATGATGGCGAAAAAGATGAGCACGCTCACGGCACCCACGTAAATCAGAATCTGCATCAGGGCCATGAAGGGGGCCGCCATCAGAAAGTACATCCCGGCCACCCCGAACAACGTCATGATGAGGCCCAGCAGCGCGCGCACCAGGTTCCGGCAGCGCACCGCCGCCCATCCCCCGGCGAGAATGAGCATCAGGTAAAGTCCGTATGCGGCGTAGGCCAGTTGTTCCATAAATCCTTCGTTCCTTAGGGGTTCGCCCGTGCGGGCCCGGCAGTGGATGCCGCCCGCGATTTCAGCCGGGCCAGCAGGTCCAGATCGAAGCTCTGCCGCGTCGTGCCGACCAGGTAGGCATTGCGCGAGAAACGGATGGCATCCACGGGGCAGCTCTGCACACACAGCCCGCACAGACTGCACAGACTGTAGTTGAGGCGGTAGCTGTCGAGGACCCGTTCGATTTTTTCCGGCGGCGGGGCCAGGTGCACCGAGTAGGGAGATTTCACCTCTGGCGCCAGCAGCAAGCCTGTGTCGGCACTGCTTTTGCCGGGCTCCTCCCCCCGGACGTGCATGCGCAGGGAGATGCACCGCGACGGGCAGATCTCCACGCATTTCCAGCACATGATGCAGCGCGGCGCCAGGGGGTCGTCCGTCGCCGGCATCAGCTCGATGTGGCCGCGAAAGCTGGCGAGGTTCGTGACCTCCTGACGGGGGTAGTGAACCGTGATCCAGGGCTTGAACAGCTCGACGCCGGTGATCTTCAGGCCGACGATCAGGCTCCACAGCCCCTTCAGGGTTTTAACGAGACGTTTCATGCTTAGCGCACCCATTTGACGACCAGGGCCGTTGCCATCAGGTTGGCCAGCCCCAGGGGAATGAGCCATTTCCAGCAGACGTTCAACAGCTGATCGAAGCGCACCCGCGGGAAAGTCCAGCGGAACCACATCAGCGCGAAGACGAGTGCGAACACCTTGCCCAGGAACCACCACGGTCCCGGAAATACGGGGCCGTCCCAGCCGCCCAGAAACAGCGCCGTCGCCACGGCGCAGACCACCACCATGTACGAGTACTCCGCCAGAAAGAAGATGCCGAATCCCATGCCGGAGTACTCGGTGTGGAAGCCGGCGGTCAGCTCGCTTTCCGCCTCGGGCAGATCGAAGGGAGCCCGGTTGGTTTCGGCCACGGCCGAGATGAAGAATATGACGAAGGCCAGAGGCTGAACAAAGACATTCCAGGACAGCAGGCCCTTGGTCTGGGGTGCGGTGATGGCCGAAAGACTGAGGGAACCAGCCTGGAAGGCGACTGCCAGCACGGCCAGCAGCAGCGGGATCTCATAGGCTACCGACTGGGCCACGGCCCTGGCCGCACCGAGCAGGCTGTACTTGTTGTTCGAACCCCATCCGGCCAGGCAGAGCGCCAGCGTGTTGAGCCCCGAAAATGCCAAGATGAGCAGCAGCCCCAGGTTGAGGTCCATGCCGGTCAATAGCGGGCTGAAAGGGATGGGCAGGAAGCAGACCACCACCGGCGCGAGCGAGACCAGGGGGGCGAGCCAGAACAACAGGCGATCCGCGCCCATGGGGGCGACCAGTTGCTTGCTGATCAGCTTGCCGGCGTCGGCGAACGGCTGCAGCAGTCCATGGGGTCCGACCTCATAAGGGCCCGGCCGGCGCTGGATGAAGCCGGCCACCTTGCGTTCCGCATAGAGCAGCACCAGCCCGTTTACGCCCAGGAAGGCCATGATGGCGGCGAGCGCAGCGATCGTCTGCCCGAGGGGATGAGACAATAGTATGGTCAACTGTGCGATCATCGGTCGATCTCCGGAATCACCAGGTCCAGGCTGCCCAGGATGGATACGGCATCGGCCAGCAGCGTGCCCCGGGCCAGTTCCGCAAACAGGCTCAAATTGGAGAAGCCGGGCGAGCGCAGTTTGACCCGGTAGGGTTTCGGTCCGCCATCGCTCAGCAGGTACACCCCGATCTTGCCCCGGGCCCCCTCCACGGCGAAGTAGACTTCCCCTTTCGGCGGGATGAAGCGTTCGGGCAGGTCGGGGCTGATGTGCGGTCCCGCTGGCAGCGCCTCCAGGGCCTGCTCGATGATGCGCAGGCACTCGGCCATCTCGGCCATGCGCACCTCATAGCGGTCCATGGCGTCGCCCTTTTTCCCGATGGGGATCTCGAAGTCCATCCGGTCGTATACCGAGTAGGGCTCGGCCCGGCGCACGTCGTAGGCCACTCCCGAGCCCCTCAGGACGGGGCCGGTGGCGCCATAGCGCCGGGCCATCTCAGGGCTCAGTACGCCGATATCCTCACAGCGACCCCGCAGAATCATGTTGTCGGTCACCAGTCCCCGGTACATGGGCAGCCGTTTTTTGAAACCGCTGACAAATTCGCGTGTGCGCCGGATGAACTCGTCGGTCGCGTCCGCCGAAACGCCCCCGAAGCGAAAGTAGCAGTACGTCAGCCGCCCGCCGGTCACCATCTGCAGGATGTCCATGATGCGTTCGCGATCGGCGAACGCATAGACGATCGGCGTAAAAGCGCCCAGGTCCAGCAGGTAGGCCCCCCACCAGAGCAGGTGCGAGGAGACGCGGTTCAGCTCGCAGGTGAGCACCCGCAGGACCTCGGCCCGCGCAGGCACCTGGATACCCATCAGCTTTTCCACCGCGCCCACATAAGCCCAGTTCCAGGCCAGCGCGTGCAGGTAGTCCACCCGGCCCATGTTGGGCAGGTACTGCGCGTAGGTCTTAACCTCGCCCATTTTTTCGTGCATGCGGTGGATGTAGCCCAGAACCGGCTCGGCACGGCGGATGTACTCGCCGTCCAGCTCCACGATGACCCGCAGCACGCCGTGGGTGGCCGGGTGCTGCGGCCCGACGTTGAGGACCAGCGTGTCGCCTTCCTGCGAGATTTCGGGGTTGAACTGCCGGGTGTAGTAATCCCCCGTCAGTCTGGGGTTCGCATCAAGGGCCATGGTTTCAGTCTTCCTCGTCCCGGGTTTAGGGTTCACCCTGGTATTGCTCGAAATGGCGCACGGCCATGCGCTTCGCCAGGTTGCGCCGCGAGCAGGCCGGGCAGACAGTCGTGTTGAAGGCGGGCACCCCGGCCTCGCCGGCGCGGTTCAACACCTGGCTGAGGTCGATCACCGGACCGAACAGGGCGCCGCAGCCGGTGCATCGGCGCAGCGGGACGCGGGAGGCCTCCTTGCCCCTGACGATCACCCGGCGTTCGCCATCGACATCCTCGACCCGGATGGTCTGGACCGGGCAGATCTGGGCGCAGGCCGCGCACCCGATGCAGGTGGGCGACAGCCGGCCGAAGGAGGTGTCCACATTGATCTCGACGCCGCGGCCGCAGAGGGCGAGCACGTTGCCGCCCACCCGTTCGCAGACCCGGGCGCACAGGCCGCACATGATGCAGTCCTTGTTCTCGGACGGGAAGCGGTTCAGGTCGGCCCCGTAGCGCTCGGCCAGTTCCCTGAGGGTGCTGGAGTCGGAGCAGCGGGCGGCGAGCAGTTCGATCAGCAGTTTGCGTCCCTGCCGGAGCATGGGGGTGTCGGTGCGGATTTCGGCGTCCACCCGCAGCGGGTAGTTGCAGGCGGTCACCAACCGGGTGCGGCGGCCTTCCGCCAGCTCCACGGTGCACACCCGGCACATCGCCGCCGGCTCCAGAGCCGGCACGTGGCAGAGGGTGGGGATATAGACGCCGTTGCGGCGAGCCACCTCGACGATGGTCTGGCCCGGGTCGGCCGCAACTTCTTTTCCGTCCATGACGATTTTCATGCGCGTTGTCCTTCGGGTCTCTTCCGTTGCCAGCGGCAGCCGGTCACATGATCCTGATGCTGTCGAACTTGCAGTTGCGGTAGCACTCCATGCACTTGATGCACAGCTCCTGGTGGATGGTGTGGGGCTTCTTCTTGTCCCCCTCGATGGCCGCGGCCGGGCAGCGCTTCCGGCAGAGGCCGCATCCCGTACACTTCTCAGGGTCGATTTCGTAGTAGTACAGCGGCTTGCACACGCCGGCCGGACATTTCTTGTCCCGGATGTGGGCGTCGTATTCCTCGCGGAAGTACTTGATGGTGGACATGACCGGGTTGGCGGCCGAGGTCCCCAGGCCGCACAGGGAGAAGCTGTTGGTGAATGTGCCGATCTCCTGCAGGAGCTCGATGTCACCCTCGCGGCCATTTCCCTGGGTGATCCGGGTGAGGATCTCCCGCATTCGGGTCAGGCCCTCCCGACAGGGCGTGCACTGGCCGCAGGACTCCTCCACCAGGAAGTTGATGAAGTAACGCGAGACCTCCACCATGCATGTGTTTTCGTCCATGACGATCATGCCGCCGGAGCCCATCATGGAGCCGATCTCGGCGAGCTTGCCGAAGCCCACGTTGATGTCGAGGAACTTGGTCGGGATGGGGATGCAGCCGCCGGAGGGGCCGCCAGTTTGCACGGCCTTGAGTTGCTTGCGGTTGGGGATGCCGCCGCCGATGCCGAAGACGATCTCCCGCAGCGAGGTGCCCATGGGCACCTCCACCAGGCCCACGTTGTGGACGTTGCCGGTGAGGGAGAAGACCTTGGTTCCGGTGGAGCGCTCGGTGCCGTAGGTCGTGTACCACTGCCCGCCCCGCAGGATGATCTCGGGAACGTTGGCGTAGGTCTCGACGTTGTTCAGGTTGGAGGGGCTGTCGCGGAAGCCCTTCTCGGTGGAGCGGATGTACTTCGCCCGCGGTCGGCCCACCTTGCCCTCCAGGGAGGACATGAGGGCGGAGGATTCACCGCAGACAAAGGCGCCTGCACCGGTGGAGATGGAGACGCGGAAGCTGAAGTCCGTGCCCAGGATGTTTTGGCCGAGCAGCCCGAGGTCTTCGGCCTGGCGGATGGCGGCGGTCAGGGTCTGAACGGCCAGGGGGTACTCCATGCGCACGTACATGAATCCCCGATCGGAGCCCATGGCGTAAGCCGCAATGGCCATGCCTTCCAGCACGGCGTGGGGATCGCCCTCCATGACGGATGCGTCCATGAAGGCGCCCGGATCGCCCTCGTCGCCGTTGCAGATGACATAATGGCGGCCGGGCTGGCTGGCGCAGGATTCCCACTTGATTCCGGTCGGAAAGCCCGCCCCGCCCCGGCCCCTCAAACGGGAGATCTTGATCTCCTCGATGACCTGCTGGGGCGTCATTTCGGTCAGGACTTTGACCAGCCCCGCATAGGCGCCCTGCGCAATGGCGTCGCGAATGTCGAAGGGGTCGATTTTACCGACCCGCTTGAGCACCAGTTTGGTCTGCTTGGCAAAAAAGGGGATGTCCTGGACTTTGGCAAGGGGTTCCTTGGCATCGGGTGACTTGTACAGGAAGCGTGGGATCACTTCGCCGCCGATCGCCGTCTTCTGGACGATCTCCGCGGCATCCTCGGGCTTGACCCGCTGATAGAAGAGGCCCTGCGGCTGAAGGGTAAGCAGCGGGCCGCGCGAGCAGAACCCGTGGCAGCCGGTGCGTTTGACCTCGGGCATGACCTTGACGTCGACCCCGGCCGTGTCCACGGCCTTTTTCATCGCCTCCAGGACATCGAGGCTGCCGACGGCTTTGCAGCCGGTTCCGCAGCAGACCCGGATGCAAAGCGCCGCGGGATCCGTGCCGGCGCTGAGCGCCTGGCGATATTGCGCGAGTTCCTGCGGGCTGGAGAGCTTTTTCGTCCACTCGAGGTCGAGTGCGGTGCTGGTTGCGGTTGCCATGTGAGTTCTCCGCTATTCGGCGTTGACTTTCTCGATGAATTCGTTGAGCTTGCCTACGGTGGCCTGGGGGTAGTACTTTTCGTCGAAGACCACCACCGGGGAGACGGCACAGGCCCCCAGGCAGTTCACGGTTTCCAGGGTGAACTTCATGTCCGGCGTGGTTTCGCCGGGTTCGATGCCCAGCTTGCTGGCAACGTGGCGGACCATGCCGCCGCTGCCCTTGAGGTGGCAGGCGGTGCCGGTGCACACGTGCAGCAGGTGCTTGCCCTTGGGCACCAGGCTGAAGGAGGCGTAGAAGGTGGCCACCTCGTAGATCTTGGTGAGCGGCACGCCGAGGACCTGGGACAGGTAATACAGGGCCGGCTCGGGCAGATACCGATAGTGCCGCTGGATGGTCTGCATCATCATGATCATGGCCTCGCGCCGGCCGCCGAATTCGTCGCGGATGATCCGGTCCAGCACGACGAAGTCGACTTCAGGCTCCTGGCAGCAGGTTGGTTCCGACTCGGGCATGTCTTCCTCCTTGCATTGCATTCACCGGGGTCCGCTTTCGATTGATCCGCCAAAGCCGTCCGGCGGAAACCCCCGGCTCTGGCGTCAGCGCGGCCCCCTCTGGGGCGGCTCCTCGATCTCCTTCACACTGAGGCACTGGGTGGTGCAGACCGTGACGCACACCGGCTTCAGCCCTTGGTCCATGCGGTCCTTGCACAGGTCGC
>JBLMXM010000265.1:0-10017 GCA_050257775.1 Hyphomicrobiales bacterium
TGGCGTGGGCCATGCAGGAAGCCCGCCGGCGCCCGAAGCAGGACCTGCTGGTGGTCAACCTCTCGGGGCGCGGCGACAAAGACCTCGGGATCGTAGCCCAGAGCCTGCAGGACCTGCAGCCAAAAATGAAGGAGGAGGAGCCCCGATGAACCGGATCGATGCCGCCTTTGAAGAGCTGGCCGTCAAGAAAGAGAAAGCCCTGGTCGGGTTTGTCACGGCCGGCGACCCCGACACGGGCCGGTCGCTCGAGCTGCTTACGGCCATGTGCGCGGCCGGCCTCGATCTGCTGGAGCTCGGCGTGCCGTTCTCGGACCCGACCGCGGACGGCCCGGTGATCCAGCGGTCCTCGTCCCGGGCCCTGGCGGCCGGTGCCAGCCTCGGCCATGTCTTGAGCATGATTGCAACTCTGCGCCGGAGCACGCAGATCCCGATCATCGTCTTCAGCTACTACAACCCCATCCTGGCTTACGGGGCGGAGGCATTTCACCGTGATGCCCTGGACGCCGGCGCGGACGGTGTCCTGGTGGTAGACCTGCCGCCGGAGGAATCGGGCGAGCTGACGTCGAAATGGCCGGACCAGCGGCTATGCCTGATCCGGCTGACGACACCCACCACTCCGCTGGAGCGCATGCGCCGGATCGCCGACTCCGCCTCCGGCTTCATCTACCACGTCTCCAAGCTGGGCGTCACCGGCAGCACCGGGCTGCTCGTTGAGAACATCGACCGCAAGGTGCAGGAGCTGCGCTCGGTTACCCGACTTCCCATCTGTGTGGGATTCGGGATCTCGACCCCGCAGGACGTTGCGGCCGTCTGCGGGTGCTCCGACGGGGTTGTGATCGGCAGTGCGTTCGAACGGTTGATCGAGGAGAACCTCGGCCGGCCGAATCTGCCGGACATCCTGGCCGGCGGGGTCGCCGCGCTCAAGCGCGAAACCCGAATGCACGCTTGATAAGCATCCGATCATCCACTATAACTGCCTCCATAAGTGCTCGACATCCGGGAGGCAGGCATGAACGCATGGCACACCCACCCGGCCGCGGAGGTATTGCGCGGATTGTCCGCCTCCGAGGCCGGCCTCGGCCCGGCCGCCGCAGCGGAACGGCTGAAATTCCACGGCCTCAACGAACTCCAGCAACGCCGCGGCCAGAGAGCGCTCGCCACACTGCGGGAGCAGTTCAGCGAATTCCTGGTGCTGATCCTGATCGCTGCCGCGTTCATTTCAGCCCTTCTCGGGAAGGGCATCGAGACCGCGGCCATCCTCGCCATCCTGACGCTTTTTGCCGTCCTTGGATTCCTCCGGTTATACAACGTCGAACGCGCGGTTGTGGCGCTTCAGCAGCCTGCCGCGCGCGTGCGTCGCGGGGGCAAACCGCGCGAAGTGCCCGCCCGGGAGCTCGTCCCCGGCGACATCGTCCTGCTGGAGGCGGGCAGCGCGGTGCCGGCCGATCTCCGGTTGCTGGAAAGCGCCAGCCTGCACATCCAGGAACAGGCACTGACCGGCGAACCAGAGTCCGTCGAAAAGACCACAGCGGAGATCCCCATTCCCGACCTGCCGCTCGGCGATCGCCGCAATATGGCCTATCTGGGCAGCTCCGTCACCCACGGCCGCGGCAGCGCCGTTGTGGTGGCGACCGGCAGGCGCACCGAGCTCGGCCGGATCGCCGCGCTCATCCAGGATGTCGCCGCTGAAAAAACTCCGCTGAAGAGGCGCCTCGACCGGCTGGGAAGGGTCCTGCTGGGAGGCAGCGGCCTCGCCGCCGTGCTGGCGCTGCTTATCGGCTGGTGGAACGGCGTAGCCCTGGCCGACACGTTCCTTACGATCGTCAGCCTGGCCGTGGCGGTGGTGCCCGAGGGGCTGCCGGCGGTCGTCGCTGCCACCGCCGTGCTCGCCGCCCGGCGCATGCTGCGAAGCCAGGCGGCCATCCGCAAGCTATCGGCCGTGGAAACCCTCGGGGCGGCCACCGTAATCTGCTCCGACAAAACGGGAACGCTCACCGAAAACCGCATGACGGTGACGGTGATCGACGCGGCCGGCGACCGTTTGAACCTGGTGGAAAACCTCCGCCGTCGCCTACCCTCTGTGACGGATGACGAATGCCGTATCTCCTCCGGCTGGGACCTGCCGCTGCCCATCCGCCTTGCGCTGGCTGCGGGAGCCCTGTGCAACAACGCCGCGCTAATACCCGATGCCGGTGCCGGGGGCTTCCACGCTGTCGGCAACCCGGCCGAGGGGGCGCTGCTGGTGGCGGCGGCCCGCTGCGGAATGCTCCCGGAGCGTCTGCGGTCGGCCGCAGCGCGCACAGCCGAGGTGCCCCTCGATATTAACCGCAAGCGCATGACCACGGTGCATCGGCTGGCCGATGCCGGGCCAATCCCCGATGCGTTGGGGGTTTTTCGGGGCGGAAGCCACGTAGCCTTCACCAAAGGCGATGTTGACGGCCTTCTGGGGCTGACGACGCAGGTCTGGACCGAGAATCAGCCGGAGCCGATCACCGATGCGCTTCGCGACCGTATCCGCACGGCCAGCGCTGAGCTGGCCCAGTCCGGCGTGCGAGTGTTGGGAGTGTCCTGCCGGGTGTTGGACGCAGCGCCGCCCGCTGCCAGCGCCGGGGCACTTGAGCGCGATCTCACGTTCCTGGGCCTGGTCGGGCTGATGGATCCTCCCCGCGCCGGCGTCAAACCGGCGGTGGCAGCCTGCAGGGCCGCCGGCATCCGCCCCATGATGATCACCGGCGACCACCCGCTAACGGCCGTCGCGATCGCCCGCGACCTCGGCATTGCCGACCGGCCGAAGCTGATCGACGGCGAGGGCTTCGAACGCATGGGCCCCTCGGACCTGGCCGAGTCGGTGGAGCGCGTCTCGGTTTATGCGCGCATGTCCTCCAATGATAAGCTGCGCATCGTAGCGGCGTTAAAGCAGCGCGGTCATGTGGTGGTCATGACCGGCGACGCGGCCGGCGACGCACCTGCGCTGCGCAAGGCCGACATCGGGGTTTCCATGGGCATCACCGGCACGGACATCGCCAAGGAGGCGGCCGGCGTAGTGCTGCTCGACGATAATTTTACGACCATGGTCGCGGCGGTGCAGGCAGGCCGCGTGTTTTACGCCAACCTCTTGCGTTTCATCAGGCTTTACCTGGGCGGCAACCTCGGCAAGGTGATGGTCCTGCTGGCCGCTCCGCTTTTCGGCATGACCGTGGCCCTGCCTCCCCTGCAGGTGCTGTGGCTCAACCTGCTCATCGACGGTCTGTTGGGTCTGGGGCTGGGGGCGGAGCCGGCCGAGGCCGACGCCATGCGACGGCCTCCGGCCTCGCCGGGCGCGCCCGTGCTGGACCGGGCCATGCGGATTCATATCGGCCGGGCGGGAGCAATTATCGCCGGCCTCACGCTGGGATTGGGCGCCCTGTATTTCGACCCGGCACGCCCGGAGGACACCACCTGGCAGACCATGATCTTCGCCGCCCTGGGCTTTGCCCAGATCGGACACGCCCTGGGTCTGCGGACGACCGGGCATTCGATCCTCACGGTCGCCACCAACCCGCTGATGGCAGTCCTGACTCTGACCGCACTGGTCCTGCAGCTGGCGGTCATCTACCTGCCTTTTCTCGACCGCTTTTTCGGGCTGACCCCCCTGTCGGTGAAAGACCTGGGCATGGCCTTCGGCGTGGGGGCATTGACCTGGGCTGGGGTTCAGATCGGAAAGAGGATGCAAGCGCGGTCGAGCCGTTGAGGCAGAATGGCGGAGCCGATTTCCAGGAAGACACTAAAAAAGCCGTCGCCGAAGGTCTCGGCGGCGGCTTTTGGGGTGGTGGATATTCAGCTGACCTTCATGAAAACCTTCTTCTTCGCCTTGCAGACCGGGCACTCATCGGGGGCTTCCTTCTCGACCGTGTAGCCGCACACCGAGCAGACATAGTAGTCCACATCCGCCTGAGGCTTGCCCAGGTTGTCGATGGCTTTCTGGTATAGCGCGGCGTGCACCTTCTCGACCTCATTGGCATAGGTGAAGGTTCGCACGGCGGCTTCGTTGCCCTCGGCCTTGGCCTCATCGATCATCGGCGGATACATGGACTTGAACTCGTAAGTCTCCCCGCTCATGGCCTCCCGGAGGTTCTCCAGAGTGCTCTTGACTCCTTTCAGAGTGCGCAGATGGGTGTGGGCATGCACGGTTTCGGCTTCGGCCGCCGCGCGGAAGAGCTTCGCCACCTGGGGGTAACCTTCGGTCTGGGCTTTCTGGGCAAATGCAAGGTACTTACGGTTGGCCTGGGATTCGCCGGCAAATGCCTCCTTCAGGTTCTTCTCGGTCTTGCTCATGGCATTCCTCCTTTTAACAGGGGTTCATGAAGATGCGTTGAATATTGATTTATAGCAGAAGGCCATCATACGATCAAAAGCCATGCCAATCTGAAGAGCGGCCTGGTCAGATCGGAAAAATGTACTAATCCCGTATGCTTATACGAAAACCCCCTGCTGCGTCGACCGCCAAGCCGCATGTCATTCTGAGACAGGCCTGCCGGAGCCGGGGTGAAGCCGGAGGCGGGATTCGGAGGAAACAGAAGCCTTTCGGCGCCGTTCTCCCGTTCGGCTTTGTTTCAGGTAGCCGGTGAACCAGAAGTGTCTCAGGACACAACACCGCCCTGCCGCAGCCGCTGCGAACCGATAGGCACCATCGAGCTTGATGAATTCGCAAAAAGCCTTCCGTTTCGACGACTTCGCAAAAAGGCCAAGGTCAACGCGCGCAAATCTCGTGGCGCGAGGCGTATTGGCAGTACGCCGCAGCGACGGCGAGATCAAGCGCAATGCCAAGATTGGCCTTCTTACGAAGTCGTCAGGCCGCGGCGAAACGCTCCCGAAGTGCGGCGTGAGCGGCCGCCAGGCGGGCGATCGGCACCCGGAAGGGTGAGCAGGAAACGTAGTCCAGCCCAAGCTTGTGGCACAGCATGATGGATTCCGGATCGCCGCCGTGCTCGCCGCAGATGCCGCACACCAGGTCCGGTTTCTCCCGGCGGGCCCGCTCCATGGCCAGGCGCATGAGCTCTCCCACGCCCTCCGGATCAATGGTGGCGAACGGGTTGTCCGGGAGGATTCCCGCGGATATGTAAGGCACCAGGAAGCTCGACTCGGCGTCGTCCCGGGAGATGCCGAACGTGGTCTGGGTCAGATCGTTGGTGCCGAAAGAGAAGAACTGCGAGTAGTCGGCGATCTTGTCGGCCGTGAGAGCCGCGCGCGGGATCTCGATCATGGTCCCGAACTTGTACTCCACCGTGATTTTCTGCTCCTCCATGACCTTCCTCGCCTCGGCTTCCAGCACCTCCCGCTGGCGCTTGAGCTCGTGCACGTGGCTGGTGAGCGGGATCATGATCTCAGGGTGGACGTCGACCCCTTCGCTCGCCGCCAGGCAGGCCGCCTCGAACACGGCCCGCACCTGCATACGGGTGAGTTCCGGGATCATGATGCCCAGACGCACCCCGCGCATGCCGAGCATGGGGTTGGACTCGTCCAGCGTCTTGGCGCGTTTGAGCAGGTTCTCCTTGAGCCGGATTTCCTCGAGCAGATTGTCCAGCTCGGCCAGAGTGGGCGCGTGCTGCAGCCGGATCTTGAGATCGGCCAACTGGTGCATGAGGTCGTTGATGTTCGGCAGGAACTCGTGCAGCGGCGGATCGATCAGCCGGATGATGACCGGCAGGCCGTTCATAATGCGGAAAAGCCCCGCGAAGTCCTCGCGCTGGAAGGGCAGTAGGACCTCCAGGGCCTCGCGGCGTTCGCTCGGGAGGTCGGTCATGATCATTTTCTGAAAGTGCTCCAAGCGCTGGGGTTCGAAGAACATGTGCTCCGTGCGGCACAGCCCGATGCCCTCGGCGCCGTATTCCCGGGCGCGCTGGGCGTCGCGGGGGTAGTCGGCGTTGGCTCGCACGCCCAGCCGCCGAAACTCATCGGCCCAACGCAGCAGCCGGATCAGCCAGGGGTCCTTGATGTCCGGCACCATGGCCTTGAGCTTGCCCAGGTAGACCTCACCGGAGGTGCCGTCGATGGAGATCCAATCCCCCTCCTTGACGATCTTGTCGCCCACCTTCATCAGCCGGTCATTCAGGTCGATCTCCAGGGCCGAGACGCCGACCACGGCCGGCTTTCCGAACTGGCGGGCCACCAGGGCCGCGTGGCTGGTGCGCCCCCCGCGGCTGGTCAGGATGCCCTGGGCGGCCAGCATACCGTGCACGTCGTCGGGCTTGGTCTCCGGCCGGACCATGATGACTGCCTTCTTCTCACCCTTGCCCCAGCTCTCGGCCAGATCGGCGTCGAAGGTCACCATGCCGATCGCCGCCCCCGGCGACACGTTCAGGCCCGTGGCCAGCAGCGCCCCGGCGCCTTTAGCCTCCTGCTTGGTAAGGTGGTCGAACTGCGGGTGCAGGAAGAAGTCCACCTGGTCGGGGCTGACCCGCAGCACCGCCTCCTCGCGGGTGATGAGCTTCTCCTCGGCCATGTCCACGGCGATGCGCACGGCGGCCTGGGCCGAACGCTTGCCGTTGCGGGTCTGCAGCATCCACAGCTTGCCGCGTTCGATGGTGAACTCCATGTCCTGCATGTCCCGATAGTGCTGCTCCAGGCGCTTGGCGATGCTGAGGAACTCGGCGTAGGCCTCGGGCATCTCCTTGATCAGCTGATCGATGTCCTTGGTCATGCGGATCCCGGCGACCACGTCTTCGCCCTGGGCATTGGTGAGATAGTCGCCTTCAACATTCTTCTCGCCGGTCGTGCTGTTGCGGGTCATGGCCACGCCGGTGGCACTGTTCTCGCCCATGTTGCCGAACACCATGGCCACAATGTTGACCGCCGTCCCCAGATCGTGAGCGATGCCGGCGGCCTTGCGGTAGTCCACTGCGCGTTTGCCGTTCCAGCTCTCGAACACCGCCGCCGTCGCAAGCCTCAGCTGCTCATAGGGCTCGGACGGAAAGTCGCGGTTGGACTGGCGCCGGAAGATCTTTTTGAACTCCGCGATCACCTCCTGCAGGTCATCCGCGGAAAGCTCGGCATCGGTCTTGACGCTGGCCTTCCGACGGGCTCTGGTCAGCACCTCCTCAAAGGCATCATCCGGGATCTGCATGACCACGCTGCCGAACATCTGGATCAGCCGCCGGTAGGAATCGTAAACGAAGCGCGGGTTTCCGGTCAGCGCGATCATGCCCTGGGTGGTTTCGTCGTTCAGGCCGATGTTGAGCACCGTGTCCATCATGCCCGGCATGGAGAACTTGGCCCCTGAGCGGCAGGACACCAGCAGCGGATTTTGGGCGTCGCCGAAGTGCTTGCCGCTCAGAGATTCCACTTTCTCCAAGGCCGAGATTGCCTGATCCCACATGCCTTCCGGAAAAACGCCGGCGTGCGCCAGGTAGTCGTTGCAGGCCTCGGTGGTAATGGTGAACCCCGGGGGAACGGGCACCCTGATGCGGACCATCTCCGCCAGGTTGGCCCCCTTGCCGCCGAGCAGCCCGCGGGCTGCATCGCGCGCGCCGCCCGTATAGGCATCGACCTGATCCAGCTCATCGAAGAGATAGACCCATTTCTTCTCCATGCTGACAACCTCCCCGGCCCGCAGCGCGCCGGCCGGCTGACCTGAATGGGGCATATGAAATGTGGTGGTTTTTGACGGAAGAGGTGCCCGAGAAAAGGCATCATACCTGACGGATGCCGAGCAGTATTATTCATACCCAACCTGCCTCAGCAAGTCAAATCCTATGTCCTCTGCCCCGCTCAGGCCACACCCTTGAATCGCATGGGAGACGGTGATACGGTTAAAATTCAAATGCGAGCGAAAGTCTGCGGATTTCAACGCCGACAAAACGGGAGGTCCCGGATGGAAGAACATTGGGAAAAGAAGCTGTCCTGCGCCAGCCGCTGCCAGCGATGCGGAGAGGCCCTGGGTAAGTCGGATGAGAGGATCCTGTCGGTCCTCGACCACCAGCCCATCTGCCTGGCCTGCAAGCAGGCCGAGGAAAAAAGCCCGGATTACCCGGACCAGACCAAACAGATGATCGCCAGCTGCATCGCCACGACCGGCAAGCCTTACGGCGACCCGGCGGGCTACTGCTTCCACCATTTTCTTCCGTTCAAGTGCAAAGACTGAATTTCCGCAGGCTGTAGCCCGGGAACTATAAAAGGAGCTGGCCATGAAAGATGTTGTAATCGCCGCGGCGTGCCGAACCGCCATCGGAGCCTTCGGGGGGAGCCTGCGGGACCTGCATGTGACTAAAATCGCCAGCGTCGCCATGAAAGCTGCTGTGGACCGGGCGGGCATCGACCCGGCCCTGATCGACGACGTGCGCTTCGGGTGCTGCCTGGAGCCCGTCGACAGCATGAACATGACCCGCATCGCCGCCCTGATGGCGGGCATCCCCGACACGGTGACGGCCGCCACCGTCAACCGGGTCTGCATCTCGGGCATGGAAGCCACCGTTTCCGGCATGGCTATGATTCAGGCGGGCCTGGCCGACATCGTGCTGGCCGGGGGCGCCGAGCACATGTCCGGGGCCGCCTATTCGGTCTTTACCGCCCGCTGGGGCTGCCGGTTGCAGGACCAGGAGTTCGTGGACAACATCATCCGCGGCCTGCACTGCGGCTCCCATCTGATCCCTCATCCCGAGACCGGCCCGGTCGATGCCTCCAAGCCGCCGCTCAGCCTGTTCAAGGGCAAGCCCTACATCATGGGCGCCACAGCGGAGTTCGTGGCCCAGCACCTGAACATCAGCAGGGAGGAGATGGACCTCGTCGCGCTGCGCAGCCACAACAACGTCGAGCGCGCCACGAAAAACGGGGATTTCAGGGAAGAAATCGTGCCCGTCATCATTCCCCAGCGTAAGGGAAACCCGATCGTCTTCGAGAAGGACGAGCATTACCGGCCGGGCATCACGCTGGATCAGCTGCGGAAACTGCCGCCGGCCTTCGTGCCGGAGATCGGCAAAGTCACCGCGGGCAACTCAAGCGGCATCAACGACGGCGCGGCCGCCATCCTGATCATGTCGGCTGAAAAGGCGAAAGAGATTGGAATCCGGCCCATGGCGCGGATCACCGCCGTCGGACGCGGTGCCTGCCACCCGTCCGTGATGGGCCTCTCGCCGGTGCCGGCCGTCCGGCACCTGACGGCCCGCAGCGGGCTCAAGCCCGCCGACTTCGAACTGATCGAGGTGAACGAGGCCTTCGCCGCCCAGTACCTGGGCGTTGAAAAAGAACTCGGCCTGAACCGCGAGATCACCAACGTGAACGGGTCGGGCATCGGCCTGGGGCACCCCGTCGGTGCCACCGGCGCCCGCATCATGGTCACTTTGATGTACGCCATGAAGAAGCGCGGGAAGACTCTGGGGCTGGCCACTCTCTGTGGCGGCGGCGGCGTCTCGATGGCCTGCGCCATCGAAATGCTGTGATGGCTTCGAGAAACACCCGCCTTCTTCCGTATGATTGGTATTACTGCTGCAACAGTGTCTTTTGAGGGCGCTCTGCAAGGCGCTATTCTCACGCATCGAATCTGGAGTTTCTTTCCGGAATCCTAAAGATATAATTCGAAATATGTGGGAGCGTTAAAGGTATGGAGCATAAAGAAAGCCGATTCCCCTCATCTCTCGATTTATATTTTCTGCTTTGCTCTTTGTGCCTAGCGTCATTTCTTGGCTGCGCTGATAATAACATCATTCCTGCCAGTAAAATTGTATATGGCAAGGTTACCTTATCTTGGAATAATGCTCCTGGAGCCATTTCGTATAACATTTATTTTGCAGGAGCAGCAGGAGTGACCAAATGGAACAGTACCAAAATCTCCAACGCGGCAAACCCCATGGCCGTGACGGACTTAGTTCTCGGCAATACCTATTATTTTGGCATTACGGCTGTCAGCGAGTCTGGAGAGAGCGATGTTCTTAGCGAAAAATCATATGTGGCTACGGATAAGGACGGTTTTGTCAATTTCGGAGACCTTGCCCTGAAAGCCCAGATATTAAAAAGCCCAGAGATAAGAGAGCAAGTTCCTGGAGC
>JBLMXM010000266.1:0-2515 GCA_050257775.1 Hyphomicrobiales bacterium
GGGGCTATAGGCTTTGATCTATTTTTTATAAAGTTATTAAAAATAGTTGTAGGATTGCAGATCAAAATGATGGGATGGGAGAAAATGAATGGAAAGTCAAATGAGCTTTATACTTGAAACAGTGGATGACATCAATCAGTGAACGATCGTATAGAAAGGCGGCCCGCGCCATGTGAAACGAGGGCGGCTGCTGCAGGCACCGGCCGCACAGGTGATCGCTGCCGGATCGGCCTTGGAACATAACCCCGCAGCGCAGGCACAATGGCGGGCTGATCGGAATCACGCCTTGCAGGCAGCCCGGGCAGAAAAAGGGCCCCAACAGGCGAACGGCATCCGGTGCGGACCCGGCCTCTTCGGTTTGTTCCCGGCCGGTGGCCTGAATCACATCCCGGCACTCCAGGCAACGGGCGGGGAAAACGGTGTCACGAAGGGCTTTGAGCAGGGCAAGCACCGCGCGCCGCCACGGAGCGTCAAAGCGTCTTGCGGCGCCCATCTGGGGAATCGTCCTGGTTCGGGAGTCTATGAATGGCCCGTTGGCGGCCGATTTCGAAGAGGGCTATGCCAGCCGCCACCGAAGCGTTCAGGGAATCGAGCGGTCCCATCTGGGGTATCGATACCAGGAGATCGCAGGTTCGGCGAACCAGCGGTCGCATGCCCCGGCCCTCGCCCCCGATCACCAGTACCAAATTCAAGCTGAAGTCCCCGCTGAAAAGGCTGTCGGCCGCAGACCGATCCAGGCCGACCACCCAAAGGCCCCGGGTCTTCAGCAGTTCCAACGCCCGCGCCAGGTTAGTCACTTGGATGAGCCGGATGTGTTCAAGAGCCCCTGCGGAAATCTTGGACACCGCCGGAGTCGGGGGCGCCGACCGATCCTTCGGAACGAGTACGGCTTCTACTCCGGCGCAGAGGGCGGTCCGCAGCAGGGCGCCGAGATTGTGGGGGTCCATAATCTGATCCAGCGCCAGGACAAGACCCGACGCGGGTCGCTCAACGGCATCCAGAACCTCCGAAAGATCGCGGCAGCCATAAACCGAAGCGCGTGCAGCCACCCCCTGATGGGCGGAGGTGCCTGCCAGGGAAGCAATCTGCTCCGGGTCCATTTCCCGAACCGCAATCCGTCTGGTCGCGGCCTCCGACAGAATTCCCTGCAGGCGCCCGGAGGCACGGAGGCTTCGGTCGACGCAGATCTCGACCACCTCGCGGCGGCCGGCGGCCAGCGCCTCCTTCACGGCGTGAGTGCCATATAGAACTTCGGTTTTCACGGTGAGGGGTTGGGCTTTAAGGGTTCAAGGGTTCGGTTATTAATCTCAAGTACTGTCCTTACTCTCTCCGGCGGGACTCGATGACCGCGATCAGTTCTTCTACAGCCGTCTCCAGTCTGTCGTTCACGATGACATGGTCATACGCTTCCTTTTGAGCCATCTCCTCCCGGGCATTACGCAGTCGCAGGGCCATGTCCTCCGGATCGTCCCTGCCCCTGGCCTGCAGCCGCTTCGCCAAGATATCCAGGGAGGGGGGCATGATGAAAATCGAGACGCTCCGGGGAAAGCGGCTGCGAATCTGCTGCGCTCCTTGAACGTCGATGTCCAGCAGGATATCTCGGCCCGCCGCCACGGCCCGGTTCAGGACGTCCGCAGAGGTTCCGTAGTAGTTGCCGTGAACCCGAGCCCATTCCGCCCAGCGACCGGCGTCGATGCCTTCCTCGAATTCCGCAATGGAGATAAACGCGTAGTCGCGACCGTCCACCTCGCCGGGTCGGGGAAGCCGCGTGGTGTAGGACACCGAGTAGCTTAAGTCGGGCAACCGATTAAGGGCAGCCCGGCACAGCGTAGTCTTGCCAGCACCGGACGGCGCGGAGACAATAAAAATATGTTCCCTGCGAGATGGAAGCCGCGGCGGGTCGGTAGGGGGGATGGCACCGGTTTGATCCATAGCCGATCAGCGTCACGGCGTACCCGGCGGGTCCGGGGACTCGGCCGATTCCCGGAGCAGGGCGTAGCGCTGCGAGATCGTCTCGGCCTGGACGGCGGATAAAACGATGTGATTGCTGTCCAGGACGATGATGGACCGGGTTCGGCGGCCGTGCGTGGCATCGATCAACCGTCGCTCGTCGCGCGCTTCGTCCTTCAGGCGTTTCATCGGCGCAGAGTTCGGGGAGACGATCGCCACGACCCGATCCGAAACCACCGTGCTTCCGAAACCGATGTTGAGCAAGGCCTGCTCCATCATTCCTCCATCCTAATGCCGCGGTGGGCCCCTGCCCGATTATTCGACGTTTTGAATCTGCTCCCGGATCTTTTCCAGTTCTGTTTTGACCTCGACAATCACATGGGCGACCGCGGCATTGGTGGCCTTCGATCCCATGGTGTTGAACTCACGATTGAGCTCCTGCAGCAAGAAGTTCAATTTACGGCCGCTCGCCTCCGGGGCGGCCATGAGGGACCGGAACTGGCTCAGGTGGCTTCCGACCCGGACGATTTCCTCCGAGATGTCTGACCGGTCGGCCAGCAGAGCG
>JBLMXM010000267.1:0-14164 GCA_050257775.1 Hyphomicrobiales bacterium
TATAATCTCAATGAGCTCGTATGCGGAGGTCGCATCAAAATCGCCGAATAATTTGAGAACCGTGCCCGTGTCGTTCGTATCGCAGAAGACCTGGAAATTAGACGCCATGACTTGATCCTCCTGCGGCATTTCGTCATCTTCGCGGATGCAGTCTCTCGATTCCGGAAACCTTCGGGTACATGATTACAATTGGCCGAAGACCTGGCGAAGCCTATCAGAACTGACGACCGGAAAAAATTAGGGGGATCATGTATTTTGGGTCCGGCCCCCTACAGGGTGAAGGAATCCCTTGCAGACAGGCTGAAATGCTCGATTCTCCCGGCCGAGCTGCCGGCGAGGACCGCAGCCTTCCAATGACCCGGATGCCTGCGAAAGCTCAAGCCGCACTTGTATTTCCCGGCGCGTTCGCAGGGTCAGCCGATCACTCGGTCCCCTAAAAAAAATACATGATAGACCCCATTCCATTTCATAATTGCGTCCCAGAACGGCCCCCGATCGACAGGCTGGATGGCCGGCCCTCTACGATTGTGGGACACGATGCCCGCAAGTATTTCAGGCGGAGGAAGGACGATTGACCAGGTAGATGCCGCTTCCCACCAACACCAGCGCCAAAAGGAGCATGCTCGTTACCGGCTCGTTCAACAAAAAGCCCCCGGCCATCACTCCGAACAGCGGCGTCAGAAAGGTAAACGATGCCAGGCGCGAAGGCGGATAGCGACGCAGCAACCAAAACCAGGTAAGGTAGGTGATGAAGGCGACCCAGATCATCTGATAGGCCAGGCTGCTCATAATGAGGGGTGTGATTCCGGCGATTCCGCCTTCGCCCTTGAACAGGGAACCCAACGGCAGGACCACTGCGGAAACCAGGAGCTGATAGAGCAAGGTCCTGCTCGCCGCAATTCCGGCCAGCGGGCACGCCCGGATCATCACCGTGGTCGCCCCCCACAGCACCGCGGCTCCTGCCAGCATGGCGTCGCCGATCAGCATACGGGGGTTGGGAAGACGCAGCGACTCGCTGAAGGCAACAACGATGCCCGCAAAGGCGCAGCACAGGCCGATGATCTGAATCGCCCGCAGCCGTTCGCCCGGGACGAAGAGCTGGGCCCCTAAGGCGACGACAAAAGGCGCCATATATAGAAAGACGACGGCGCGAGATGCGCTGGTGAATTCAAGGCCCCAATAGATCAGGAGGAACTCCCCGGCAAAGAGGAGCCCGGCCGCAATCCCCCATCCCAGCGTGCCGTCCCGCTTTAAAAAGGCCTCCCGGCGCAGACCCATCCAAAGCCAGAGCAGGACAGCCGAGCCGGCCGATCGGATTCCGGACTGAAGCAGAGGTGGAACCGCCGGGTTGGTCACCTTGATGGCGACCTGTTGCAGACCCCAGCTGGCGCACAAGACCACCAGCATCGCCATGGCGACGACGTCTAGTGCCTGCTTTCTGTCCACTCGCTCACGTTCCATTTCAGCTGAGCGCCCCCGCCTTTTCTTCCACTGCATGGAGAATTGCTCCACTGCGCATCAGCTCCCGCATGGCCGCAATGTCGGATGCAAGGCAGCGGTCGGTTTCGAGGTGGGAGATGGACTGGCGGATGACCTGGTATGCGGCTAGCGTGCCCTCGCCCGGCTTTAAGTTGGTGAAAAGGTCCAGGCCCTGGGCGGCGCAGAGCAGCTCGATGGCGATGACGCTTTCGGCATTGGCCACGATCTCGCGGCACTTGCGCGCGGCAATGGTGCCCATGGAGACATGGTCCTCCTTGTTGGCTGAGGTGGGAATGGAGTCCACGCTCGCCGGGTGGGCCAGCACCTTGTTCTCCGAGACCAGGGCGGCGGCCGTGTACTGGGCGATCATAAAGCCCGAATTCAACCCGCCGTCGCTCACCAGAAACGCCGGCAACCCGCTCAAGTTGGGATTGACCAGCCGCTCGATGCGCCGCTCGGAGATGTTGGCCAGCTCCGCCACCGCCATGCCCATGAAATCCGTGGCGAGCGCCACCGGCTGGCCGTGGAAGTTGCCGCCCAGCAGGAAGTCGCTGGAGTCAGCGAAGATGAGCGGGTTGCCTGTGGACGAGTTCATTTCGGTCTCGACCACCCGGCGGCAGTAGGCAATGGCGTCCTTCGTGGCGCCGTGCACCTGGGGCGAACAGCGCAGGGTGTAGGCGTCCTGGATGCGGGAGCAGTCCTTGTGGGAAGTGATGATCTCGCTGTTGCGGGTGACGCGCTCCATGTTGGCCGCCGCCGCGATCTGCCCTGCATGAGGCCTCACCTGGTGGATCCGGGGGTTGAACTCGGTGCGGCTGCCCATCAGCACCTCGAGGCTCATCGATGCGGCGATGTCGGTCAACTTGGACAGCAGCGTCGCGTCGTGGACGGCGAGCGCCCCGATGGCCGTCATCACCTGGGTGCCGTTGACCAGCGCGAGCCCCTCGGCCGACTCGAGCTGAAGCGGCTTGAGCCCGCAGGCCGCAAGGGCCTCGCTGCCGCTGATCCGGCGGCCCTCGTAAAAAGCCTCGCCTTTTCCCGTCAGCACCAGGGCCAAGTGGGCCAGCGGGGCGAGGTCTCCGCTGGCACCCACGGAACCCTTCTCCGGCACCACGGGTATGATGCCGCAGTTCAGTATGTCCAGAAGCTGCCTGGCGGTCTGCAGGCGGATCCCGGAGTGGCCACGGCCGAAGTCCTTGACTCGAAGCGCTATGACCGCCCGGACGGTCTGCGCATCGAGGGGATTGCCCACGCCGGCGGCATGACTCATCAAGATGTTCTCCTGCAGTCGCCGGGTGTCCTTTTTCGAGATGGCCACGTCGCTCAGGGCGCCGAATCCCGTGGTCACACCGTAAATGCGCCTCTCCTCCCGGACCCACCGATCCACCAACTCCCGGCTGTCCGATATCCGCTGCTCCGCTGCCGGGCTCATCCGGAGGACCGCCCCTTCCCGGGCAACTGCCACAAGGTCCTCTATCGTCATGCCGTCCATATCGAGGAATATGGTTCTCATCAGGTGCGCTCTCCCGCATGATCGGGTGCATTGCAGAACGGTGGCCAAGTCCGGATACGCGCTCACCGTTCGAAGTGTCGAAACGTTCTGGTTCTTTCGGCGCGCAACGTCGAAACCGGCCTCCTGACCAAGTCATCAAATTTTAGATCGACCGGTCAAGGAAGTAAAGGATGGAGCCGATATGGCAAAAAGGATTGCATCTCTGAGGATTGCAGGCTATAGTACTTAATAACGTAACCAGCGGGCGGGCGAATCCACGGTTCTCGAACGGATGGCACCGCCCCAATCCACAACAGGGAGGATGCGATGGCACCAGCCAAGAAAGCCACCAAGAAAGCAGCGAAAAAACCGGCAAAGAAAAAAACCAGCACCAAGGGAAAACGCACCACCAAGAAACCGGCGGCTAAGAAGCCCGCTGCAAAAAAGGCTGCTGCAAGAAAGAAGAAGTAGATTTTTTCGCGATTTCGTTTTTGGAGACGGGGAGCCTCAGCAGGTGCTTGCCACCGCAGGGTTCCCCGTTTCTGTTTCGATTCATATGCCGGCGCACGTTCTCAACTGCAATACGCTGCCGGGCGTGTCCGTGGAGAAGGCGGTTGCCTTACGCGAACATACCTGGAGGCATGAACCCTCCCTAGCTTGACGATAAACCCGAGTTCGTTCCGGTCTCAGTCTCTCCTGCCGGTCTCTTGAATTGCATCGGCTTCTATATTAATTCTAATTGGGTCTGACTGGGCCAATTCCCGCTTCCAACGACAAACACTTTCAGCAGGAAGGCCATCGTGATCGCCAACGCCGACATCTATAAGGCCATGGGAATACACCTCGGAACTCTTTTGGACGAACTGCCCCCAATGCCGAAGTTCAAGAAGGGCATCCGCCGCGCGCCCACGAGGCATTTCAACCTGTCGCAGAATGATACCGAGCTCGCGCTCAAGAACGCGTTGCGCTACATCCCCGCGAAGTGGCACCAGGCGCTGGCGCCCGAGTTCCTGGGGGAGCTGATGAGCCGGGGCCGCATCTACGGCTACCGTTTCCGTCCGGCGGGAGCCATCAAGGGCCGGCCCATCGACACGTACAGAGGCAACTGCATCGAGGGCAAGGCTTTCCAGGTGATGATCGACAACAACCTGGATTTCGACGTGGCTCTCTATCCGTATGAGCTCGTGACCTACGGCGAAACCGGCCAGGTCTGCCAGAACTGGATGCAGTACCGGCTGATCCAGCGCTACCTCGAAGAACTGACTCGTGAGCAGACCCTGGTGATGGCCTCCGGGCATCCGCTGGGGCTGTTCGCCTCCTCGCCCGAAGCCCCACGCGTCATCATCACCAACGCCCTGATGGTAGGCTGCTTCGACGACCCGGAGAACTGGCACCGCGCCATGGCTCTGGGAGTCGCGAATTACGGTCAGATGACGGCGGGGGGCTGGATGTACATCGGCCCCCAGGGAATCGTCCACGGTACTTACAGCACGATTTTGAACGCCGGTCGCGTCAAGCTCGGCATCCCGCCGGATCAGGATCTTTCCGGGAGGCTCTTCGTGAGCTCGGGGCTGGGGGGCATGAGCGGTGCCCAGGGCAAGGCGGTTGTGATTGCCAACGGGGTGGGCATCATTGCCGAAGTGGACTACTCCCGGATCCGGACGCGGCTCGATCAAGGCTGGATCGACCAAGTTGCCGATAGCCCGGCTGAGGCCTTCGCCGCCGCCCGGGAATACCAGCGCAAACGCCGGGGACATGCCATCGCCTTTTACGGGAATGTGGTCGACCTCTTGGAATATGCCGTTCACCATGAGATCCAGATCGATCTTCTCTCAGACCAGACATCGTGCCACGCCGTTTACGAGGGCGGCTACTGCCCCCAGGGTATCGGTTTCGAGCAACGCACGGAACTGCTGGCCAGCGGCCTGGCCGGTTTCAAGGAGATGGTGGATGCGAGCCTGCGGCGTCACTACGAACTCATCAAGGCCCTCTCGGCGAGGGGAACCTATTTCTTCGACTACGGCAACAGCTTCCTTAAGGCGGTCTACGATGCCGGCGTCACGGACGTCTGCAAAAACGGCGAGAACCCCCTGGACGGGTTCATCTTCCAGTCCTATGTCGAGGACATCATGGGCCCGGTCCTCTTCGACTACGGCTACGGCCCTTTCCGATGGGTGTGCCTGAGCGGGAAAGATGAAGACCTGGCCAAGACAGACCGGGCCGCGATGGGATCCATCAACCCGGAGCGCCGGTTCCAGGATCGCGACAATTACATCTGGATTCGCGATGCCCTCAAGAACCGGCTGGTTGTCGGCACCCGGGCCCGCATTCTCTACCAGGACGCGGCGGGCCGAATGACGATCGCTCTCAAATTCAACGAGATGGTTAGAAACGGGGAGATCGGGCCGGTCATGCTCGGCCGCGACCACCACGACACCGGCGGCACGGACTCTCCTTTCCGGGAGACCGCCAACGTCCGCGACGGCAGCAATATCATGGCTGACATGGCGACCCACTGCTTTGCCGGCAACGCAGCCCGGGGCATGAGCCTGGTGGCGCTGCACAATGGCGGAGGGGTGGGCATCGGCAAGGCCATCAACGGAGGCTTCGGGCTGGTGCTGGACGGCAGTGCAAGGGTCGACACCGTCATCCGGCGCGCCATTCCCTGGGATGTCATGGGCGGAGTCGCCCGTCGCGCCTGGGCCCGCAACGAGGCCTCCATCGAGACTTGCATCCAGTACAACGAGCTGCGCCGCGGCTCCGACCACGTAACGCTGCCGTATCTGGCGGATGAGGGAATGGTGCAAGATCTGGTGTCGAAGGCTTTCACCGAGAGGATCGAGGATCAAAACACCTGATACGTTACCCTGCAACATTAGCACAGGAGCATATCAATGCCCGGCATGAACAAGATTGTCGAATGCGTCCCCAACTTCAGCGAGGGGCGGAACCTGGAGAAAATCGAAAAAATCGTCCAGCCCTTCCGGGGACGCGAGGGGGTCAAGCTTCTGGATTACCAGCGCGATGAGGACCACAACCGCTGCGTCGTGACCGTGGTCGGCGAACCCGATGCGCTCACGGCGGCTGTGGTCGATGCCATGGGAGCGGCGATCGCCGTCATCGACATGCGCTCCCACAAGGGCCAGCACCCGCGTATGGGCGCGGTGGACGTCGTGCCGTTCATTCCAGTGAAGAACGTTACGATGAAGGAGGCGATCGAGCTGGCGAGGCGGGTGGCCGTCACGGCCGCCGACCGGTTCGGTTTGCCCATTTTTCTTTACGAGGAATCTGCCACGGCCCCGCACCGTCGCAACCTGGCCGACATCCGCAAGGGGCAATTCGAGGGCATGCCCGAAAAAATCCGGCAGCCGGATTGGAAACCGGATTTCGGCCCTGCCGAAGTTCATCCCTCGGCCGGCGTGAGCGCCGTAGGAGCGCGCATGCCGCTGGTGGCCTACAACGTCAATCTGGGCACCTCCAACCTGGAAATCGCCAGCGACATCGCCCGGAAGATAAGGCACCTCAGCGGCGGGCTGCGCTACTGCAAAGCCCTCGGCATCGAGCTCAAGGATCGCGGCATGGTCCAGGTGTCCATCAACATGACGGATTACACCAAGACGGCCCTCTATAGAGTTTTCGAGCTGATCCGGATAGAGGCCAAGCGCTGGGGAATCCCCGTGGTCGGCAGCGAAATCGTCGGCCTGGTCCCCATGGGGGCCTTGGTCGACACGGCCGCTTATTATCTGCAGCTCGAAAATTTCAAAATGGACCAGGTGCTCGAGGCGCGGATTTATGAATAGTCTCTGAATGCGGGGCAGGGAATCGGCGTCGATGAGCTTTAAAAAACTGGAGATATGGATCAGCACATGACCGGCAACCTGATCATCAAGAATGCAACCGAACTCGTCACCTGCTCCGGCTTCGCGCCCAAGAAGGGCAAGTCCATGTCCGAGCTCGGCATCATTTCGGACGGCGCCGTGATCATCGAAGAGGGAAAGATCTCGAGGGTGGGCTCCACGGTCGATGCGATGGCCGAGTTTGAATCATCGCGCAAGGACCTCTCCGATTTCGACACGATCGATGCCTCCGGCAAGGCCGTCCTGCCGGGATTCGTGGACTCCCACACGCATCTGGTCTTCGGCGGCCACCGCGCGGAGGAGTATGCCTGGCGGCTCAAGGGCGACAGCTACATGGACATTCTGCGGCGCGGAGGGGGCATTTTAAGCACGGTGCAGGCAACCCGCAGCGCATCCCGGGAAGAGTTGGTTTGCACGGGTTTGAAGCGGCTCGACTCCATGCTGTCCTTCGGCGTCACCACGGTCGAGGGCAAAAGCGGCTACGGCTTGGATCGCCGGACGGAGATCAGGCAACTGGAAGCCATGGCCGATCTGAACCGGCTTCACCCCCTGGACGTCGTACCCACCTTCATGGGAGCGCATGCGGTCCTGCCCGAATATAAGGGCCGCGAAGAGGATTACATTAATTTCGTGCTGAACGAGGTGGTGCCGGAGGTAGCCTCCCGCCGGCTGGCCGAGTTTTGCGATGTCTTCTGTGAGAAGAATGTTTTCTCCGTCGAGCAGTCCCGGCGCCTTTTGACGACAGCGGCTCGGTCGAACCTGAGGTCAAAGATTCACGCCGACGAAATGATACAGTTGGGGGGAGCGGAGCTCGCCGCGGAGATCGGTGCGGTTTCAGCCGACCACCTCCTGCACGCCTCCGACGGGGGGCTGCATGCCATGGCTGCAGCCGGAGTCGTGGCCACTCTGCTGCCGGCCACGGCCTTCAGCCTGCGCGAGCCATACGCCCGCGGGCGTTTCATGATCGACGCCGGCTGCGCAGTCGCGCTGGCGACCGATTTTAATCCGGGAAGCTGTTTTTCGGAGTCTATCCCGCTGGTGGCGGCTCTCGCGGCGCTTTATATGAATCTCTCGCCGGAGGAGATCGTGACAGCGCTTACCCTCAACGCCGCGGCCGCCCTGGGGCGGGCGCAGATCATCGGCAGCCTCGATCCCGGCAAGCAGGCGGATGTGATCATTCTCGAAAGCCCTTCCTACCGGTTCATACCCTATCATATCGGGGTGAGCACGGTGGAGAAGGTAATCAAGAAGGGAATTCTCGTATTCGACAAGCTCAATGGAAATGAGTTTGCAAGGAAGAAATCAAACTCGATGACTTCGTAGGAAGCTCAAGTTCAAGGCGCGCGAGTTGCCGCCGAGCGAGGCGTACGGTCAGTACGCCGCAGCGAGCGCGGAATGCAGCGCAAAAGCAGAAATGGGGCTTCTTACGAAGTCATCAACTCTGGAGGGGCTCGATGCTAGCAGATCTATCGATCAGAGACTATCTGGCCAAAACCGCGTCTGGAGATCCTGTACCCGGTGGCGGCAGTTCCGCCGCTTTAAATGCCGCCCTGGCCGCGGCTTTGACCGAAATGGTGGCGCAGCTGACGCTCGGCCGAAAAAATTTTGAGAGCGTGGACGCCGAGATGCGCGCGGTCGCCGAGAAGGCGTCGTCCCTGCGGCAGAAACTCGCCCGGAACATCGACCGCGATTCCGACGCCTACGCCCTGGTGCTGAAGGCGTTTCAGATGCCGAAGGTCACGGAAACGCAGAAGGCCGAACGCGCACGCGCCGTCCAAGAGGCCTTCCAGCAGGCCGCCCTCGTCCCGTTGGAGGTTGCCCGGGACGCCGTTGCCTTGATGGATCTCGGCCGCGCCGTCATCGCCAAGGGCAATCCCAACGCCGCATCCGACGGCGCGGCCGGTGTACTTGCTGCGCGCATGGCGGCCCGGACTGCGGTTTACAACGTCAAGATCAACCTCGGCAGCATCAGGAACGAAAAGTTCGTCTCCGATCTCAGCACTGAGGCCAATTGGCTTCAAGGCGAAGCGGATAGGAAAGAGAAGGAGATCCTCGGCCTTTTGAGGATATAGTCAAGATCCTCGATACCGGATACTCGATGCCGGACAAATGATGGGCAGGATGTTGCTTTCATCGAGTATCCGGCATCGCGCGAGGCGCCGATCCAGTATCCGAAAATGAGCTGCACTTGAGGATTCAAGTTCTGCCATGCACCTGTTCTTGGAACAGCTCCTGAACGGCCTCGCCGCCGGTTCCATCTATGCCCTGATCACGCTGGGACTGGCGCTGGTCTATGGCATCATGCGCATCCTGCATGTCGCCCATGCCGCGGTTTACACGGTCGGGGCTTACATGGGGGTGATGGTTTTCAATCTGAGCGGAAGCCTCCTGTTGGCCCTTGCGGGCAGCATGGCCTTCTGCGCCGTGCTGGGAGTCTGCATCGAGCGCTTCATCTACTATCCGCTGTTGAAGTATCCGCCTTACGTGCCCCTCATCGGCAGCATCGCCATCTTCCTGTCGGTCGAAGAACTGTGCCGGTTGATCGCGGGACCTCAGATTCTGACTTTCCCGGCCCGGCTGCCGTTCCCGGAATTCCGCATCGGGGATGTCACGGTCACCGCGACCCTGACCGCGGTCTATGCCATCACCGCGGTCGTCCTTCTCCTGTTGTGGTACATCACCAGCCGGACGGAGCTGGGCCTGGCCATGCGCGCCGCGTCTCAAGACATCGCCATTGCCGATGCCATGGGCATCGACAGTCATCATATCGTGAGCGTCACCTTCGTCATCGGATCGGCCATCGCGGCAGTCGCCGGCATTCTGGTCGGCATATACTACAACCAGGTCTATCCGACCATGGGAGCAATCCCGGCCTACAAGACCCTGGCCCTCATCGTGGTGGGCGGCCTGGGGTCCGTCCCCGGCGCCGTGATCGCCTCGCTGCTGCTCGGCATGGCCGAAACGCTGCTCATCGGTTATGCGGACATTCCCTTGCCCCGGGACGCGATAGCTTTCGTCGCCATGATTGCTGTGCTGATGTGGCGCTCCCAGGGCCTGTTGGGCTCCCGATAGAAGCGGAGGTTACTTGAGCGGATACCTGGTCACCCTTGCCACCATCATTACCATCAACGCCATCGTCGTCTGCGGACTGAACGTAATCGTGGGCTTCGCCGGCCAGATTTCGCTGGGCCACGCCGCCTTCTTCGGGATCGGGGCTTACAGCGCCGCGCTTCTGGCGACCAAGGCCGGCCTGTCCTTCTGGATCGCCCTGCCTTGCGTGATAGCGGCAAGCGCATTCATCGGCCTGCTTCTGGGGATCCCGAGCTTGAGGGTGCGCGAGGATTTCCTGGCCATCACCACCATCGGCATCAACTTCATCGTGGAGGCTGTTTTCAACAACTTCGAGTTCTTCGGAGGAGCGCTCGGGATCGGCGGCATTCCCCGCATCAGCTTTCTGGACTACCGGTTGCACGGGTCGGAGTTTTTCTGGCTATGCCTCGTTTTTCTCGCCCTGGCGCTAACGGTCTGCTGGTGGCTCACCCGCTGTTGGGCGGGGCTCGCCTGCTTCGCCCTGCGGGAGGAGGAAGCGGCGGCCGCCAGCCTGGGCATCTCGCCGGTACGATTCAAGTTGTTGGCCTTCGTGATCGGGACGGGCATGGCGGGACTGGGCGGCGCCCTCTATGCCCATTTCATGCGGTTCATCTCGGCCACCGATTTCGGATTCCCGATGTCGGTGTCCCTGCTGAGCATGGTGGTGGTGGGGGGCATGGGGACCCTGTGGGGCCCGGTGCTGGGTGCCGTAATTATCGGGGTACTGCCCGAGCTGTTCCGCCCGCTCATTGACTACCGCATGCTGCTTTACACGGTGCTGCTCCTGCTGATGATCCGCTTTCAACCCGGCGGCCTTCTGGGGGAAAACAGCGCAGCGCGGCAAGTCCTGGCAAAGCTGATCGCCGGGGGTCGGCCATGAGCGCGGCGCTGTTGGAACTGACGGAGGTGTCCAAGCACTTCGGGGGACTGCGGGCCGTCGACGGCGTAAGTTTCGCCATCCAGCCGCGTGAAATCCTCGGATTGATTGGCCCCAACGGCGCCGGCAAGACCGTCTGCTTTAACCTCATCTGCGGCGTTTACAAGCCCACCGCCGGACAAGTCCTCTTCGATGGACGGCGTACCGACGGGCTCTCGCCGAATCAGGTGGCGGAGCTCGGGATCGGCCGCACTTTCCAGATTGTAAAACCGTTCGCAGCGCTGACGGTCCTCGAAAACGTTCTAGCGGCCCGTGGCATCGGCCGCTACCGGTCATATTCCAAAATCTGGTCGAGTTGGAAAACCGCCGGTGACCGGGGCGAAGCCTTCAAGATCCTGGAGCAAGTCGGCCTGGCCGACCTGGCTGATCGCCGATCGGGCCTGCTGCCCCTGGGCAACCTGCGGCGGCTTGAAATCGCGCGCGCCCTGGCCGTCGGCCGGAAGCTTATCCTGCTGGACGAGTCTTTTTCCGGCCTGCGCCATGAGGAAATCGCTCAGCTGGAGGTGCTCATCCGCACAATCCGCGACGCCGGCCGAACCGTTCTGCTGATCGAGCATAACATGCGGGTGGCCATGGGGCTCTGCGACCGCTTGGTGGTGCTGGAGCACGGCCGCAAGCTGACTGAGGGCCGGCCGGAGGAGGTGCGACGAAATGCCTCAGTGATCGAAGCCTATCTCGGTCGGAAGGGGAATGCCGATGCTGCTTGAAGCCGCTGACTTGCACATATCCTACGGGGATATCCGGGCGGTGTCGGGCGTGAGCTTCGCGCTGGCCGAGGGGGAGCTGGTTTCCATTATCGGCGCCAACGGAGCCGGGAAGACCTCGATACTGGGCGGCCTCATGGGGATGGTGCCGGTGGGCCGGGGTTCGATCCGCTTCAAGGGCTTGGAGATCACCGCTCTGCCCTCCTTCAAGCGTGCCCGGGCCGGTATGCGCCTGGTGCCGGAGCGCGCCCGGGTTTTCCCGCGGCTGACAGTTCATGAAAACCTGATGACCGCCGTGATCGGCGTCCGCAAGTCGGTGGACGCCAAGAACCGCATCGCCTGGCTCCACGGCCTTTTCCCGGTCCTGGAGCAGCGTAGCGACCAGCCGGCCTCAACCCTGTCGGGCGGCGAGCAGCAACAGCTCGCCATCGCCCGGGCGCTCATTGCCGACCCGCAGCTGCTGCTCGTGGACGAAGTGTCCATGGGCCTCATGCCGAAGCTGGTGGACCGGGTGTTCGAGGTGCTTGCTCAGCTCAACCGGGAGCATGGTTTGACCATCCTGCTCGTGGAGCAGAACGCCATGGCCTCCCTGGAAATCTCCCACCGGGCTTATGTGCTTGAAACCGGAGTGTGTGTGTATGAAGGCCGTGCCGCAGATCTGCTCCGTGACCCGAAGCTGAAGGCGGCTTATTTGGGGGAATAAGACCGCATGAGACGGCCGTGTTAAGTTTTACGTTTTAGGTTTTAAGGTGTATGTAGCGTTGTCTCTCGCCTTTCAGTACGTGACGATCGGGGCATGCAACCAATATCTATCTTCCTTCACTTAAGACTAACACTTGTAATCTAAGACTGGTTAGGAAAGGAGGCATTATGCACCGGCTCAGATTTCTTCTTATTTTGGCTTTGACCCTGGGCTGCAGCCTTGACGCAGCGGAGGCGGCAGAAACGATCAAGATCGGCCTGCTGGCTCCGCTCACCGGGTTCGCCGCCGCAGACGGCGCCAGCGTCAGGAACTCGGTCGACCTGGCCGTGGAAAAGGTGAACCAGGAGGGCGGGCTGCTCGGCCGGAAGGTCGAGCTCGTGGTCTATGACGACCGGGCCGATGCCAAGGATGCGGTGGCGCTCGCCCAGAAGCTCATTCAGCAGGACAAGGTCTCCGGGCTGGTGGCCGGCTCCTACAGCATGCCCACCCGGGCCGTTGCGCCGCTCTTCCAGGACGAGGGAATTCCGCTGGTGGCCGCCTATGCCATCCATCCGGATGTCACCAAGGCCGGGGACTTCAACTTCCGCACCGGATTCCTGGGCGCGGTGGAGGGCCGGGCGGCCGCCTACACGGCGGTGGAGCTGCTGAAAGCCAAGAAGATTGCGCTTCTCACCAGCGACAACGATTTCGGCAGGACCCTGGCCGAGGGCTTCAACGACTACATGACCCGCTTCGCCAAAGGCAAGGCCGAGGTCATCATTTCCCTCACCTATCCCATGCAGGAGAAGGATTTCAAACCGTATCTGACCAAGATCAAGGAGCTCAACCCCGACGTGATCTTCTCGAGCGGCTACTATTTCCAGACCGGACCGGTGCTCAAGCAAGCGCGCGAGCTCGGGATGAAAACCCAGATCATCGGCGAGGAGGGGGCCGACTCCCCCAAGACGCTCGAGATCGCCGGAGAGGCCGCGGAAGGCTTTGTGATCGTCACCAACCTCGACCGGGACGACAAGCGTCCAGAGGTGCAGGCCTACCTGAAAGAATACGAGAGCCGCTTCAAGGTCCAGCCGGACATGGTGGGCGCCTCGGCCTACGATGCCTTCATGATCATCTGCGAGGCCATCAAGAAAGCCAAATCCACCCAAGGCAAAGCCATACGCGACGCCATTGCCTCCACCCGGAATTTCAACGGTCTGACGGGCGTCATCACGGGCTTCAAAACCGGCGAGGTGGTGAAGGAAGTGCAGGTGCAGGTGGTTAAAAACGGACGCTTCCGCTACCTCGGTGTCATCAAGGATCCAGGTCTGATCACGCCGTAGCATATGTATTTTTCAGAGGCCCCTTCCCGGTGCATCGGAAAGGGGTCTTTTTTTTGCGGGCTGATCCTTGATCTGTGTTTCAAGCTTCCCTCAAGTGCGCGCCGGAGGGCCGCCATCCCAGTCTAGGAATTTGAAAAAACCATCAGGAGTATTTAAGATGGGATCATGGATGGATCTATGCACTCCCCCTCCTATCGATACCTGACGCATAGCGATTGGAGGCAGCGCATCGAGGCGCTGGACCGAATCGCCAGCCGCTGCGAGCTTTGCCCGCGAGGCTGCTGCGTTGACCGTCTTTCCGGTGAACTAGGCTTCTGCACGGCGCCGAGCGGACTGGTCATCTCGAGCATTTTCCCCCACCACGGCGAAGAACCCCCGCTTTCCGGCACCGGCGGATCCGGCACCGTTTTCTTCACCCACTGCACCCTGAAGTGTGTCTTTTGCCAGAACTACCAGATCTCCCAGGAAAGCGAAGGGCGCGAGTATTCGGAAGACGAGCTGGCCGGCAAGATGCTGGGGCTCCAGCAACAGGGTTGCCATAACATCAACCTGGTTACGGCCACCCATTTCCTGCCGGGGGTCG
>JBLMXM010000268.1:0-15700 GCA_050257775.1 Hyphomicrobiales bacterium
GGATCAGCAGTTGATTCTCCTAAAGCAGCTGGTCGGCGAAAAGGTCACCGCCCATTTGTTCAAACTGATCGTCGAGATGTCCGAAAACCAGCAACTCATTCTCCTTGAGCAGATGGGCCACACCATGGAGGCCGAGCCTCCGGAGAGGACCGTTCGGCTGGAGGGCACCGAACCCTCCATGCGTGAAAACCCGCGAAAGTCCTGTCTGATCAATGCCAACTACCAGATTAGAGGCAGCCATTTCCGCAGCTACATCCTGGACATCAGCATCGGTGGGGTTTTCGTAGAGACCAGCGACCGCCTGAAGGTCGGTGAGACCGTCATCCTCAACTTCACCCTGCCGGAAGCAACCCAGCCGTTTTCGGTGTCCGGGAAAATCGCCTGGAGCGGTCCGCAGGGATTCGGAGTGAAATTCGACGGCCTCAGCCGCCCGGAGGGCAACGCCATCAAATCGTTTGTGGAAGAGAATCCGGGTTAGCACGCCCTCCGCGGCGAATGGGGTTTGTGCGGTCGGCTTTACTTCCATTTTCTGATGCAGTCGAGGTACACTAAGACATGAAATTGCGTCTCATCGCTGCCGTGATTTTTTTTGTCATCCCCGGTCTTTCCTACCTGAACGCGGATGTGTATCGATGGATCGATGGGCAGGGCAACGTCTCATACGGCAACCAGCCGCCTTCGGATGCCCGTGACATAAAGCTGATGTTCAAGGAGAAAGCGTCAGCTCCCGGACCCGGAGGAGCCATCCGGGAAGAAGAGCAGCGCAACGCCGTAACGATCATCAAGGAACTGGAAAATGAGGAAAGGCGCGCAGAGGAGGAGGCCCGCCAGAAAACTGAATCGGCCAAACGCAGCGCACCTTTAAGCCGGGATGAACGGATCGCGGCGGAGAAAGTCAGACTCGAAAAGACGATTGCCGATCTGGAGGAAAAGCCACTCGATTACTTCGGTTCACAGAAGAACAAGCGCGTGCGCATCGGGTACTATCAGTATCGGCTGGATACCCTCATGACGAACCCGGACGAGTATTTCGCCACTCCCGAATCCTTTGAAGGCAACGTTAAAACCCCCGAAACCCAAAAGTAGAAACCGTTCAAGCGCGCCGCGTCGATTTTACTGCATCCAAGGACACCCATGTACGAACTCCCGCGTTCGCATGCCTGCCCACTGCGATCGAAAACGAGTTGGCTCCATCTCCGGTCCCGGGCTCTTCTGCCGATGGTCCTACTTTTGGCCGCAGGTCCGAGCATTTCCGCTTCCACCCATCCCGATGAGCCCATCATTTTGGAGGTGGCCTCGGCAGAGGTTTGCATCTCCGTTGAACGCTTCAAGCCGGTTGAGCCGGGTCGCCGTTTCCCGGTCGGCGTCGGCAAGCTGTATTGCCTCAGCCGTATCAGCAACATTCAAGAAGCAACAGAAATTACTCACGTCTGGTACAAGGGCACCCAACAGCGGTTGAGAATAATGCTGGCCGTGAAACCACCTTCCTGGCGCACATACAGCTGGAAGCGTATCCACCCCGCCGATATCGGCGAATGGCGGGTTGACATCTGCGATACCGCCGGCAACGTCCTGAAAACCGTCGCGTTTAAAGTCATACCGGACATCCCTGCACCATGAGCGCCTCACATCGACTCCTCCCGCCTGTGCCGGTTTCTGGGAACGACCGGCTATTCATTTTTTGGTTGCCTTTATCCAAATTTCTGTCTATATATAGTATACTGCATGTTGCAGACCCCCTATTTGAGGGTTGAGCGGTCATTTTTTCATGTTACGCCAGCCCGAAAAAGCCAACTCGAACGGCTTCCATGAAGGGTATGGGGATGGAAGTTTGGGAGCCATCAAAGAGGACGGAAATGCACGAACAAGACAGCAACCCCAAGGACAATTTCGTCATGAGCGGCAAACGCTCCGGCAGCGACGAGCGTGAAGATGCCTTCGGATATGCCTCTGCGGATGAAGTGGGATCGAAGAAATCAATGAAGCCTATCGTAATCGCCGGTGCCGGTCTCTTGGTAGCCGTGATCGCGGTATTAATGATCATGTCCGGTTCCCCTAAATCCGGGGAAAAAGACCAGCTCAAGAGCATCGAGACTCGCCTGAAGACCATTGAAGAAAAACTGGCCCGGCTGGAGTGGATCGACACCGGGCTGGCACGGCTCGATCGCAAGGAGAAAGAAATTGCCTCCCTTTCCGAACGCATGATCCAGATCGAGACTGCCTTAAACAAGAAAGTTGAGCAGCCTCCCCGGGATGCCGTCAAGCCCGCACAGGCACCGGCGCCCAAAGTGGAAGCCGCGACACCGAAACCCGCGCCCGCTCCGGCCAAGACGGAGAAGGAAGCCAAGCCGAAGATGCACGTCGTCCAAAAAGGGGAAACGCTATACGGGATCGGTCGCAAGTACGGAATTTCCACTGATCAGCTGCTGAAACTGAATAATCTCAGCCCGAAGGACCCCATTAAGCCGGGCCAGCACCTGGTGGTAGCACCCGCGAAAACCGGCTGAAAAGCTGCCCACTCTGTCAATTTCACCATCCGTTGTTCATTCCTGATCGCTCATAAGGACCTGCCTGCCCTTGCGGCAGCCTCGACCTCCCCAGCTTGGACGCGAAAGCGTCCAATTCATTACTTTTATCTTGAAGTTTTTTTAGTAATTAATCAAATTATAAAAGTACCATCTTGACATATCAAATCCTGATTCTAACTTTACGGGCGTTGGAAGAAAAACCGCCAACGACATATTGAGAAAGGAGGCATGGATATGATCTATAGAAGATTTTTCGGATGGCCGGGCGGGGAAACCAGGTCCCCCTATTCAGCGCTCGAACGCATGCGACGCCAGATGGACCGCCTGTTCGAGGAATGGCCCAGAACCTATGAACGTCAAGCGGCCGGGGTATTTCCCCTGATCAACCTGACCGAAAACCAAGACAAGTTTTTCATCCGAGCCGAACTTCCCGGCATGTCTTCCAAAGAACTGGACATCCAGGCAACGTCCAATACTGTTTCGATCGCCGGCGAGCGCAAAATCTCTGCCGAACCCGCAGACGCCAAATACCACCGCCGCGAGCGGGAAGCGGGAAATTTTTCTAGGATCGTCGGACTGCCCGGCGAAATCGACCCGGACAAGGTTGAAGCCGACTTGGTGAACGGTATTCTGACCGTGGTCGTTCCCAAGGCGCAGGTCGCCAAGCCGCGGCAGATCAGCGTACGATAGGCAAAAGGGAGGTGAACCCGATGACGGACAGCAAGGAAATAAAAGTGAAGGAAAAACAAGAGGTGAGCACACCGGCCGAGCAAACAACGCCGGGCACGGTTTTCACGCCTGAAGTGGACATCTTCGAAACCGAGAAGGCCATCACCCTTTTGGCCGACATCCCCGGGGTCAAGCCGGATAAATTGAACATCGACCTACGCGACAACATCCTGACCATCGCCGGCGACGTCGACCCGGCAAGCAAGGCCGACGAGGAAGATGTGATCATCGAGTATGAGACCGGGCGCTTCTACCGGCAGTTCACGCTCTCCGAGGTCATCGATCAAAACAAGATCGATGCCAAGCTGGCCGACGGCGTGCTGCGTCTGAACCTTCCGAAAGTGGCCAAAGCCACTCCGCGCAAAATCGCCATCAAGACCGGCTGATGCAACTGAAGGCCGGAAACCCGGGTCTATCCATCTCTGGGAGGGTTTCCGGCCCAGTGCGGTTATGCTCGCTTTATATCGATCAGCTGAAAGATTCGTTGTCCCCGGTGGTAACGCATGGCCAAGAATTACTATCTCGTGCTCGGGGTAGACCGCGGGGCAAGCCCCGGCCAGATCAAGCAAGCCTATCGACGAATCGTCAAGCAGCTTCATCCCGACCTGGCGCCCGCCTCGATGAGTGCCGATCGATTCATCGAAGTCCAGGAAGCCTACGACACCCTCGCCGATGCGGTAAAACGCAGTCGCTACGACGCCGAGCTCCAGAGCGAGGGCTCGCCGCCGCGAGTCAGGCGGGTGGCGCATATCGTTCGCGACCGGAGACGGACTTACGGTGGGTTCGAGCAACTGGAGTCATTCGTAGACGAGTTTTTCGAAGGGTTTCTGCCCGGATTCTACTCCCACCCGCGGGGTCGGCCGCCCGAAAAAGACATCTATCTCGAGGTGGTCTTGTCCTCCCGCGAGTCTCGCGAGGGCGGGCTCTTCCCGATCCGCTTCCCGGTGCTGGAACCCTGCCCGCGGTGCGGCCGTGCCGGTATCCTGGATGAGTTTTTCTGCCCCGCCTGTTTCGGCCGCGGCAGCGTCAGCAGCGAGCGGGAATTCGCGTTGAGCATTCCGCCCCGCACCGGGCACGGAACAG
The DNA here is from genome assembly GCA_050257775.1 of Hyphomicrobiales bacterium. Lineage (GTDB taxonomy): Bacteria > Desulfobacterota > Desulfobacteria > Desulfobacterales > SpSt-501 > SpSt-501. Next base: position 4,341 of record JBLMXM010000268.1, read on the forward strand.
CGGTGACTCTCTCGCTGGAAGATATCGGCCTGAGGGATGTCCAGCTGCACGTGGAGATCCACGTGGACCCGCAGCTTGAGGATTAAGAGGCATCAACGGCCCCGTGCAGCGCACACGGTTGGAACGGCAGGAATAGGCGAGACGCCCACCGCACAGACGAAGCGATGGGGGTTCAGTGCATCCGCGAAATCTCTCCGGCCGTCCGGATCTCGGCGGGGAGATCCTCGATCTGAATGACCAGCTCTACGCCCAGGGCAAACGCGCGTTCGATCACGTTTTCCAGCTGGATCACGTTCCCCGGCCAGCCGTAGCCGAGCAGATAGTCCAAGGCTTCCGGCGCCACCGACAGCACCTTCTTGGCGCTCTTGGCGTTGAACTGCTGCAGGAAGTGATGGATCAGCAGGCAGATGTCCTCCTTGCGGTCCCTCAGCGGAGGCATCTGGATGAACACCTCCCCCAGCAAGGCATGCAGATTCCGGTCGAGCGACCCCTTGGCCAGGACGTCTTTGACGATGCGGTTGGTCGCGGCGATGACCCGGGCCGGACGCCGGAGCCCGGACTCGCCCGCCGGCCGGCGTTCCTGCAGGATCTCGGCCAGCCGGGCCTGGGCGTCGGCCGGGAGCTCGCAGACGTCATCCAGGAACAGTGTGCTGTCCTCGGCGGCCCTCAGCACCTCGCGCAGCTTTTCGGCGTACCCGTCAGCCGAGACCCCCTTGAAGAGGCTCTTGCAGACCACGGGCATAAAGGGCCGCTGGCCGCGGCCGCTGGTCCGGTGGACGACGTGGGCGGTCAGTTCCTTGCCTGTCCCGCTCTCGCCTTCGATCAGCACATTCGGACTGGCAGCCTTCATGCGGTCGATGACCTCATAGATTTCCTGCATTTTGATACTGATGCCCACCAGTCCCTCGTAGAGGTGCCGGTCCTTCACTCGGCTTTTCAGAACGATCTTTTCACGCTTGAGTTTCTTTTCCTCCACGATCCGGTCGATAATGAGCTTCAGCACGTTGAGCTTGAAGGGCTTCTGGAGGTAGTCGTAGCTGCCGTATTTCATAGCCTTGATGGCGGATTCCATCGACCCGTGGCCGGTGACGATGATGACTTCCGTCTCGGGACGGTATTCCTTGATGGCCGAGAGCAGCTCCAGTCCGTCGATATCCGGCATCTTGATGTCCGTGAAAACGATCTCAAAGGCAGTGTTCTTGATGATCTCCAGGGCCTTCACCCCGTTGTCCACCACTTCCACCTGGTAGCCGACATCGGCCAGGTATTCCCGGACCAGCTCCAGAATCGCCCGATCGTCGTCGACAAAGAGAATCCCAGCTTCGCTCATCGATGCCCTCTCCCTCGCCCGCTATGCCGTGGCCCGAAGGGGAACTCGGAAATCGTCCTTCTCACAACGTCATTCCTCTCCGTCGGGTTTTCCCAGATTGTATCGCTTGATTTTTTCAACCAGAGTGGTTCGTTTGATCTTGAGCAAGTCCGCCGCACGGTTCTTGACCCAGTTGGTTTTCTCCAGGGCGCTCAGGATGAGCGCTTTTTCAAACTCCGAAACGGCCGTCTGAAAGGAAATGCCCTCACCGGCGGCCTCATGTCGCTCTTTACCCCGACCGGCCGTCTCCTCGCTCATCCGGATTTTTTCCGGCAGATCCTCCAGCAGAAGCGTGTCGCCGTCCTTCAAAACCACAATGCGTTCAATCAGGTTCTTGAGCTCGCGCACATTTCCATACCAGGGATAATTCATCATCGCCTGCATGGCATTCGCCTCGACCTTCATGGGCGTCTTGTGGTTTTTCTGCGCATACTCCTCCAGGAAGTGAGACACCAGAAAGGGGATATCGGTCTTGCGCTCCCTCAGGGATGGGAGCATAATCGGGATCACGTAAAGACGGTAAAACAGATCCTCCCGGAAATTGCCCTTCTGGACCTCCTCTTCCAGGTCGCGGTGGGTCGCCGCGATGATCCGCGCATCAACTTTGATGGTCTCGTGGCCGCCGACGCGCTCGAATTCACCCTCCTCCAGAACCCGCAGTACCTTGACCTGTAGGTCCGCACTCATGTCACCGATCTCGTCCAGAAAAATGGTGCCGCCGTTGGCCATTTCGAATTTGCCGGGCTTGTCCGAAACCGCGCCGGTGAAAGCGCCCCGCCGGTAGCCGAAAAACTCGCTTTCCAACAGACCCTCCGGTGTGGCCCCGCAGTTGATCTGGATCAAGGGCTTGGCGCGGCGCGGTGAGCTCTCATGGATGGCCCTGGCAATCACCCCTTTACCGCTGCCGGTTTCGCCGTTAAGCATGATGGTGGTGTCGCTGCCGGCCACCTTTTCCACGATGCGAAAGATCCGTTTCATGGAAGGGCTCTGGCCGATGATGTCCTTGAACACCTCCTGGGAAGGTGAGCCGATCGGAATGATCTTATTGGGCGTGGGATTTGAACCGGTCATGGAATTCGTTCCACGTGTGGGTGACGTGTCGATCCTGCAGTGGTTTTCCCGGCAATTTTCTGATAGCAGTTTTTTCCCCAAATCGCAATTAGGTATTTGGGGCGTATCGGAAGGAAATTCTGACGGTGATCATAATCTGAAGCCATGAAGACAGCTTTGAGCATCGGCGTACGGGACTTGGTTGAGTTCGTGCTGCGCAGCGGCGATCTGGAGGCTGAGTTCGCGGGAGCCTCCCGTGCGGCCGACGCCATCCGGATCCACCAGAGGATTCAGCACGCCCGGCCGGCCGGATACGCTTCGGAAGTTGCCATTTCTTACCAGGTCGATACGCCGGCCGTCATGCTGGCTATCGCCGGTCGGATCGACGGCGTCTTTGAAAACGCCGCCATCCCGGTCATCGACGAGATCAAGACCACCCGCCGCAAGCCCGAAGAGTGTCTGCGCGAGGAGAACGCCCTGCACTGGGGCCAGGCCAAGGTGTATGCCTATCTATATGCCACGGAGCGCGGGCTGACCGACATCGGTGTTCAGCTGACCTACGCGCGGCTGGACACCGGGGAGGCCCGCGAAGCCCGCCGTTATTTCCACATCGCAGAGCTTCAGGAATTTTTTGAAGATTTGGTGAGCCGCTACCTGGAATGGGCGGCCGTCATCACCGCATGGGCACGACAGCGCGATGATTCCATCCGCCATCTTGAATTTCCGTACGGAGCCTTTCGGCCGGGTCAGCTTGAAATGGTGAACGCCGTGGCTCGGGCCATCCAGGACGGCAGCAGGATCTTCATCCAGGCTGCCACCGGGATCGGCAAGACCGTGGCCGTGCTCTTCCCGGCGGTGCAAAGCATTGCGCACCGCGCTTCCGCCAAGGTCTTCTACCTGACAGCACGCACCACGGGCCGGATGGCGGCCGAAAAAGCGCTGGACGAGCTCCGCGGCCGGGGTATGCGCCTGAAGCAGCTGGCCCTGACGGCCAAGGAACGCGTCTGCTTCAACCCGGGATCCGCCTGCCGTCCGGAGGAGTGTGAATTCGCCAAGGGCCACTACGACCGTCTGCCCGAAGCCCGTCGTCGCATGTTTCAGGAGGATGCCTGGACGCGGGAGGCGGTGGCCGCTGCCAGCCGGCGGTTTCAGGTGTGCCCGTTTGAATTTTCGCTGGATCTTTCCCGGTGGGCCGATCTGATCATCTGCGACTACAACTACGCCTTCGATCCCAAGGCCTACCTGCGGCGCTTTTTCCTGGACGTGACCGGCGACTACACCTTCCTGGTCGACGAGGCCCACAACCTCGTGGACCGCTCCCGGGACATGTTCTCGGCCGAGCTTCGCAAGCAGCCGGTTTTGCAGCTGCGCCGAGCGCTCAAAGCTGCGCTGCCCGCGGTCCACCGCAGTTTAGGCCACATCAATATCTGGATGCGGGAAGCCCGCCGGCGCTGCGAGGCGGCCGGGGCTCCGATGGCCGAAACCGACGCCCCGGAGGAGCTGTTTCCCCTGCTGCGGGCCTTTCTGGCCTCGGCGGAGAAATGGCTCGAGAAAAACATGAAATCATCCTTTCGGGAGGAACTTCTCGGGCGATATTTCGAGGTCGGCGGTTTTCTGCGGGTCGCCGAGCAGTTCGATGACAGTTACGCCACCTGCTTCGAAACCCTGTCCAGAGACCTGCGGGTGAAGCTCTTCTGCATCGACCCCTCTCGGCAAATCGGTGCGGCCCTCAACCGCTGCCGGTCGGCTGTTTTTTTCTCGGCCACCCTGACGCCGCTGGACTATTTTCAAACCATGCTGGCCAGCGAGTCCGCTGAGACCCTGGTACTGCCCTCGCCGTTTCCGCCCGAAAATTTGGGCGTGTTCATCGCCGACCGGCTGTCGACCTATTTTCGCCATCGCGACCGAACCAAACCGGAGATTGCGGCGATCGTTCACAGCCTGGTCAGGCAGCACAAGGGCAACTACCTCCTCTTTTTCCCGTCCTATCAATACATGCGCATGGTGCTGGAGAGTTTCCGATCCGCCGCACCGGACACCGACATGATCGTCCAGGAACCGGGTATGAGCGAACGGCAGCGCGAGGCATTCCTCGGCCGCTTTGAGACCGACAACCCGCGGACCCTGGTGGGCTTTGCCGTCATGGGCGGCATCTTCGGAGAAGGGATCGACCTCGTCGGCACTCGGTTGAGCGGCGCAGCCATCGTCGGGGTCGGGCTGCCCGCCGTAGGCCTGGAGCGCGAGTTGATCCGCGAGTATTTCGCCGACCGCTTAGAGCAAGGCTTCGAGTACGCTTACATGTACCCCGGCATCAACCGCGTGCTGCAGGCCGCCGGCCGCGTCATCCGCACCGACACCGACCGCGGCGTCGTTCTGTTGATCGACCAGCGCTACGGATCCGAGCACTACCGCTCACTGCTGCCGGACCATTGGAAGACTAGGTGCATCAGAAGCCGGGATGAATTCGCCGACGTTCTTCTGAATTTCTGGGGTTTCGGTGAAATCGCCTGAGCCCCGGAGCATCTGCACTAAATTGACATCCGCGTGCTTTTAGTATTATTCTAGAAATTAATGCCAGTTCCAGACCGTTCTCAGGGAGGCCTGCGATGAAACCCGTTGCCGTGGTGGCGGCGGTGATCTTGTGTCTCGTGGTGGCGGCCGGCGCTATCGCCCAGAGCAAAGTCTACACTTGGACGGATGCCAAGGGGAAGCTGCACATCACGGACGAACCACCGCCGCTGGATGCCAACATAAAGGACGTCGTGGAATCGCCCCAGCTGACTCCTATAGAAAACAGGCAGCTCGAACAGCAGCGCCAGCTGCGCGAAGATTCGCGCCTGGATGACAAGCGGCGTTCCGCAGCGGAGGAGGCCCTGCGCCGCGCGCGGGAGGCCGACCAGAGGGCCCGCGAGGCCGTCCAGCGGGCCGATGAGCAGACCCAGCGGGCCCTGGATTACCGCAAGCGTTTCGGCAACACCCCTTCCCGCCGGGAGCAATTCAAGTACAAGATCAGGGAAGAGGATGCCAAAGCCGAAGCGGCGCGAGCCGAGGCTCAAAAGGCCATCGACGGCGCCAAGGCGGCCTCGGAGGAAGCCCGCTCGGCCATCAGCCAGCCCCAGGAGGCCAGACCTTAGAACCGAAGGGGTAGAGGAGCCAAGTGAGAATGGGATCCCGAGCTACCGGTGAAATCCCGCCAATCCGGGCTGTCTTAAACCTTATTTGCGAGGCCACCCGTTCCTGCCGCAATGATCATCCGGTCTCATGGTGAGACGGATAACCGAATTCCCTCAGCCCCCCACGATTTCCCCACTTTGCGAGACCATCTGCCGGATCACATCCACCAGCGGCGGCTGCAGCGTCCGCCATTTGGGCTGAATGGCCCCGCCCTCGGTCCAGTTGAAATCGACCGCTTCGTATTTTTCGGGGATGATGCGTTCCTGATGCTCGCCGTAAATGCTGGCCGGGTAATATTCGATGTACATCATCCGGTGCGGGTCGATGCGGAAATCCCTGGAAACGCAGGTGGCGATGTGCCCGGCGCAGGAGCGCACCGACATGCGGCTCGCGGCGGTGTCGGAGACGATGACGATCATGGGCCGCAGATGCGCCAGGCTGCCGGGTGCCTCCCGTGTGAGGTCATAAATCCGCAGGCGGCATTGGCCGCTGGCCAGCTTGAGTTTGCCGCCGAATCCCTTCCATGAATACGTACCGTCGTGAATCAGCATAAGCGCCTATTTTCCTCTATCCCGCAAAGTCCTCATCAGCACTCGGGACACGCTGGCGAAGCCGCCTATCGAGTGAGCGCGCTGTAAACCCGCAACAGCCTGCCCGGCAGCTCCCGTACGTCGGAAATCACGTGGTGCCGGGCCCTCCCATACAACTGATCCAGCTTCGGGTCGGCCGGCAGGTTCACCGTCAGGGCGTGAAAACGGATATGCTGCGCCCTCAATTCCAGCAGCGCCTGCCGGGTGTCCGCCACGGCGTGGGCTCCTTTGTAATCGGTATCGTTTGGGAAGCCATCACTCAGAATGAGGAGCAGGCGCACCCGGGCGGCGGCGCCGCACAGTTCCCGGCCGGCATGCCGGATGGCAGCCCCCATACGGGTATTGCGCTGGGGCTGCAATCCCCCGATCCGGAATTTGACGGAATCCGACATCGCCTCGCCGAACTCTTTGATGCGGATGTAATCCACCCTCAGCCGGCCGGTGCCGGAAAAGCCGGCTACGGCCAGGCTGTCGCCCAAAACGGTCAGGGCCTCGCAAAGAACGACTATCGCCTCTTTTTCGATGTCCAGAACACATGCGGCGCCCCCCGGCACGGTATTGGCCGTCGAACGGGATACGTCCACCAGCAGCAGGACGGCCACCTCGCGCCGATTCTTCACACGCTTGATAAAAAGCCGGTCGGAAGGAACATCCCCGCTGCGGCGGTCTATGGCGGCGTCCACCAGTTGGCGGTAGTCGAACTCATCCCCGTCCAGCCACCGCCGCAGGCGTTTCAGTCCTTCGGGTCGCATGCGCTCGAAGGCCTGCCGGGTCTGCCTCACCAGGCCGTAGTGACGGCGCAGCACATCCTCGTAATAACCACCTGGGCCGGCCGGAGCCACTCGCTCCTGCAGCCGCACGTGCTCCGGCAGATAATCTCCCAGCTGATCGTCCCATTCCGGGTATCGAAACACCACGCCATCCTCTGGGAGCCGTTCTTCCGCACCGCGAGCCTCCCTGGCGGCATGCGTGAGAATCTCTTCCACCTGTCCGGCAGCCCACGGCTGCGATGCGCAGAGCGCCCGGATGTCTTCGGGTGTCAGCCTTCCAGAGCCGGCCTGGAGCCGGCACCGGATGTCCGAGCGATACCCCTTTAACCCGCTTGCGGCAAGGGCGCCCCGGATTCTTTCCGTCAGGGCCTCCCAGGGGCTGCCGTTGCCAACCGCGGGGTTCGGCCAAGGCCGCCAGCCGAACGGCGTCGCCAGCGGCTCCCGCCGGCCGGAGGTCCGGACCAAAGCGCGCCGGACCGTCCCGAAAAACCGTCCGGTCATCTCGGCGGCGGCCTCCACCGGGCTTGTGGCTGCGATCCCCGCATCGAATGCTTCCTCGATCTCGTCGACAGCCGCATCCGGGCCGGCACCCGGAATCGCCAGGGCCACCCGCGCCAGCAGCCGGTGCAGCAGGTCTGTTGGACCCGTGCGCCCATCGCCCAGCAGTATGAACGCCTGCCGCAGCAACGGGTAGAACCGCCGGACCAGCCCCGGGTAGGTCTGCTCGAGGCGCTTGCGGATGCGCCCCAGCTCGAAAACGACAAACAAGTCCGCTGCCAGTACCGGATCCGGAAAAATCTCGAAAAAGCGATCGAGATCGGATCGCCCCGGCTCGGGCAGTTCGGCCTCCGGGAGAATGCCGCTCCCGGCTGCCCGACAGCGCTCTACCGCCTTCTCCGCATCGAATTCGAAAGTGCCGAATTCATGGAAGCAGGCCTCCAGTCGCACGAGCAGCCTGTACAGTTCGGCATTATCCGATTTGAAGTCGAACCGATCGACCTCATCCGGAACATAGATCGCCTGGTTCCCGGAGCACACCATCCGTTCCAAGCCGAGGCCGCCCGCCTCCGAAACGGTCAGCTCGGAGAGCGGACGAATGACCAGTGCCAGCCCCATCCGGGCGTTCAAGTAGCGGCGCAGCCGGTCCTGAACCTGGACCCAGCCGACGGTCACTTGAAGGGCGTCGAGGCGCTCCCGGGCCGCCCGGGATTCCAATGCCAGCGCCCGGGCTCCAAGGTCACGCTGGTGCCGATGGGCCATCAGGGCGCCGTCAACAAACTCCCTCAGGGCAGCCTCTCGCAAAAGACCGAGGCCACTGGACAGACCCGTCAAAAACGGTTCAATCAGGCGGCGGTCGGCGCGCGCGACGTCGCGAAGCACCTGAAGCTGCCAACACCGCCGCGCCGCCGCCAGACCGCGGGCAGCCTTCGGAAGCGCAGAGGAGAAATAGCGGCCTTCCTCGTAGCTCAAATCCTGCGCGAAAAGGGCCTGCAGGAGGTCGAGGTAGAGGCCGGCGGCAGCTTTCCCGCCTCCAGCGAGCAGAGCCTCAAGGGCGAGCAAGGGCTCCCGCAGCGAGTGGCTGCCTTTACGGGCCATGGCCGCCCATGCCCGCTGAAATTGGGCCAGGGTCTCGGCGTCACCCTTGACCAGCACCGGCGGCAGGCACTCTGCCATGATGCGGCCCAGGGTGGGGCCGGTGTCGCCGGCGCGGCGCAGGCTGGAGCGGTAGGCCTCAAGGGCGGGGGAAGACGCCTCGCCGATCAGCTCGGCGTATCCCAAGGCCACCGCCCGGCCGAAAGATTCCTCGATCGCGGACGCCCAGAGGCTCTCCGCCACCAGCAGATCCATGAGCTCCGGGTCGACCGGCTCCGGCTTGCGCTTCAGCCTCTCCGCCACGGAAGCCGCCAGCCCGGGGTCCGCCAAGGCCAGGACTTCGAGAGATTTATGCAGTTTCACTTGCATGGGTGAATAGAGCTAAATAGGATGAAGCTCGCACGGGCAGGCGATGTTCAAAATCCGAGTTCAAGGCGCACGAGCACCGCACCACGAGGCGTACTTTTGGACCGCCGCAGTGGTTGCGGGGCGAAGCGCAACGCAGAAATCGGGCTTTCGACATCGCCCGGTCAGAAAACATCGTCGATGAGGTCGTAGAGGGTCTCCAGCATCCGCTCATCGTCGGTCAGGGGGAGGCAGATCGCGGTTCGCAGGGCCACTCTTTCCGCCACCCCGCGGCCGATCAAACGCGCGGCGTGGATGAGCAGCCGAGTGCTCGCCCCTTCCGTGAGCCCTTGCTCCCGCATGCTGCGGATCTTGCCGGCCAAGGCCACCAGCTTCACGGCGCACCCGGGGTCCACCCCGCCCTCTTGAGCCACGATCTCCGCCTCCTGATCCTTTTCCGGATAGTCGAACTCCAGGGAGACGAAGCGCTGACGGGTGCTTGGCTTGAGGTCTTTAAGGACGGACTGGTAGCCGGGGTTATAGGAGATCACCATCATGAAATCCGGATGCGCGGCAATGTATTCACCGGTCTTATCGACCACCAGCCGCCGACGGTTGTCCGTGAGCGGGTGAATGACCACCGTGGTGTCCTTGCGGGCTTCCACGACCTCGTCCAGATAGCAGATGGCGCCGCCCCGCACGGCTGCCGTCAGCGGTCCGTCCATCCAGACAGTCTCGTCGTTCTGAAGCAGATAGCGGCCGATCAGATCGGAAGCGAAGAGGTCTTCATGGCAGGCCACTGTGATCAACGGCCGGTGTAGGCGGAAGGCCATGTACTCCACGAAGCGGGTCTTGCCGCAACCGGTCGGCCCCTTCAGCATTACCGGAAGCCGGGCGGCGTAGGCGGCTTCAAATACCGCGGCCTCGCTGCCGCGGCTCAGATAGTAAGGCATCTCGCTGATCCGATAGCTGTCTAGCCCGCTTGCTGTCATCCGCTGCCTCCCCGCTCCGGGTTGCCATACTCAAGGATATGTAATAGACTACATAGTTGAACCGCCGAGTTAGTGTCCAGGGTTCGAGTCGCCGAGCCCGTCTCCGCTCCCCCGAACCCTCGAACCCATGAACCCTTGGTTATTTTATACTGGAGCTTCATGACAGACAACACCCAGATGGTCCACCGCATGTCCGCCGAGAATAAGGATGTCATCCTGGTCGGCACGGCCCATGTTTCCCGGGACAGCGTCCACCTCGTCGAGGAGGTCATCGACGCGGAAAAACCGGACACCGTTTGCGTCGAGCTTTGTACTTCCCGCTACCAGGCCTTGCGCCAGAAGGACCGCTGGCGGGAAATGGACATCGTCAAGGTTATCCGGGAAAAGAAGGCATTTCTGTTGTTATCCAACCTGCTGCTCGCTTCCTTCCAGAAGCGCATCGCCAAAAAAATGGATGTGCTGCCCGGCGCTGAAATGCTTAAAGCCGTCGAGAGAGCCGAGGCGCTCGGCGCCCATGTCTGGCTGGCGGATCGGGATATCCGGGCAACCCTGTCCAGAGCATGGCATGCGCTCGGCTGGTGGAGCAAGCTCAAACTCCTCAGCCAGCTGTTGATGTCCATGGGCCAGGCGGCGGACATCACGGAGGAGGAGATCGAGCGCATGAAGCAGCAGGATGTGCTCGAAGCCCTGCTGGCGGAAGTGGGTCGCTCCATGCCCCAGCTGAAGACCATCCTGATTGACGAACGCGACCGATACCTCGCCGCAAAAATCCGCCAGGCGCCCGGCCGAAAGGTGGTGGCCGTGGTCGGCGCAGGCCACGTTCCGGGCATCAAAGCCCATTGGACCGAGGCGGTTGACCTGCCGGCTCTGGAGGCGCTGCCGCCGAAGGGCAAGATGGGTGCTGCGCTGAAATGGATTATCCCCGGGAGCATCGTCGCCCTTTTCATCGTCGGTTTCTTCTTCGGCGGCAAAGACGCCGGCACCGACATGATCCTGCTCTGGAGCCTGTGCACCGGTGCGCTTGCGGGACTCGGGGCGGCGCTGGCCTTCGCTCATCCCGCCACTGTTCTGTCTTCGGTTCTCGTCGCCCCTTTCACGACCTTGCATCCCATGATTGCCGCCGGCTGGGTGTCGGGGCTGGTGGAGGCATTTTCGCGCAAGCCTAAGGTGAAAGACCTGGAGAGCCTGCCGGACGATATCCTGTCCTTGCGCGGATTCTGGCGAAACAACGTTACCCGCATTTTGCTGGTGGTCGCCTTCACTAACCTCGGAGCGTCGGCCGGAACCCTAGTGGCCTTTCCAGTGATTGTAAAGGTGCTGCTGGGGGGAGGACCATAAAGCAGCTCAAAGCTCAAAGGTGAAAGCTGAAAGCAAAAAGGGCCGGTGCAGGATTGGGCCGCAGGCGGCGATAACCGCCTTTCTGCTTTTGCTTCTTCTATCCGGCTGCGGCGGGCAGGCCCGGGATCGGCACGAGCCG
>JBLMXM010000269.1:0-8881 GCA_050257775.1 Hyphomicrobiales bacterium
GATCGGTTTAAACGACTCGCCGCCGAGGTCGACGACAGCCAGGGCCTTTTGGAGATGGCGGTGGCGGAATCCGACCAGGACACCCTGAACGATCTCTCCCGCCAGACCACCAGCCTGCAGCAGCAGGTGGACCGCTTCGCGCTCGAGCTGATGCTCGACGGCGAGGATGACGGCAAGAACGCCATCGTGTCCATCAACGCCGGCGCCGGCGGCACCGAAGCCCAGGACTGGGCGGACATGCTCTTCCGCATGTACTCCCGCTGGGTGGAGCGCAAGGGTTACAAGCTCGAGCTGATCGACTACCAGCCCGGCGAGGAAGCCGGCATCAAGAGCGCCACTTTCACCGCCTCCGGCGAAAACGCATACGGTTATCTCAAATCCGAGGTCGGGGTCCACCGCCTGGTGCGGATCTCGCCCTTCAATGCCAGCGGCAAACGGCACACCTCCTTTGCGTCGGTCTTCGTCTACCCCGAGCTGGAAAACGAGATCGTGGTGGACATTGAGGAGAAGGACCTGCGGATCGACGTCTTTCGGGCAAGCGGCTCCGGCGGCCAGCATGTCAACAAGACCAGCAGCGCGGTGCGCATCACGCACCTGCCGACCGGTATCGTGGTGCAGTGCCAGCAGGAAAAGTCCCAGTACCGCAACAAGGAATTGGCCATGAAGGTTTTGCGGGCCCGGTTGTACCAGAAGGAGAAGCAGAAGCAGGAGGAAAAGCTCCAGGAAATGCACGACAGCAAGGAGGATATTGCCTGGGGCAGCCAGATTCGCTCCTATGTGCTGCAGCCCTATCAGCTGGTGAAGGACCATCGCATCGGGCTTGAGATCGGAAACGTGAACGAGGTGCTCGACGGCGGCATCGATCCCTTCATCGAAGGCGTGCTCCTGGCCAAGGAGACCAAGGCGGCCAGGGCGGCCTGATGGCCCTTGTGACCCACGGATCCATGAAGCCCATAGAGATCATTGCCCGGTATTATGAGCCTCGATCGAAGGCTTTCCGGATTCTGAAGAAACATGGCGAGCTTGTCGCTCAACGGGCGCTGGAGGCTGCCGCACAGGTCGGGCATCTGAAGCCCGACCTGGCCTTCATCGAAGCCGCCGCCATGCTCCACGACATCGGGATTTTCCTCACCCGCAGCCCCGGACTTGACTGCCACGGCACCGAGCCGTACGTGCGGCACGGCATCCTCGGCCGCGAGATCCTCGATGCCCTCGGCCTGCCCCGCCACGGCCTGGTCTGCGAACGCCACGTGGGCGCCGGGATCAGCGCCGAGGACATCCGTTCCTTTCACCTGCCCCTGCCGCAGCGCGACATGCTGCCCGTGACGCTGGAAGAGCAGATCATCTGCTACGCGGACAAGTTTTTCTCGAAAAACGGCGACGGCGCCTCGCCTGAAAAATCCATCCCGGAGATCGTCGCAAGCCTCAGACCCTACGGTGCCGACAAGGTGGAGCGGTTCTTGGGATGGGTAAAGCTTTTCGGATAGAGTTCTCCCGGTTTCCCGTTCCCTACCCGACCAATCCGAGCAATTCCAACAGCAGAAAACAACCCGCTGCCACAGCCGCCGCAGCCGGTATGGTGAGAACCCACGCCGTGACCATGTTCCCGGCAATCCCCCAGCGCACGGCCGACAGTCGTTTGGAAGCGCCCACCCCCAGAATCGAGGTGGAAATGGTGTGAGTGGTGCTGATGGGTGCGCCGAACTCCGAGGCGGTGAAGATAACCCCGGCAGCAGCGGTTTCGGCGGAGAACCCGTGCACGGCTTCAAGCTTGAAGATCTTATGCCCCATCGTTTTGACGATCTTCCATCCGCCCAGGGCTGTACCGAAGGCCATGGCCAGTGCACAGGCTACCTTGACCCAGGCCGGCACGGTCATGTCCGGGATGTGATGCCCGGTAAAGAGCGCCAGAGTGATGATGCCCATGGTTTTCTGGGCGTCGTTGGTGCCGTGGCTGGTGGCCATGAATGCCGATGACACGATCTGCAGTTTGCGGAAGGTCTTGTTCACCCGCATCGGATGGGAGTTGCGAAACAGCCACGAGAGCCCCAGCATCAACAGGTAGCCCGCCAGGAAACCGGCCAGCGGCGAGAACACCAGAGGCAGCAGGATCTTCTCGCCGATGGACAAGAAGTTGAGTGCGGCAATTCCCCGGTATGACAAGGCGGCGCCGATGAGCCCGCCGATAAGAGCGTGCGATGAGGACGATGGCAGGCCCAGATACCAGGTGAACAGGTTCCAGAATATGGCGCCCATCAGGGCCGCCAAAGTGAGGGCCTGGCAACCCTTGACCATTTCGGCATGGACGATGCCGCTCCCGATGGTGTTGGCGACCTTGATGCCGATAAAAGCGCCGAACAGGTTGAGCAGGGCGGCCATGAGCACCGCCGATCGGGGTGAGAGCACCTTGGTGGAGACGATCGTAGCGATCGCGTTGGCCGAGTCGTGAGCGCCGTTGGTGAAATCGAAAATAAGCGCCACCGCCACCACCACCGCCAGAAAGAGAACGGATTCAGGCATTCTTCAGCATGATCCCTTCGATGGCCTTGGTCAGCTGCCAGGTACGGTTGTACGCCTTGTCGATGCGGTCGTAAACGTGGGTCCACTTGATGATGTCCATAATCTCACCCGGGGCCGGGTTTGGGTTGTCATAGAGCTCGCCCAAGCCGCTCAACAGAAGCATTTCGCACTCCTTTTTCATGGACTTGACCTGTTTCACGGTGGCCGTGACGTCGGTCTTGCTGCCCAACATGCCGAGCATCAGCCCGATGGCGACAACCATCTCTTTAATGTTGGTAATCATGCGCTGGGCCGGAAACCGCATGCGGGTGAATCCGTAGACCCCGATGCGGTTGGATATCGCCTGAATGTGGTTGAGAATGGTTTCCTGGTTGAAGTTGATCTCATGAATGTCCTCGCGGTCGATCGGCGTAATGAAGGTGGTGGAGAGCTGCTGAGAAATGGTGCGGTTGAGCACATCGCCCTTAGACTCGAGGCGATTGATCATCTGGCAGCGCACATCGGTATTCTCGAATTCCTGGGCAATGGTGTTTAGCAGTGTGGCGGCCTCGACGATGACGCGGTTCTGCTCGCGGAACAGATCGAAAAATTTCGGTGATTTGGGAAAAAGGCTGAACGACATGGGCCCTCCTCGCCGTCGGGTGCCTATGCGGTGCCGGGGAATGCTGCCTGCAACGTATTGCTTCGGCTAATTAAAATGCCGAACAGATGAAACCCTCAAAGCCGTGAACGAGGCCTGCTCAGGATGAAAACGACATGGGCTTTATACGAAATGAACGCAAAAAGCAAACGCCGGGAAAAACTCCCGGCGTTTGCGGTTTGAAGGCAAGCTGCTCACGAAACCATGATGGTTACCAGCCGCGCATGAGGTAGTCGTGGATCGAGTTGGCGGCGTTGCGGCCCGCGCCCATGGCCAGGATGACGGTGGCCGATCCGGTCACGATGTCGCCGCCCGCCCAAACCCCCTTCTTCATGGTCTTGCCGCTCTTGGGATCCGCCTCGATGTAACCCCACTTGTTGATCTTGAGGTCGGGGGTGGAGCTCGTCAGCAGCGGGTTGGCGCCGGTGCCCACGGCCACGATGCAAAGGTCACATTCGAGCTTGAACTCCGAGCCCTTCACCGGTACCGGCCGGCGACGGCCGGAGGCATCGGGCTCGCCCAGCTCCATCTTCAGGCATTCCATGCCCGTCAGCCGGCCCTTGTCGTTTCCATGATATTGCACGGGATTGGTGAGCAGGAAAAACTCGATGCCCTCCTCCTCGGCGTGATGGACCTCGGCCGCCCGCGCCGGCATCTCCTCGCGCGAGCGCCGGTAGACGAGCCGCACCCGGTCGGCCCCCAGGCGCATGGCCGTGCGGGCGGAGTCCATGGCCACGTTGCCGCCGCCCAGCACAACTACGTCCTTTCCGCGCGGGATCGGGGTGTCCACTTTGGGGAAAAGGTAGGCCTTCATCAGGTTGGCCCGAGTCAGGTATTCATTCGCCGAGAGAACGCCGATAAGGTTCTCCCCGGGAATGTTCATGAACTTGGGAAGACCCGCTCCGAGACCCAGGAATATGGCCTCGTAGCCCTCCTCGAACAGCTCATCCAAGGTGATGGTCCGGCCGACGACCGCATTGCACTGGACTTTCACGCCGAGCCGCTCGAGGAAGTTGACCTCCTGGGCCACGATGTCTTTAGGCAGCCGGAACTCGGGGATGCCGTAGAGCAGCACCCCGCCCGGTTTGTGAAAGGCCTCGAATACGGTGACCTCGTGGCCCTTCTGGATCAGGTCTCCGGCGACGGTCAGACCGGCCGGTCCGGCGCCGACCACCGCCACTCGCTTGCCGGTAGCAGCCGCCTTGGGGGGTAGAGCCCCGGTGCCGTGCGCCCGCTCCCAATCCGCCACGAAGCGTTCCAGGTTGCCGATCGCGACGGGATCGCCCTTCTTGGCCAGGATGCACTTGCCCTCGCACTGACTTTCCTGGGGGCAGACCCGTCCGCAGACGGCCGGCAGGCTGTTCTGGGACCAGACGTGGCGGATGGACTGCGTAAACTCGCCCTCCTTGATGAACTTGATGAAACCGGGGATGTCGATCCCGACCGGGCATCCGTCGACGCAGCCCGGGTTCTTGCACTGCAGGCAGCGGCTCGCCTCCTCTTTGGCCATCTCCGGTGTATATCCGGTCGGGACCTCGAGAAAGTTCCGGGCCCTCACCTTGGGTTCCTGCTCGGGCATTCGCACCTTGCCCTTTTTTTCTTTTTTCTCCTTGGGGGCTGATTCAACCGACATGTCGTCCTCCGTACCAGGAAACTATCGCCGGCGTCGGGCGATAAAGCAAACTTATTTGTGCCATGATTCCTGCATCATGCAGAATTCGTTGTGGCAGACTTTTTCGTCTTCGCAATAGGCCTGCAGCCGCCGCATCAACTCATCGAAATCCACCTGGTGCCCGTCGAACTCGGGGCCGTCGACGCAGGCGAATCGCGTCTTGCCGCCCACCGACACCCGGCAGCCGCCGCACATCCCCGTGCCGTCCACCATGATGGGGTTAAGGCTGACCATGGTCGGCGTGTTGTACTCCTTGGTCAGCTTGCAGACGAACTTCATCATCGGAACGGGGCCGATGGCCACGACAAGATCGATCTTCTCCTTGTCCAGGATGTCCTTGAGCGCGTGGGTCACAAACCCGTGCCGGCCGTAGGAGCCGTCGTCGGTGCAGACGTGCAGCTCATGGGAAGCCTCGCGCATGAAGTCCTCGAGGATCAGAAGGTCCTTGGTCCGGGCGCCGATGACGGCGATCACGTGGTTGCCGGCCTGCTTCATCGCCCGGGTGATGGGGTGCAGCACAGCGACCCCGGTGCCGCCGCCGACGCAAACCACCTTGCCGAGCTTTTCGATGTGAGTGGCCTTGCCCAACGGGCCGATGACATCCTGGTAGCCCTCGCCCACCTTGAGCGTCTTGAACAGGGTGGTGGATTTGCCGACGACCTGGTAAATTACGGCGATGATCCCCCTTTGGGAGTCCGTGTAGGCCATGGTCAGCGGAATACGCTCACCGGTTTCGTTCGCCTTGAGGATCACAAACTGGCCGGGCTTGGCCTTTTTGGCAATCAGCGGTGCTTCGATTTCGTTGAGCACGACGGTACCCTGGGACATCTCCTCGCGTTTGACGATTTTAAACATGACGGACCTCCAAGCCGGAGCTTACGTGGGGAATGGATGCGCACCTCCAATTTCGCACGAAAAATTATATTCTCAAATCCACAGACCGAAATCAAGGTAAAAAGATTGAAATCCGCTGCCAACGGTGGTAAAGAGCCGTTTCCGTTTACCTATCGCCATGATTCTCTTCGACAGCCACTGTCACCTCGATGACAGGTCCTTCCGGGACGATCTGGGGACCGTGATCGCGGCGGCCCAGGCCGCAGGGGTCCTGCAAATGATGACTATCGGCGTCACCCTCACGACCTCCCGGAAGGCGGTCGAGCTGGCCAAGACGTGGCCGGGTGTCTATGCTTCCGTGGGCGTGCACCCCCACGACGCGCAGAAATGCAGCGACCAGGCCCTGAATGAACTGCTCCAACTGTCCAAACATCCCGAGGTACGGGCCTGGGGTGAAACCGGCCTGGATTTCAACCGCATGTACTCGCCCCGGAGCACGCAGGAAAAATGGTTTGTGCGGCAGCTTGAAGCGGCATCGGGACGCTCCCTTCCGATGATATTCCACGAACGCGACAGCCAGGGCCGCTTCCTGGAGTTGCTGAACACCTGCCCGCCGCCCGCCGGGGCTGCTGTGGTCCACTGCTTCAGCGGGACCCGGGCCGAACTGGTGCGGTACCTTGACATGGGCTATTACATCGGCATCACCGGCATCCTCACCCTCAAAGAACGCGGAGAGAACCTGCGACGGCTGGTCGGCCAGATCCCGTACGACCAACTATTGGTTGAGACCGATGCGCCTTACCTCACTCCGGAGCCGGAACGCCGGCGCTTCCGCCGCAACGAACCCGCATTTGTGCGCTCGGTCCTGCTCAAGCTCGCCGAGGCACGCGCTGAGGACCCGGAGGAACTGGCGGCCAGGGTGTTTGAGAACACCTGCCGACTGTATCGCCTGCCCGCCCGGCAGGACGTTGAAAAACCCGCCTAAGGCCGTAATCCGGCGTTATTCGTCTCGTGCAAAGGCTCACAAGGAGTGCGCCAAAAGCTCAAAATGCGAGAGTTGTTCCTCCATCTCTTCCGTTGACATTTGAGCTTTAGCTTTGGGGCTGTGGTTGACTTGGCCGAGACCATATGCTGGTTTTTCAACATCCTGCCCTGATTCGACAGCCGGTTTATCTTCAAGGCCGGGGTCCTTGCGCAGGCCGGCCGCTTCCTGTTATTATTCCTCCTGTCGCCGTGCCACCCGCATTCGAAGGAGAACACCCCATGCCATTGACCTGTTTCCGCGCTCTCGTTCTGATGGTGTGCCTGACCGCCGTCGCCGGACTTGCCGAGGCGTCGGCCGCCGAAAAAGGGGACGCGCCCAAGCCCCTTACGACCGGCCTGGAAGATCAGGCGGGCGTCGCTTTGACCATATACAATGTGAATTTGGCCTTGGTGAAGGATCAACGGCAAACCAATCTGCCCACCGGGACCTTCGAACTGCGCTTCACCGATGTGGCGTCCCAAATCATCCCGTCCAGCGTGCAGGTCAGATCTCTGGTCAACCCCTCGAGCCTGAGGGTCATCGAGCAGCGCTATGAATTTGATCTGCTCAATCCGCAGAGGCTTCTTGAAAAATACGTCGACAAGGAGGTCAAACTTTTCATCGAGAACCAGTACACCGAGCGCGAGGACACCGTGACGGCTACCCTGCTGTCCGTCGACGGCGGCCCCGTCTTCAAGATCGATGACGAGATCACCTTCGGCCACCCCGGCCGGATCCTGTTTCCCAAGGTGCCCGAAAGTCTGACGTCCAAGCCCACCCTGGTGTGGCTGCTCGAAAACACGCTGACCAAGCCGCAGCGGATCGAGGCCTGCTATCTCACGAATAACATCAACTGGCGGGCCGACTATGTGTTGACCCTCAACCCCAAGGATGACCGCGCGGATCTCTCGGGATGGGTCACCATCGACAACAAGAGCGGGGCCGGCTACTCCAACGCCACCTTGAAGCTCGTGGCCGGGGACGTCAACCGGTCAAAGGATGAACAGGAGTCTCGGGCCCGAATCCTCGCCAAGGAAGGGGCGGGCTCCAAGGCTGCGCCCCAGTTCAAGGAAGAGGAATTCTTCGAATACCAAATTTACACCCTGCAGCGTCCGGCCACCATCAAGAACAACCAGGTTAAACAGATCAGCCTCGTCAGCGCCGACCAGGTCCCCGTCAGGAAGGAACTCGTCTATTTCGGAGCGCGCAATTATTTCCTGAACCGTTACCCCGAAGTGATCGCAAACCAGAAAATAAACGTCATCGCCGAGATACAAAACAAGAAGGACAGCAACTTGGGCATCGCCCTGCCCAGGGGCATTGTCCGGGTCTACCAGCAGGACGCTGAAGGCAGTCTCCAGTTTGTCGGGGAGGATTCCATCGATCACACCCCGAAAGACGAAAAGCTTCGAATCAAAATGGGCAATGCATTCGACGTGGTGGGCAGCCGCAGGCAGACGGACTGGAAGAAGACCGCCGCAGACGCCTATGAGGCCTCATTCGAGATTTTTATCCGAAACCACAAGAAAGAGGACGTCGTCGTCAGAGTCGTGGAACCCCTTCCCGGCGCCTGGACCATCCTCAGCGCCTCCCAGGAGTACAAGAAGACCGACGCGCGCACGGCCGAATTCACCCTGACGATCCCTAAGGACAAGGAAGTCAAGATCACTTACAGCGCCAAGATGCGATTTTGAGTCCGCAGCGGATTACCCCGGCAATCCGATAGACCTGCAAGAATGCGAAGAGAAAATGGACGCCCGCTCGAGGTCCTGAAACCGAAGAACCGGTATTGGTCTCGACCGGTGACGCCGTCCACAAAATAGCCCGGCTCGGCCAGCCGCTCATGTCGTCGGACGGCAGGACGGCGAGGGTAGACTTGCCCGGGACGAAGGCGACGTCTCGTTGATAAACCCCCAACACCCCAAGCCTCAGGCAGCCGGTTTTTTCAGAAACAGGGAGGTGCCCATTCCTGCAAGCGAAATTATTCCGGCCACGAGAAATGGCAGCGTGAACGAGCCGCTGAGGTCCGCCAGATAACCCCCGAATGCAGGCGCTACCGCCTGGCCGATTCCAAAGAATAAAGTGATGAACCCAAGACCGGCAGGCGCCAGACGCGGGCCGACGAAATCCCCTGCAGCAGCAGCCATGATGGTCGGAATACTCCATGCCGTCAGGCCGAACAGGATCGCTG
>JBLMXM010000270.1:0-12252 GCA_050257775.1 Hyphomicrobiales bacterium
GGACGCTGTCTTCCATCTCGGCCATCTCGGCGATGCCGCCGGCGTTGTCCGTGATGGGGCCATAGGCGTCAATCGCGATGACCATGCCGGTCATGGACAGCATGGACATGGCCGCCATGGCAATGCCGTAAAGGCCTGCAAAATAATAGGCCAGGCCGATAGCCAGGCAGATGACCAGCACCGGCGCCGCTGTGGACTGCATGCTGACCGCGAGACCGGCGATCACGTTGGTCCCGTGGCCGGTGGTGGACGCTTGTGCCACACCCTTCACGGGGCCGTATTTGCCGGTGTAGTACTCGGTGATGACGACGATGACGACCGTCAGGATGAGCCCCACCAGGGTGGCCATGTAAATGTTCATGCTGGAGATCTGCTTGCCGCCGGCCAGGGTGAGCGCCGGCATCATGTTCTGGGCGGCGAAAAAGAAGGCGATGGCCGCGATGATGGCGCTGCCGAACATGCCCTTGTAAAGGGCGCCCATGATGTACTCGTTTTTGCCCAGGCGGACAAAGAACACGGCGATGATGGAGGCCACGATGGAAATGGCCCCGAGCACCAGCGGGAACTCGGTCGCGATGGCGATCTTCGGGAACAGCAGGTTGCCGAGCAGCATCGCGGCTACGGCGGTCACGGCATAGGTCTCGAACAGATCGGCCGCCATGCCGGCGCAGTCACCCACGTTGTCGCCCACGTTGTCGGCGATGACCGCGGGGTTGCGCGGGTCGTCTTCGGGGATCCCGGCCTCGACCTTGCCGACCAGATCGGCTCCGACGTCCGCTCCCTTGGTGAAGATGCCGCCACCCAGCCGCGCAAAGATCGAAATCAGGCTGCCGCCGAAGCCCAGGGCCACCAGGGCGACCACCGCATCACGGCTGGAAACACCCATCTGGGTCAGAATGGTGTAATAACCGGCCACGGCCGTCAGCGCCAGGCCGGCCACGATCATACCGGTGACCGAGCCGCCCCGGAACGCCAGCTGCAGGGCCGCATTCAAGCCCTTGCGGGCTGCTTCGGAGACGCGCACGTTGGCGATGACTGACACCCGCATCCCGATGTAACCTGCCAGGTAGGACGACACGGCGCCGACCAGGAACCCGATCGCCGTCGTCACCTTCATAGTCACGGCGATGATGACGAAAATAATGATCCCGGCGACGCCGACGCTTTTCAACTGGCGGTTCAGATAGGCGATAGCGCCTTCCGCGATGGCTGCGGAAATCTGCCGCATGCGATCGTTTCCGGCCGGAGCGCTCTTGACCATGCCGGCCACAATGATGGCGTAGAGCACGCCGGCAACACCCACTAATGTGCACACCAACGGTAAATAGTTCATCCTCTCCTCCCTGAATCCCAATGTTAATCGGTACGTGTGACTGGTTTGGTGTTGAACTGGTTCATGCCGATTCTGGTTCCTTTGCACAGGATCGTGACCACGGCATCCCTTGCCCGCTCGATGATACCGGGCAGGTCGGCTGCCTCACCCCGCATGAAATGATCCAGCACGTAATCCGCCACCGGCTGCTCACCGGTTTCGGAACGTCCGATGCCCACCCGCAGACGCACGAAGTCACCCCCGCCAAAGGCATCGATCAACGATCTTATGCCATTGTGTCCGCCATGCCCTCCTTTCTCCTTTATTTTTAAGCGCCCGTAATCCAGGTCGATGTCGTCATGAATGACCAACAGGTCCTGGCTTGAAATCCTGAAAAACTCGGCAAGGCTCCGCACCGGCGGTCCGCTGCGGTTCATGAACGCCAAGGGCTTGGCCAGAACGACCTCGACGTCTTCGATCCGGCCCCGGCCGAACACGGCCGTGAACTTCTCGCGGCTGATCTCGATGGCGAATTCGGCGGCCAGCCGGTCCAGCACCCTGAAGCCGATGTTGTGCCGCGTGGCGGCATACCTCGGGCCGGGGTTGCCGAGGCCGACCACCAGGCGCAGACGTCCCTCCGGCTCCCCGTGATTACCCTCCGTCACGGTGACCATTTCATGTATGCGGGACTCGGCCTGGGCCTACTCGGCCGCCTTTTCCTTATCCGCTTCACCTTCACCCTCGGCAGGTGCTTCGGCGGCTTGGGCTTCCTCGCCCTCAGCTGGCGCGGCGGCCGGCACCGCTTCAGCCTTCGGGCTGATCACGGTCACCACGGTGTAGTTATCCCCGGGGGGCAGCTCCACACCGCCGGGCAACGTGATGTCCTTCACATGCAAGGCGTCGCCGATCCCCAGCTCGCTCACGTCGAGCTCCAGGCCGGCTGGAATTTCCTGGGGCAGGCAGAGGACTGCGATTTCGCGCTCAACGATCTGCAACATGCCGCCGAATTCTTCGCCCTTGGCTTTACCCTTCGGCACCACCGGCACCATGACCCTCAGCTTACGGTGCATGTCGATCTCGTAAAAATCGATATGCAGGAACTGCCCGGTGACTGGATGCGTCTGAAGCTCCTTGATGACCGCAGGCTTGGCGACGGTGCCGCCGTTCTGGATGTTCAGCGAGAATATGGTCCGCAGGATGTTGCCCCTCTGCACCAGGTGTTCGATGTCTCTGGCACTCACCGACAGCATTTCCGGCTGGCTGCCGGGCCCGTAAATTACCGCTGGGACCAGGCCCTCCCGTCTCAGGCTCCGTGCTGGGCCGTTGCCCCTCGATTTCCGGATCTTGGCGTTTAGTTCTATTTGTTTCAAAAGGCATTCCTCCTTCTTACGCGAAAAGTTTGCGGCGTCTTGAATGTTGCGCCGTCGATGCGTCGCTACACGAACAGCGAGGTGACCGAATCACCGCGGTAGCTGCGGATGATGGCCTCACCGACCAGCTCCGAGATAGACAGCACCTTGATCTTCTTGCTGGAGAGCGCATTCGGTTTCAAGGGGATGGTATCCGTCACGACCAGACTCTTCAATGCCGAATCCCGGATGCGATCAACCGCCGGGCCCGAAAGGACCGGGTGAGCACAGCAGGCGTGGATCTCCCGCGCCCCCTCCCGAGCCAAGGCTTCCGCCGCCTCGACTAGGGTGCCGGCCGTATCCACCATGTCGTCCAGGATCACGACCACCTTGTCGCGCACATTGCCGATGACGGCCATGGCCTTGGCTTGATTCGGTGCGGAGCGGCGCTTGTCGATGATCGCCAGGTCCGAATCCAGCCGCTTGGCAAAGGCGCGCGCCCGCTCAACCCCGCCGGCGTCTGGGGATACGATGACGCGGTTGTGGTCGAAATGGCGGCGGATATATTCGATCAGCACCGGTGCGGCAAAGAGGTTGTCCACGGGTATGTTGAAGAATCCCTGGATCTGACCGGCATGAAGGTCTATGGTGATCACGCGGTGAGCTCCCGCCACCGTGAGCATGTCGGCCACGAGCTTGGCGCTGATCGGAACCCGGGGAGCCACTTTCTTGTCCTGGCGCGAGTAACCGTAGTAGGGAAGCACCGCAGTGATGCGACGCGCCGAGGAGCGCTTGAAGGCGTCGACCATCAACAGCAATTCAACCAGATTGTCGTTGACCGGCGCGCAGGTCGATTGGATCACGAACACGTCCTTCGAACGGACATTCTCGTGGATCTCGATCTGGATCTCACCATCGCTGAAGGTGGTGACCTTAGCGCCGCCCAGCGGCAGTTTCAGGTAGTCGCAGATTTTCCGGGCCAGTTCCGGGTTTGAATTGCCCGTGAAGATAAAAAGACCGTTGGCTTCCATGGTATCTCCACTGCCCTAACTTAATCAGGTGAGAAGCCATCTCGGCTAATTTGAGATGGCCTCCGGCCACTCCCGTCGCCAGTGCGCTCGGATCAGACGACTCGCTCGCCCGAGCATTGCTGGGCATGAGTGCCAAGCCGGTGCGGGCTCTCCCCCCCTTCCCGGAGGGAAAACCCATAGCGCTTAGTTCTGGCTGGGGCGGGAGGATTCGAACCTCCGAATACAGGAACCAAAATCCTGTGTCTTACCACTTGACGACGCCCCAAAAACGCTCCCCCGTTCCGTCGGGATCGGCGGGCGCCCTGGACCCTACATCTCGCGGATCAGCGGAATCGGTCCCGTCAGCAAATCAGCGCAAAAAAGCCGCCACCCCCGGTTCCCCGGCAGTGCGTCAGCGGCTTTGCGAGCGGCCTCAGGATCGGCGAACAAGCCAAAAACACTCGGGCCGCTGCCGGACATGAGGGCACCCAGCGCTCCCTGATCGACCAGCATATTTTTGATGGTCTTGAGTTCAGGGTGCAGCGCCAGCGTAACCGCTTCGAGATCATTATATAAATTAAGCGCAGGGGTGAACGCTGTTTTCTTTAAATGGGCCCTTGTAGGTCGTTTTTGGCGGTTTGTCAATCGTAAATTCAGACTTTGGTAAACCATTCGCGTAGATACGGTAAACGGCGGGCTCACCACCAATGCGGTCTGGCAAGGGATGCCTGCAAAGGCCTCCAACTGATCGCCAATTCCCGAGGCAAGGGCCGGCGACTGGAAAAGAAAGAAGGGCACGTCGGCGCCGAGGGATCTTCCAATGGCAAAGAGTTGATCCAAGGACAGGGGAACTTGGTGAAGATGATTCAACCCCAGCAGCACACTGGCCGCATTGCTGCTGCCGCCGCCCAGACCGGCGGCGACCGGGATCCGTTTGACGAGATGGATCTCGACGCCTCCGCTCCGCCCAAGGGCTTCATAAAAAAGTCGTGCGGCACGAACGGCCAGGTTGCCGTCATCCACCGGCAGAGCGGGATCGGTGCACTGCAGGGCGATGGTTGCCGAGGATGGATTCAGGATGATTTCGTCATACAAGCCGACCCGGCACATCAGGGAAAAGAGATCGTGGTAGCCGTCCGCTTTCCGGCGCAAGACGTACAGAAACAGGTTGACCTTGGCCGGGGACAGGACCTGCAGAATCATCGCCACTGCCGTACGGCCGCTTGCGTCATCCTTTTTCCTTTACAAACAGAATGCGCAAGTCGTACAGGATGCTTTTCAGCATGCTGTCCTCATCAGCGCTGAGGTTCCCAGCTGTTTTCTGCTGCAGCATGCTCAGGATGTCGATGGTCTGTTTAGCCATCGGCAGATTCTTCTCGGCCTTCCCGGACACGGGATCTTCAATGACCCCCAGGTGCACCAATGCCGAGGCATTGAGGGAAGCGACAAAGGTGGGAAAGTTGATCTGGGGCAGGGGGGTCTCCGTCTGTCCGGGCTGGGCGCCGGAACCCGGTTCGCTCCTTGGTTCCGGACGCGGCTCGGGGGCCGGCTGTTCATCCGCTGAGGATGGGCCGTCCGGGGAGAACGTTCGGCGGTCTTTCACCACGAATCCTTTTTCTTTTTCGGCCATAGCGCCTCCTAGCGAAAGATGGGCTCCATTTTAGGGGAATCGGGTCGCTTGTCAAGTTAGTCGGGCTTGTCGGACTTCTCGTTCTTATCCAGTTTGCCGAAGGCGTACTTGCTGATGAGCGCTTCGATATCCAGCGCCGGCTCGGTTTCGATGATCGTTTCGCCGGGCTTGAGATACCGATCCGACCCTCCCGGCGAAAGTTGGATGTACTTGTCGCCAAGCAGCCCAGCCGTCTTGACCGAGGCGATTACATCGTCGCTGAGTTTCAGGCCTTCCTTGATCTTCAGCCGCACCAACGCCACTTGGTCCTTGGGCTCCAGGGCGATGCCGTCCACCTGACCCACCTGAACCCCTGCAATTTCGACCTGGGCGCCCACCTTCAGACCCGTGACCGACGTGAACCGTGCGTTCAGCATATAGTATTTGTCGCCCAGGACCTCGACCTCGCCGAGACGGAAGGTGAGATAGCCCACGCAGATAATGCCGAGCAGGACGAAGATGCCCACTCCCAATTCAACCGACGACTGCCGCATGCAACCTCCGACTAAAAAGTGATGAGTTATGAGTCAGAGTTATGAGCCACGAACAACAAGTAATGAGCAACGAATCAGAGTGATGACTTAGATTTATGAGCCACGAATAACAACCAACGCGCGACAAGCAACGAGTCGGTGGCTGGATCACGGCTGGGACCCCGGTTTTTGTTCGGGCGGCGCCGCTCCCACACTCATAACCCTGACTCATCACTCGTTACACGTGCGACGGCGCGACGAAGCGCAACGCCGAATTCGCGCTTTCAGCGAAGTCGTCAGTTGCGGCATTCATAGAATACGGCCTGCCCCTTCTGCGCTTCGGCAATCAGATCCTCCAAACCGCTGCCCTTTCGGGCTTGCGCCACTCCCGCGCTCACAGAATAGTAAAACCCCTTGACGGTTTCAATCGAATCGAAGAGGGCATTGTTTTCCATGGTTCGGGAAATTTTCCGGCAAAAGTCCCGGGCCTGCTCCTCGTTGGTGTCCGGCAAAACCACCAGGATTTTATTGATGTCGTACCGGAAACAGGTGTCGGTGATGTACGTGTTCTGGGTGACGTGATTGGCAAAGAGTTTGAAAACCGTCTGGCCGGCCACATGTCCGGCGATGCGGTCGATGTCCTCCAGATTGGCCATGGCCATCAGGACGATGGAAAAGGGAATCTCGTGCCGCTGCAAGCGGCTCATCTCCTGCAGCAGCCGCTTCTGGCCTAAAGAGTGCGAAGCGATACCGGTCAACTCGTCGCGCGGGCTCTCGAGTCCCTCGATGAAATTGCGCACCTCGGGATCCGAGGCCTGCTGAATTTCTTCAGGCGTTCCCTCGAACCGGATCCTGCCCTCGTCGATCATCGCCACGCGCTGGGAGATGAAAAAGATGTCGGGAATCTCATGGCTCACCACCACCCCGGTGAAACCAAAGCGCCGCTGATAGTCCATGATCATGCTGTGCACGGCGTTCTTGCGGATCGGGTCAAGTCCGGTGGTCGGTTCATCAAACAGCACGATCTCCGGGTCGGTCACCAGGGCCCGGGCCAGGGCCACCCGCTTCTTCATCCCGCCGGAAAGCTGTGCGGGGTAGTTACCGTCGATGTCGTGCAGGTCGAGTTGATGCAGCTTGTCGCGCACCCGGCGGTTCACCTCCACCGGTGAAATTTCCTGGCGTTCAACCAGCGGCAGGGACACGTTCTCGAACACGCTCAGAAAATCGAACAACGCGGTATCTTGGAAGACATAGCTGAACTTCCGCTTGAGGGTCTTTTTTTCGATAGGGCTCATCTCCGACCGGTCCCTGCCTTCGAACCGGATCGTCCCGCTGTCGGGTTCCAGCAGGCCGATGATATGTTTGAGCAGCACGCTCTTGCCCGATCCGCTTTTCCCGATGATGGCGGTGATCTCGCCCCGCTGAATGCTCAGGTTGATTCCGTTGAGCACGCGGTTGACCCCCAGGGTCCGGACGACGTCGTTGAGTTGGATCAGCGGAGTTTCGGCCATGCGATAAGCTTTACAGCAAAAAAGTGGTTAGCACGTAATCCGTGACCAGAATCAGGACGCAGGAGATGACCACAGCCGACGTGGTGGAGATGCTCACTCCTTTGGCCCCGAACTCGGCCCGAGTGTGGGTGTAATACCCCTGAAAGCAGCAGATGGTCACCATCACGACGGCAAACACCAGGGACTTGATGAACCCGCCGATGATGTCGCTGGTCTCGACGCTGGACTCGGCCCGGGCGAAGTAGAAGGCCGGGTTGACTCCCAGGAGCGCCGAACCCGACAGGTAGCCGCCGTAAAGCCCCACCACGTCGAAAAGCGCCGTGAGTAGAGGAAAGCACACCAACGCGGCGGCGATGCGCGGGCTGATCAAAAACCGCATCGGATTGATATCCATGGTCTTGAGGGCGTCGATCTGCTCGGAGATGCGCATGATGCCGATCTCGGCGGCCATGGCGGAACCGGCGCGGGCGATCACCATGATGGCCGTGAGGACCGGGCCCATCTCCCGTACCAGGGAAAGCGCCACGGCCGACCCCAGCGCTGCCGTGGAACCATACTTCACCAGCGCATAGTATCCTTGAAGACCAAGCACCATCCCCGTGAACCCGGCGGTCAGGCAGATGACGAAAACCGATTTCATGCCGATGAAATAAATATGCTGGCGGATCTTGTCGAACTGAAAGGGCGGCTGAAAGATCAACAGCAAGCCCTTGCTGAAAAACAGAAAAACCCGCCCCATGTAGCGAACGGAACCTAGAACCTCGCGGCCCAGGCTGGCGATGGGATTTTTCAAAGTGACAAGGCTGAGCATACGTGTTAGATTATCGGGTGATTATGAGTCCCCATGGGAACTCGGGCCGGTACTGACGACCGCGGCCTGCCTTTCTTCTTTAAAGTAATATTGTTTATTAAAATCTATCAGTAAAGTCAAGCTGGGCAAACCGCCGTCCTGCTGCTCGCGTGGCCGGGACGGCACGGCCGCTGCGCGTTGCAGCGGTCGCTTTTTTTAACCCGGCGGGCGGCCTTCATGATCCGAGCGGAAAATCTAAGCAAGAGCTACGGGGGCAGAGTCCTGTTCGACCGGGTGGACTTCACCCTGAATTCCCGCGAGCGGCTGGGCCTGGTGGGCCGCAACGGACACGGCAAGACTACTCTCTTCCGGATCATTGCCGGCGAAGAACCGCCGGACGACGGCAACCTGGTCATCCCCAAGCACTACCGCATCGGGTACGTGCAGCAGGCCCTGGCATTCTCGCAGCCATCGATCCTCGCGGAAGCCATGGCCGCCCTGCCGCCCCAGGAAAGCGGACACCACTGGAAAGCCGAAAAAATCCTGGCGGGCCTGGGGTTTTCCAAAACAGACCTGGACCGGCCTCCGGCCGAATTCTCGGGAGGCTACCAGGTACGCCTCAATCTCGCCAAAGCTCTGGTGTCCGAACCGGACCTGCTGCTGCTCGACGAGCCGACCAACTTTCTCGACATCACTTCCATCCGCTGGGTCGAACGGTTCCTGGTGGCCTGGCCGCGGGAGCTCATGGTCATCACGCACGACCGCAGCTTCATGGACAAGGTGGTCACCCACGTTATGGGCATCCACCGCCGGAAAATCCGTAAGATCGCCGGCACCACCGACACGTACTACAACCAGATCGCCCAAGACGAGGAGGTCTATGAAAAAACTCGTCTCAACGACGAGCGCCGCCGCCGGGAGGTGGAGCTGTTCATCACCCGCTTCCGGGCCAAGGCGCGCCTGGCCGGGCTGGTGCAGTCCCGCGTCAAGACCCTGCAGAAGATGGAGAAGAAGCACAAGCTCGAGAAACTGAAGGACCTCGAGTTTTCCTTCCGGGAGAAGCCCCTGCCTGGAAAGTCTGCCCTTCAGGCCCGCCACCTGGGCTTCGCCTACCAGCCGGACCAGCCGCTGATTTCGGACTTTTCCATCACCATTACGGCCGGTGAGCGCGTCGGCATCGTGGGTCCTAACGGCCGGGGCAAGACCACGCTGCTCAGCATCCTGGCCGGGGTCCTCGCCCCCCAGATCGGCGAGGTGCTCTACCACCCAGCCATCCAAAGGGGCTATTTCGAGCAGACCCACGTAAGCCATCTCATCCCCAACCGCACGGTCGAGGAGGAAATCCTTTACTCCGACGCCGGCGTAGACCGGCAGCAGGCCCGTGACATCTGCGGGGCTATGCTGTTTTCGGGCGACGAGGCGCTCAAGAAGATCGCCGTACTCTCGGGCGGTGAAAAAAGCCGGGTGCTGCTGGGCAAGATCATTGCCACCCCCGTGAATCTGCTCCTGCTCGACGAGCCCACCAACCACCTCGATCTGGAGTCCTGCGATGCGCTGCTCTCAGCGCTCGACGCCTTCGAGGGGACGCTAATCCTGGTCACCCACAACGAAATGTTCTTGCATGCCCTGGCAGGGCGGCTCATCGTCTTCCGCGAGAATGGGGTCGAGGTCTTCGACGGCAGCTACCAGGAGTTCCTGGAAAAGGGCGGCTGGCAGGACGAGAAGCAGCCTGCAAAAACAGAGGAGGAACTCGCGGCCGAATCGGCCCAAAACCCGCGCGCGTTGCGCAAGGAACTGCGTCGCCAGCGCTCGGAGATCCTTGCTCGCCGTGGCCGTGCGCTCAAGCCCCTGGAACAGGAGATGAAGCAGCTGGAGCGCGGCATCGAAGAGCAGGACGGCAAAATGGCACAATTGACGCGTGCCATGCAGGCCGCCTCCGAAGGCAGGGACGGTGCGAAGATCGCCGCGATCTCGCAGTCCATCCACGTCTGCCAGAAGGAAATCGACCGACTGTTCGACGCCCTCGACCGCGCCACCCGCAACCATGAGGATCTCGACGCCGGCTTCGATCGGGAGTTGGCGGAAGTCGACCGATTGTCCCCCGAATCGGAAACCCGCCCCTGAGGATCATGTTGGAAGAGGTGGCGGGAGACCTCATCGACAATCAGCTGCCGTGTGCTCTCGGGAGCGGATCTTCTTCAGGTGGCGTTCGTCGAGAATCATCATTATGAAGCAAGGGCACGACGGAACATCAGAAGGTTCAATATACAGGATTGACCCCATTTACCTCCATTACGGTTTCTGTAAAATAGTGGCTGTACGGCTGGCTCTGGGTCACACTTCACAATACCCGCAAGAGGGCTCCGATGGTCCGCTGGATGAAGGCCCCGCGAAAACTTGCCGGGCGATCTATCCTTCGGAGAGCTGGACGGGTGTTCCCCGCCGCTGCCATTTTGCTTGTATTTATGAGCCCGCCGTTCGGAGCAGCCGAAGATCAGATTAATTGGGATTCGACCCCAGGCTCACAGTTAAGGCTGCCGTACAGCCCAGGCAGCAGGGCTGACGCCGGTGCGCTGAGCGGCCCTGATGCGGCTCAGTCTGTCCGAGCAGTGGACCGAAGCCCGACTAGTCATCAGCGGGCTATCATCTACCCTTTCGAGTTGACCGAAAAGCACCACCTGACCCCGTCCTTCAGCCTGAATTATGACGACGTCGGCGGCGAGGCCGGCAAGAATCGCACGGCCGATATCCGACTGACTTACAGTTACCTTGGCGATCCGCTGGTTCTGGTCGTCAACACCCTGATCGAACGAGTCGGCTACGACAAGAAAGACTCGGCTTTCGGCAAAACCACAAGAGATGACGGCTATGGGGTGTCCGCCTCGGTCTATTACACCAACCCATGGGACTGGTCGCTGTTCCGCGGCAATGCCATCAGGTTTTTTGCAACCGGCTCGTATTATTACACGGACTCCAAAGGCGATGTCCCCAGCCAGGAATGGGTGTCGGGGGCTGCCGGCATCTCACTGGAATGGTGATGAAGCCGGGGAAATGCGCGCGGGTGGCCTGCGTCTGGGCGCTCGTCTTTCTCGCAGCCGGCTGCCCATCCGAAAATTCCGGCAGCACCCGGAAGGCCCCTGAGGTAGCCCAGGCATTCGAATCTCTCCAGGTCTTTCTCCATTACCGCTATTTTCTCCTGAATCAGGAAAACCATCCCTTCGGTATAGCCGGGTTGATGCGTGACTACCGGATCGAGGGACCGGACTGGAAAGAAATCAATCCCGGCTCTGCGGTCTTCGGCAAAGTGGTGGGCCTGGTTCAACGCTTCCCGGCCCCGGGTGGCCGCACTGAAGGCTATTACATACTCGACCGGCAGGGGAACCAGATCGGGGTTTGGTACTCCAGCCTCAACGCCGGGATCACGGTCGACCCGGATACCCGGAAGGTGATCATCGCGACCGCAACTCCCTGGCTGCTGAAATGAAGCCGTCGAGCCTTGCGCGATCCTCAGCGTTTCTGGATGGGCGCAGCGAAGTCGAATAGCTTATCGCCCCAGCTTGCGGGATAGGAGGCCGTAAAGTAATCCGGCAGTCAGCATGGCGGGGATCGAACCTCCGACTGCAAGCTTCAGCAGGGCGATTGCCTCGTACACGGCGAACCCTGCGGCCCAGGCCGCCAAGGCTGCAGGGTTGTACCCGCCACGGTACCAGTAGACGCCGCCTTCCCTGTAAATCGCATCCGCCTCCAGCCATCGCCTGCGAATAAGGAAATAATCGCTGAGCACGACTCCGAACATCGGAATGAACATCGCGCCGATGAAGAAGAGGAAATTCTCGTATTGCTCCATGGGGAAGACCAGCGCGACCAGGATCGACAGGAGGCCGGCCATCCACATGACCGCTCGGGCACTCAATTTTTGAGAAATGTTCAGCAGCGAACAGGCGGCGGAATAGACGTCCGGGAAATCCGAGGTAATGGTCGAGAACACCACCATGAACAGGGCCGGCACCGCCAGCCCCAACTCGCCCATGGTATCGAGGACCAGCAGCCCCGGATCCGTGACGCCGGTCATCTGGGTGACCTGCAACCCCAGCAGGTACATCCAGGAGGAAACTAGGAAATAGCCCCACCACGTGTT
>JBLMXM010000271.1:0-2660 GCA_050257775.1 Hyphomicrobiales bacterium
GCAGAGACGATCGACGGCTCCGTGGGGGCCGGTTCTTTGGGGCTGTCCGGAGACGGATGGAGCGGGCTGGCTGCCGTACGCAGGATCCGGGGACGGATGGTTGCGGCTCGCCGCGGCTCGCACCCCGGTCAGCCTGTCGATGAGCCGCTGCGAATCGGATCGCGCGCATCAGGGGAATCGAGTATTTAAAGTTACTCCCGGGACACGACACTAGAAGCAATCTTAAAAACAGCAGATCACGCGCTATGGCCATGCGCAGGCTGATTCTTGCCATAGCAGCCGTCTGCGTTGCATACGGTTGCAAGTTCAACGTTGAAGCACTGGCGTGCTCTTGGATTTTCGCCCTGTAGCAGTAAATTCAAGCCACCTGCTTTGCAGTCGGCCGTTGAGGCGAAAGCGCAGCATACACGGAAGTATGTAAGCATTTCGAGAGGCCTGCAACGCCGCCATCGTGTGTCAGATGCATCTTTGAGATGGCTTCTAAATATACCAGCTTCTGTTGGGGTTCAGGCGGAGCGGGCTCCGGCGCCGAGTCTCAATCCGATACGTCAGTACGCATAGGGTTCAGCCTTGCGGAACTCGAACATGAATGGAATGTCCGGCGCTCTAATCGGATGGATCCGGTCCGGGATTAGAACATGAGTATCGTTAACCGCGGATAGAAACAGCCCTGGCACGTGCAGCCCAGGTTCCGGCAGCTGGCGAGGCAGCGGCTTCAGGGTTCCGTACACTTCTACCCACTGCCCATCGGCAATTTCGTCCGCTTGATCCCAGGCGACCCTGATACCCATGGCCACGGCATCCGCCAGGCAGCAATAGACCGCCACCCGCATCAGCGCAAACTGACCGGCCTCGGCGAGCGCCCGGCTTTGCATGACTATTCCTCTCACCACGTAGGGCCCGGCCGCCTCTTCGGATTCCGGCATCCTGTCAGCCAGGCGATAGAGCTCGCCCAGGTTTATCCTGATGTATTCCCGGCCATTCATTGTCGCGCGCGAGCTTTCGATGGCGAGATCCCGGTGACCGAAAACCGCCGAAAACCCTTCGACAAAAGAGGTGCTTCCGGACATCCCCATGGTCAGGATGCGCAGAAAGAGGAGGAAAATGACAATCCTGGAAAGGCTGGACCTCCGGTCCGGGTTGAGGATGGCTACCGTGGCGGTAAAAAGAAGCACGGCAGCGGTTGCGCCGGTCACCCACTTGAACTTGGGATTCAGGAAGCGCCAGTAGTCGCCGGCCAGAACCAGCATGCCGGCATAGACCGCTACGGCCAGCAGGATAAGCCCCTCGACAACCGCACCGATCTTCTTCATGGCGTCACCTGGTCATGATACCCAGTAAGACCGACAGAGCGTAAACGAGCACGGTGGGCACAACCGTAAGAGCGAGGACGACCGGCAGCCTGAAGACGGCTGCATACATGAAGATGAGCTTGAAATCGACCATCGGCCCGATGGCCACGAAAGCCAGGCGCGCTGCGGCCGGGAAGGTGGAAAATGCCGCCGCGACGAAGGCATCTGCCTCAGAGCAGACCGACAGCAAAATGGCGAGAAGCATCATCGCCCCGATGGCCAGGGAGATGTTCTCTCGAAACAGCACCAAGGCCTCCTGGGGCAGAAATACCTTGAGCAGACCGACGATGATGCCGGCTAAAACGACGTACTTCCCCATATCCATGAATTCAGAAGCCGTATGCAGGAAGATTCCTACGAATCTTGACGTCGGACGGCTTTCACAACGGCAGCCGGCCTCATTCGCCACCCCATGGCCGAGGTTGAGCCTGTAGCCCGTATCCCCACGGGCGCCGGCTGAAGGAACAGGATCGCGGAGCGAGAGGCCCCCGGCCTGCCGAATCAGCTGGGCCTGAGGAACCCCCGACAGAGCCCACCCCAGGCTGCCGGCACACGCGGCCACAAGAGCGGCGCGCCCCAGGACCATCCAGATGTTGCCCTGAAAAGCCACATAGGTGGCGGCCAGGACCAACGGGTTGATCACGGGGGCGGAAAGCATATAGGTTATCGCGATGTGCGGAGGGACATCTTTTTTCAGAAACCGCCTGACGATCGAAACGACGCCGCACTCGCAGGTCGGTAACAGCATCCCTGCAAACATGCCGAAGAAAAGCCCCGGCATCCTTCGTTGCGGCAAATATCTTCCGATCTTATCCGCCGGCAGGAGGACCTCGAAGAGGGCCGACAGAAACGAACCCAACAGCAGGAACGGAGAGGCTTCAAGGAATACGGCAATAACCGTCGAAACCAGGGTTTGCAGATTCGCATCCATGCCGTTCTCGTCTTACGGGGTGGACAGTCTTGACCCGGAATCAAGCTACCATGCAACCCCTCATTCTGGCAATTCCATCTGCCGGCCCAAAGGCCGCGGGGCGGCTCGCTGCGGCCGGCACCCCGGGGACGCGGGTCCCGACGCGGACGGACCTGATCCTTTCTTTGTCTTGGTTTTATGATACAATAGTCTGAAAAATCTCCGGCTTCCGGTCGGCCGCATGGGAGCCGGGACGCAGCCTGCATCTCAGCTCGAAAGGTCAAGGCTTCGATGATCCGGGTTTTTCACCGCACCGATGGTATCTGGCAGAGCGGTTCATGGGGCGAACCGGGGCTTCCGTCCCGAAACGTATGGATCGACCTGATTTCACCCAGCGC
>JBLMXM010000272.1:0-4819 GCA_050257775.1 Hyphomicrobiales bacterium
CGCAGTCGCGCAAAAGACTCTCGCGTTCCCAGCCGGTGCCGCGGTATGCGCCACGTCCATCAGAACCCTGTCGGTTCAAGGCTTAGCAGGCCCGGCAGCCATCGGTCCTGCCGGTTCAGCGGCTGCGGACGGCCTTGAGATAGGCCTTGAGGAATCCGTCCCAGCCGGTCTTCTTGCTGAAATCCAGGCCCGCATACAGTGGCGACACGTCACCCGTGGGGAAGTAGATCGCAACACCGTGGGAATCCTTCATGGCTTCACCCTTGGAGCCGTTGGCCACCACATATCCGGCCTGAACGGCCTGGATGGCATCCCGGCACCGCGTTGCGATTTCGGAGCCGGACGTGGCCTGTGCCAGAAGGGAGCAGAAGTCCACCAGGTCGATATTGTCCGCCACATCATAGCTCTGCACCTGAGTCCGGGCCGTCAGGATGCGTTGGCGGGTTGCGGCATCGCTCAGCCCCGCGGTTAATGCATTCCCCAGCCCGGCGACGGCCGCCGCGAGACCATCGGCTCTGGACAGGTCGCAGGCCGACTGGGTCACGGCATCGTGCGGGTAGGAAGCGATGTACATCCGCACGATCAGAGTGCTGAAGTCTTTAGCCGCCATGGCCGGATTCTTCACCAGCTCGGCAAGAATAGTGTCATACGGCCAACCTTCGAGCGGCTCGGTCTGCTCGGACCCGACGGTGAAGAGGGCGCTTTCGTGGATCTGGTAGCCGACTTCGGCCATGCTCATCAGGCAGGCATCCATGCCGAGAATGTCCAACTTGCGCTTCAGCAACTTCGCTGTGCCGGCGAGAACCTTTTTCATCTCGATGTTGTCGAGGAAATCCTTGGCGTCGTCGTCCAGCAGGATGGCGCGGGCCTCGGAATCGCCGATCGCCCGTTTCAGGATGCGTCGAACGGGCACGTGGAAGAGGGCGTGCCGGATGCGGCCGCCGGCGAGGCGGCGGAGCCGGCGGTGCCGTTCGTCAGCGTAGATATCGGTGTCGTCCCAGCCCTGCCCGTGGTTCCAAAGCACGAGCGCATACCGGTCGGCCGGATAGTTCTTCACCCCCCATTTGATGAAGTCCATGAGGTTTTTCGGATCGCCGGTGTTGATCTTGCCGAGGTTGGCCACCGCGTCGGCGGTCACCTTGCCCCCTTTGCGCAAATAGTAGCGCTTGGCCGCATGTCCCGTGGCGCGGTCGAACTGGGCTATCACGTTGACGTCATTCGTGGATCCGACCTTTTTCATTTCTTTCAGATCCTTGACTCCGTCGGGATCCAGGTTGTTGTCACCTGCCATGTAGACCATGAGCGTCCAGGGCTTCTTCGGTGCGCTTGCCTTCGGCATCATTTCTACCCTCCCATGTTTCTTCCATCGATGATCGGGCGATCGACGAAAACGGTGAAAATCCCCCCTTTGCCCCAGTACTTCCGATATACGCATCACAGATTCGTTCTGCGACCTTTTTAACGTGCTAAATTCCGGGCAGGCTGCTTCGTTGTCGTCATGGATTCCCCGAATGCTTCTGCCGGGAATGCCGTATTCAGAGCCATATCGTACATCCTGCCACCCGTTAGGTTGATTGGCAAGAAAATATAACTGGTTCATTTCTGATACCGATTAGCTCAGCGCTTCAGCCTTGGCAAATGAACTTGAATTTCATAAAAAATTCGATCGGATAAAATTGATTGCCAACAGCTGAATAATGAGCGCTTCCAGGATGAAGATCTAAGACCCTGTTTCTGGCCGTAATGAAAAGTGGGGTTTTGGGTGGTAATGGACGTTTTGGGTTGTAGTTGTATTGCAATTAGAGATATTCTATCCTTCGATTCAATTCTTGTTCGGCGCGACGGCGTCATCCGCCAGGGTGATTTCTTAAGAGGAGACCATGGGATGAATCGAAGAACGACCGTGTTTTGCCGTGTGATGCTTGTAACAATAGCACTGTTCGGGGCCTTTCCGGTCAGCGCGACAGCTGTTGAGCTGAGTGTTTATGCACCTGGCGGTGTCAGGTCCGCGCTGCAGGGCGCAGCGGCAGCGTTTGAACGCGAGACCGGAAATATAGTCAAGTTCACGTTCGGCACCGGCGGTGGAATCCAAAAGCAGGTGGCTGCTGGTGCGCCGGCCGACGTTACGGTGCTTCCATCTGCCGGAGCGACCGAGCTAGAAAAGAACGGGCTAGTGGCCTCGGGCTCCCGATTGGAAGTCGGAAGCGTTGGCATCGGCATAGGGATCAAGGCTGGCACGCCTCGGCCAAAAATCGCTACCGTTGAAGAATTCAGCAACACGCTGCTGGCGGCAAAATCGATCACCTATGCCGATCCAGCGAGGGGCGGAACCTCGGGCACATATTTCGCAACAGTCGTACTGCCCCGGCTTGGCCTCGTCGAGCAAATGCAAGCCAAGACGACGCTGACGGGCGTGGGCGAAGAGGCAGTCAGGCGTGTCGTGAGCGGAGAATCCGAAATCGTGGTGGTTCAAGCCAGTGAGATCACGGCTGTGCCGGGCGCTGAACTTGTGGGGCCGTTGCCAAAAGAGATTCAGAATGAGATCCCCTATGCCGCTGTCGTATTGAAAGCAAGCAAAATTCCCGAGGCCGCAGGCGCCTTCGTACGATATCTCGTCGCACCGCCCGGGAGAGCAGCCTTCAAGGCAGCCGGCTTCGAGCCTCCCCCTCAACGGTAACGGCGAGTAGACACTGCCGGCCAAGCGGTGCCGCCGTCATGGATCACCATTCGGCTGCCAAATAAATCCTTCCAGCCGACCGGCCACCGGCAATGCTTTGCGCCGCCAGGACCTGGCTGCTGAACTCTGCCCTTAGGCATATAAGCAGATACGGGCCCCAAAAAGACTCCGGCTTGCATTTGACAGGCGCCCATCATGGAAATCGAATTTCTGGAGCTGGATCAGGACATTCCCAAATGCATGCCGATCCTGGAGCGATGGGGTGTTGCCGGGCCCGAAGTATGGGTTACTCGCTGTGGGAGCGGAATGACCTGACAACACGTTTCAATTTGGTGATCGGCTGTTCGGGGCGAGCCTCCTTCACTGTTGACGACAATGTTTACTTAGAGGAGTATGCATTCTTAGCGAGCGCATCTTCCGGATCGGTGGAACTTTCGCGCGAAGATTTCATCGAACTGGCAGACTCCAGCAAGATTGATGAAAAGAACATCCATAGCGATCTCCGGTTTCGGTTGGTGGATCGCAAGGCAACTTTTCTGAACGGAGGCTTCCCGGTCAACTTCGAGGGGAAGGTCAATTGCATTCCAACTCGCTACATGCAGCCTACAGCTACTATGATGGTTTCAGCCTCACTGCAGGCCATCACATGCTCCGCCAAGGGCGTTCTCAAGCTTGATCCCGATTTTTGCGCTTGGTTGGACCGCGAGTTCCGGGCCGAGCTCGGAGGTGATGCACCCGAACTACTATCCTTCGGCACGGCGCCGCAGAAAGCCGTCCCGCGTTGAGCACGTGGATGGCAGTCGTCTTTAGCCCCCTCTCAGAGCCACTATCTTTCCGCGGATTGGAGACTGGGGCATTTTTCTTCCCGCTTGTCCTCAATGTGACGACTAATTGTTGACGAATTAAAGGATCACCTTTCCTTAAATGAAGGAGGATAAATATGACACGGGGAATATTCGCAATAGTGTTAACGGCATTGATCCTGGGCGGATGCTCTTCAACCGGGAATCTGGGGATGGCAACCAAGAGCATGGCTGACCCCGGATCCCTGGTCACCAGCGCGGGAGGCTACAAGGAAATCGGCCCGGCAAAAGGAGAAGCCTGTCGGTATATTCTGCTCGGCATCATACCCTGGGGCGACTCAACCGCCACTCAGGCGGTCACCGCCGCCCTGGAGCAGACCGGAGGGGATGCATTAATCAACGTTTCAGTGACGAGCAGCCTCTACACCTTTGTCCCGATCTACAACGTCTTTTGCTTTACATGCACTTCAGTTGAAGGGATTGCCATAAAATTCGAATCTCAAGCTAAGACACCCTGATCAAGACCGAAGGAACTTGGACAGACGGAAGTAATTGGGGTTTCGGAGTATCACCCTGCAATAGGCCCCACATCTTATAGATCCGGATCAATGCGGCCAAGACGATGTGACCGGCGCGGGCTGTTTCAAAGAGCTCCTTCGATAAGCTTACTTGCTGTTATGCCATTTTGTGACCGAGAATTGCATCGAGGATCTCCTGGGGGCTGCAGTCCTTGCAGATGTACCGGCAGGCGCCGGCTTGGCATGCCTGGGCTTCAAAGGCCTGGTCCTGGTGCATCGAGAGGATGATGACCTGGGTCGCCGGGAATCTAGACATGATAATCCGGGTTGCCTCGATGCCGTTTAAGATCGGCATGCTGATATCCATCAGCACCACGTCCGGCTTGTGCAGCTCCACCATTTCTACGGCCGATTGCCCATCATCCGCCTCGGCCACCACCTTCAAGCCTGACTGTCTGTCAAGGAAACGGTGCAGGCTCCGACGAAACATCGGTTGGTCGTCGACTATTGCAACTCGCACGCTGGATCCCATTTGGGTTTGTCCCGAAAAGGATTTTCAAAAAACGCCAGACTAAGCTCGTCCGTCAGGAAGTTAAACCTGCATCTCCAGGCAGATTTCCATCTGGGGTCATTGCCCTATATTTACCGAAAAACACTTTGAGCCGCTTCACCACAAGAATTCTCTCGTCAAGATTTCTTACCGATCTTGAACGATGCAATCAGGCATGCAATACCGGCAGCCACCAATAGATAGCCGGCCCAATCAGAAACGTATTCGTATCCCACCAGTGTGCCTCCTTCAGTTAGCACCTTGTAGCCAA
>JBLMXM010000273.1:0-8043 GCA_050257775.1 Hyphomicrobiales bacterium
CGCCACGGCCAACATCCTGGACACCATTCCGCCGGCTCTGCGGGACCGCATGGAGGTCTTGCAGCTGCTGGGTTACACCGAAGACGAGAAAATTCACATCGCCGAGCGGCACCTGATTCCGCGACAGCGTTCGGCCAACGGCCTCTCAGCCGAGCAGGTCACCTTCACCCGCGGCGCATTGCGACACATCATCTCCGGCTACACCCGTGAAGCGGGCCTGCGCAACCTGGAGCGCGAAATCGGCGCCATCTGCCGGGGTGTGGCCAGCAAGATCGCGGAGGAGTCGATAAGCTCTGAAGTCATCAAAACCCAACAGGTCACCAAGTATCTCGGTCCGGTTCGCTTTACCGGCGAGACGAAGGCGCGCACCTCCATACCCGGGGTTGCTACCGGCCTGGCCTGGACCCAGGCGGGCGGCGACATCCTGTTCGTGGAAGCCACCGCCATGAAGGGCAAGGACCGCCTGATCCTGACCGGCCAACTGGGCGAGGTCATGAAAGAGTCGGCCCAGGCCGCGCTGAGCTTCATCCGCACCCAGGCCGCCAAGCTCGGTCTGTCCGAAGACGGCTTCAAGGACCAGGACATCCACATTCATATCCCGGCCGGCGCCATCCCCAAGGACGGGCCCTCGGCCGGGGTGACCATGTTGACCGCCCTGGTGTCCTTCCTGACGAAGCGGCGCGTGGTCAAAGACCTGGCCATGACCGGCGAGATTACCCTGCGGGGCCAGGTTCTGCCGGTAGGCGGGATCAAGGAAAAGGTGCTGGCCGCGCATCGTGCCGGCATCAGGACCGTCATCCTGCCCAAGGAGAACCAGAAGGACCTGGAAGACATTCCCAGGAAAGTTCAGAAGGAGATCAGCTTCCACTTCGTCGACAAGATGACCGATGTCCTCAGACTGGCGCTGGAGAAGTAAGTACGGTTTCTGCAATTGCACCAAATATCGGCGCAAGGTTTAGGAAGCCGTCAAGATACGCCCGGACATTCCTTAAGAGGGACCAACCCGTCAAAAGGTTCGCCGTCGACTCCGATGCCTTTGCCTCTTGCCAAGGCATAGGCCTTGGCTAATCGTTCTCTCTCCGGCGCCCCGAATTCACCCTCCATTTTCTTGCTGAGCGGGTCGGCCTTCGTTTGTTCAACCCTTTGTTCCATTCGCATCCATGATAACCGGCGCCAAAAGGTGAGAACAGACACGGCAGAACAGAGACTAACCCAAGCGATGAGAATCCCAATGAAAATCCATTTGGCGGTTGCCATCAGCGTCTGTTTGGATCGGGATTGGAGCATAGAACGTAGTAAACTACTTTGAATCTCCACGGGTCTGTCCCCTCATGCGAATTCAAATTCTGACTGAGTAGTCCCTTTAACCCATCCGTCGCCGGAGTTTACAATTTCTCAGAAAAGCATTACCAGTAACACATACTTTCCTAGTTCTCTCCGTTCTGAGGTCGCTGATGAGAATCCTGATGCTATCCAACGAGTACCCGCCCTACATTTATGGAGGTGCGGGCGTCCATGTAGACTACCTCTGCCGCGAATTGGTGCGGTTGGGCGGCGCCGGGCAGAGGCTCCAGGTGATGTGCTTCGGCGACCAACGCGAAGCGGGCCCGGATCTCGCTGTGACCGGGATTCCCGGGATGCCGGAGCGGTTCTGCCGCGAGGGCGGCCATGAAAAGGTTATCGACGCCCTGGGCCGCAACATCGCCATGGTCGGCCAGGCCGCCGATTCGGACATCGTCCACTGCCACACCTGGTACTCCTATCTGGCGGGCTGTTTGGTCAGGCAACTCCTAGACATCCCGATGCTCATCACGGTCCACTCCCTGGAGCCGAAACGCCCATGGAAGCGGGAGCAGATCGGAACCGGTTACCAAGTCAGCTGTTGGCTGGAAAAGACCGCGATGGAAAATACCGATGGTATCATCGCTGTATCGCAGGGCATGAAAAAGGACATTATCAATATCTATCAGCCGGATCCCGGCAAGATCCGGGTCATTTATAACGGCATCGATACCGGGCAATTTCGGAAGACGCTGAACCCCGACATTCTGGCATCCTACGGGATCGACCCGCTCAGGCCGTACGTGCTTTTCGTCGGTCGCATCACACGCCAAAAAGGCATCATTCACCTGGTCCGTGCGCTGGCCCGCATCGAGGAGCGTGTGCAGGTCGTTTTATGCGCCGGCGCACCGGATACGCATGCGATTGCTGATGAGATGAGGGCTGCGGTCGAACACTGCAGGGCCAATACCTCGAACAACATCATCTGGATTCCCGAGATGGTGCCCGTAGAACGTCTGGTGGTCTTATACAGCCACGCCTCCCTGTTTGTCTGCCCCTCGATTTACGAGCCTTTCGGAATCATTAACCTAGAAGCCATGTCCTGCGGCACGCCGGTAGTCGCAGCGGCCGTGGGGGGCATCCCGGAAGTGGTGGTTCAGGGACAAACCGGGATCCTGGTCTCTTTCGAGCCGGTCAGCGATACCGACCCGGAACCGCGAGACCCAGAACAATACAGTCGCGACCTTGCGGCGGCCGTCGACGAACTGCTGCGCATGCCGGAGAGACGGAAGGCCATGGGAGCCGAAGCCCGCCGCCGGGTCGAGGCGCACTTCGGCTGGAGGGCGATTGCCCGGCAGACTCTGAATTACTACGAGGAGTTGCGTAACCGTCGGGAGCATCGCAGCGCTGTGCAGGGTGTATAATGGGTGTCCCAATCGGCACATGCGATAACCGGAATGTAGTGGCCACCTATCGCCTCCAGCTGAGGCCAAGCCTGCCTTTCGAACGTGTTTGCACCATGCTCCCCTATTTTCGCCGTCTCGGCATCAGCCATCTCTACCTCTCCCCATGCCTCAAGGCGGCTGCCGGCAGCTCTCACGGATACGACGTGGTGGACCCTTCGGAAGCAGACCCTCAGCTTGGCGGACAGGAAGGATTCGACCGGTTGTGCCGGGCGTCGGCTGAGCTCGGAATCGGCCTGGTGGTGGACATCGTGCCCAATCACATGGCCGTGGCGGGCCGCCAGAACCGATGGTGGTGGGACGTACTGGCCGAAGGTCCTCAGAGCCGCCATGCGGGATTCTTCGATATCCGCTGGGATCATCCTGATCCGCTGACGCGCAACAAGGTTCTGCTACCGGTACTCGGGGATGAGATCGAACATTGCCTCGAGTCCGGCGAGATCCGGATCCGCCGACACGGTCCGGACATTTTCGTGTCTTATTTCGAACACGAATTTCCGATCTCGAAGCGCTCGCGGCATGAACTGCTGCGGGCTTCAACCGGAGCCTCCAACCATCCGGGCACCCTGGATGAAACAGCCGATAGGGCATTGGACCGATTGATCGCGGCGATCAACGCGGAGCCTGTGCGGCTCAAGGGTTTTCTCGATCTCCAGCACTACCGGCTGGTTTTCTGGCGGCGGGCCAATCGAGACATCAATTACCGCCGGTTTTTCGATATCCATCAGTTGGCCGGCGTTTGCGTAGAGAATCCAGATGTCTTCGCGGCCACGCATGGTCCGGTGCTGCGTTGGGTCAACGCAGGACAGATCGGCGGCCTGCGTATCGACCACCCGGACGGGCTACGCGATCCCACGGCGTATCTGCAGCGCCTACGGTCGGCGGCTCCTCGGGCCTGGGTCGTGGTTGAAAAAATATTGGAACCCGGAGAAGTCCTTGATCCGGAGTGGCCGGTTGCCGGAACCACGGGCTACGATTTTCTAAACCTTGTGAGCGGGCTGTTCGTTGATCCCCGCAGCGAGCGGCTTCTGACGGGCTTTTATGGAGAATTCACCCGCCAGCCGATCGACTACCGGGACGTCGTGCATGAGAAGAAGGCCCAGGTTTTGGCGCTTCTCTTCGGAAGCGAGCTGTCGCATCTGGCAGACCTTCTACCAGAGGAAAGCCGCAGCCGGTCGCCGAGTCCTGCCGGCGTCCGGCGCGAAGATGCGCGACGCGCTCTGGCGGAAGTCATTGCCTGCTTTCCGGTCTACCGAACCTACATCCGACCCGACACTCGTGAAGTCCGGGACAAGGATCGAGCAGTTGTCCGGAAGGCTCTCGCCGAGGCCCGGCGCCGGCAGCCCGGCATCGCCTCCGGCGCCTGGCGATTGATCGAGGATATCCTGCTCTTGAAGCGCGCCGGCCGGGTGGAGAGCGAGTTCGTTTGGCGGTTCCAGCAACTGACAGGGCCGGTCATGGCCAAGGGGGTTGAGGACACTTCCTTTTACTGTTTCAACCGGCTGATCTCCCTTAACGAAGTCGGCGGGAATCCCGGGGAATTCGGCACTTCGCCGGCAGCCTTTCACGCCTACTGTCTCCGGATACAGTCGCAATGGCCCCGGACCCTGCTGGCGAGCGCAACCCACGACACCAAGCGCGGGGAGGACGCGCGGCTGAGAATCGGTTTGCTCTCGGAGATCCCGGAGCGCTGGGTTGATGCGGTCCGGCGCTGGTCGCGGATGAATGGGCGCTTCCGCCGCAACGGTTTTCCTGACCCCAACACGGAGTATTTTCTCTACCAGATCCTTGCGGGCGCCTGGCCTATCGGCTGCGACCGGCTCGTGCCCGTCATGCTGAAGGCGGCCAAGGAGGCCAAGGTCTATACTTCATGGACGGACTCGGACCCGGC
The DNA here is from genome assembly GCA_050257775.1 of Hyphomicrobiales bacterium. Taxonomy (GTDB): domain Bacteria; phylum Desulfobacterota; class Desulfobacteria; order Desulfobacterales; family SpSt-501; genus SpSt-501. Next base: position 4,636 of record JBLMXM010000273.1, read on the forward strand.
TTACGAGGAAGCCCTGCGGAAATTCGTCGAAGGGGTGTTGGGACATGCGGAGTTCACGGCCGACTTGGCGGCTTTCTTGGAACCGCTCGCCTGGCCGACACTGGTCACGTCGCTGTCCCAGACCTTGATCAAGTGCACGGCCCCGGGGGTTCCGGACATTTACCAGGGGACCGAACTCTGGGACCGGAATCTGGTCGACCCGGACAACCGCCGGCCGGTCGATTTCGACTTGCGCCGCCGGCGGCAGGCCGAGATCAGCACGCTCTCGCTTGCGGAGATCCTCGATCGACAAGCGGAAGGGCTGCCGAAGCTCTTTCTGCTGCAGCGGGTGCTGTCGGTCCGCCGCCGCATGGTCGAAGCCTTCGGCCCCCAGGGGGACTATCGCCCGCTGACGGCTGCGGGGATGCGCTCCGGTCACTTGGTCGCGTTCATGCGCGGAGGCCAGGCGGTGATCTTGTCCGCTAGGCTGGCCGTGGGTCTGGCGGGCGACTGGAAGGACACGGTTATTAAGCTGCCTGCCGGGACTTGGGAAAACGTGTTCACCGGCGAGCGGTTCAGCGGCACGAGTCAATACCTGTCGCGGATTTTGAAGCAGTTTCCGGTGGCACTGCTCGCGCGGGAAGGAGATACCTGATGATTCAAAAAATCGCGCTCAGGGGTGGTTTGCACCTGAATGATTACGCCGGCCTGGCCTATCTATCCCCCGCAGTCCAGGATATGCGCACGGCCGCCCGTCACTTGGTGCCCAAACTCAGAGGCCGTACGGTCTGGATGGTCAACTCGACGGCCCAGGGAGGCGGCGTAGCGGAGATGATGCCGCGCCTGGTCGGATTGCTGAGAGACGTGGGAGTACAGGCCGAATGGCTCGTGATGGGCGCGAAAGACCCGGCGTTCTTCGAGCTGACCAAGCGCATCCACAACCTGATCCATGATTTCGGACAAGCCCGTTTCACAACCCGCCACAAGGAGATCTACCGGTCGGCCAGCCGGGAAGCCGCAGATGAGCTGATGAAATATGTCGGCCCGCACGACCTCCTCGTCGTTCACGATCCCCAGCCGCTGGGAGCCGGGGCCGAGCTCAAGCGCCGCACCGGGATTCGCAGCATCTGGCGCTGTCACATCGGGCTGGACCGACGCACACGCACCACCGATGCGGCCTGGGAATTTCTACGGCCCCATGCCCAGGTTTATGATCACGCGGTGTTTTCAGCTCCGGAATACATCCCTCCCTATCTCGTGGGCAAGGCCTCGGTGATTCACCCGGCCATCGACCCCCTCAGTCATAAGAACCGTGAACTGTCAGCCCATAAGCTGGTCGGCATTCTATGTAATTCCGGCTTGATAAAAAGCCCTCATCCCGTGCTGACCCCGCACTGGAGCCACCAGGTGCTCCGGCTGCATCCGGACGGACGCTTTCTGCCCGCTCATCAGGAAGACGGTGTGGGTCTGATGTTTCGTCCGGTCATCACTCAGGTATCCCGGTGGGACGAGTTGAAGGGATGGATGCCGCTTCTGGAAGGATTTGTGCGGCTCAAACAGAGGTATCGGCGAAGGAAACGCGCTTCGGACCGTCAGCGTCACCGAATCGAGATCGCACGCCTGGTTCTGGCGGGCCCGGATCCGTCGGCGGTCCAGGATGATCCTGAAGGGAAAAAGGTGCTCATCTCGCTCAGCCGGTCGTTCCGCGGATTGAAAGCCGCAGACCAGGAAAGCGTGGTATTGCTCTCTCTGCCGATGGTCAACGTCAAGCAGAATCATCTTATGGTCAACGTGATCCAACGTTGCTCCACGGTGGTCGTCCAGAACTCGTTGCAAGAGGGATTCGGTCTTACCGCAACCGAGGCCATGTGGAAGCGGATACCGGTGCTGGGATCGTCGGCCTGCGGCCTGCGACTGCAGATCCGGGACCGCATCGACGGCCGCCTGACCGGCGATCCGCATGACCCCAGCGAGATCGCCGGCATGCTCGACGACATGCTGGCGAATCCGGTACAGCGCGAACTCTACGGTCGCAATGCCCAGCGTCGGGTGTACGATCGCTTCCTGGTGTTCACTCAGGTGGAAAGCTGGCTCAGGCGGCTGGCAGACGTGGCTGCAAGAAGCCGCTCGCCTTTGGTGCGACAATAAGCAACGGGTTCAGATGCGGCCGAAAGCGGTGGTAAGCTCCAGCAAAGGTTCGGCCGGGAGGGAATCCAACTGTCTTGCCGTCAGGCGCCAGCGCCAGTTTCCCCGGCTCTTCCCCGGCGTGTTCAGGCGGCCCGCTGCGCCCAGCGCGAGCAGATCCTGAACCGAAACGATGGCCCAGCGGGCCGGAGACAGCATCGCCAGCCGAATCAATTCCCCGGGGGCTTCCCGGCCGATAACCCGCCTGCCGGCAACGAGCATCAGGCGGCGTTTTTCGGCGTGGGAAGCCTCGGTTTCGAACCATCCTCTCACGGTGTTGTTGTCGTGGGTCCCGGCATAGACCACGCAGTGCTCGGGGATGTTGTGCACGGCATTGGGGTTTTCGGCCGGATCGCCGGAAAAGCCGAACATCAGCACCCGCATCCCGGGAAACCCGTAGCGCCGCATGGTTTCACGCACGTCGGCGGTGATGTGGCCCAGGTCTTCGGCGACCAGCGGCAGCGAAACGAAGCGGCGCTGCAGTTCGGAAAAAAAGTCCTCGGAGGGCACCTGCACCCACCGGCCGTTTTTGGCGGTAGGCGACCCGGCCTTGACCTCCCAATAGGCCACCAATCCGCGAAAGTGATCGATGCGCACGGCGTCGAAGACGGTCGTCTGGTGCGCGATGCGGCGGACCCACCAATCATAGCGCGTCCGGCGATGGTTCTCCCAGCTGTATACGGGGTGACCCCAGAGTTGGCCGTCGGTGCTGAAGTAGTCCGGCGGCACACCGGACACGGCCAGCGGACGGTGAAAGCGGTCCAGCTTGAAAAGCCTCCGGTGCGACCAGACATCCGCGCTGTGGAAGGGAACGTAGATGGGAAGATCGCCGAAAAGGTGGATGCGCTTTTCCCGGCAGTAGCTTCGAAGCTTCCGCCATTGGCGGCAGAACAGATACTGCTCGATCTTCAGCTTCACGATCGGATCCTGAAGATCCTTCCGAAGGCGCCCGATCTGCGCAGGCCAGCGGTCCCAGGTGCCATTTCCATGCCGCGCGGACAGCGCCGTGAACAGGGCATAGTCGTCGAGCCAGCACGCATTCTCGGCGCAGAAGCGCTCATAACCGCTGTCGGGCAGGTGCTGCCTGAAGCGGCGGCAGGCTTTCTCCAGCAGGCGTTGCTTATAGGCCGCTGCCTTCCGGTAGTCGACCCGGTGCTCCGGCATGCGGCTCCGCAGTTGCAGATCCGGACGATCGAGCAAGTCTTCTGCGGCGAGGACCTCCGGGCTGATCAGGAGAGGGTTGAA
>JBLMXM010000274.1:0-4511 GCA_050257775.1 Hyphomicrobiales bacterium
GCCCGCCGGAACCCCTCCCGGGATCCCGTGATGGTCGCCTCCGGAACGGCGTAGGAGATTCTGAAATACCCCGGGGTTCCGAACGCGCGGCCGGGGCTCACCAGGATGCGTTCCGCTTTGAGGATATCCGTAAACCGGGCGTCATCGGCAATGGGGCTTTTCGGGAAGAGGTAGAATGCTCCTTCGGGCCGGCTGAACTCGTAGCCCGCATCTTCCAGCACGCTGCAGATCAGATCGCGGCGGCGTTCGTAGGCCGCCACGTCGATGCTTTCCCCCAGGACGTTTGCCACCACCTGCTGCAGCAGGCTGGGGGCGTTGACGACGTTCATGGAATTGACCACCGCAGCGGCGGCCGCGATCTGCTGCGCGTCCTCGGCGTCAGGGTGAACGGCGAAGTATCCCAGACGCTCGCCCGCCAGGCTCAACTCCTTGGAGAAGGAGTTGGCAATGATGGTGTGGGGGTAGGCGGCGAACACGGAGGGGATGGCGGCTCCGAAGGTGATCTTGCGATAGGGTTCATCCGACACGAGATAAATCCGCCGTCCCAGGCGCCGGCTGGCTTTTTCCAGCGTATGCCCCAGTTCATTGATTTCAGCTTCCGTGTAAACCGCCCCGGTGGGATTATTGGGCGAGTTCACGAGAACCAGGCGGGTCCTGGAGGTGGCGGCAGCGGCGATGGCGTCGAGGTCCAGGTGAAACCGGCGGTCGGTCGGCACCGGTTTCAGCACCGCGTCCACCAGGAACGCGTAGTTGGTGTACCCGAGGAAGTAAGGGGCAGGGACCAGGATCTCCTCCCCCGGGTTGACCAGGGCACGGAAAATGTCGTTGAGCGCCCCCGACGCCCCCACGGTCATGGCCATCAGATCCGGCCGGACGGCCACTCCGTGCTCGCCCTTCAGACGCTGCGCCAGGGCTTCCAGGATCTGGCGATGGCCGGCCACCGGGGCATAGCCGAAGGAGAGAGTGTCGGACTGGACCATTTCACGCAGCGCTTTTCGAAACGCCGGCGGCGGCGGGACGTCGGGGTTGCCCAGGGAGAAGTCGTAAACGTTGTGCTCCCCGTGTCTGGCCTTGAGCTGCCGGCCTTCCTCAAACATGTTCTTGATCACGGTGAATTCCTGGACACGGCGGATCATGCGTTCGGCGATCGGCATGGCGTTCTCCTTGACCCCGGTAATGATGGCGCGGAAGGCGCCGGAAACCAGCGCCAACTATGACGACTTCGCAAAAAGGCCAATCTCTGCGTTGCGCTTCTTCTCGCTGCCGCTCCGGCGTACGTTAAGTACGCCTCGCGCCACGAGATTGTTTGCGTTCGCAAACGTAACGCCGCAAGCACTAGCGTGCTTTTGTCTTTTCGGCCTTTGGCCGAAAATCCAAGCCACCCGCCCGGCGTGCGGCCGTTAGGCTGCGCGCCTTGACCTTGGCCCTCTTACAAAGTCGTCTAAGCAGTGACATTTTGCGATTTCATCAACTATACGGGGTTGAGGTCAACCGGTCAAGAAAGGGTTTAAAGGAGAGAACCTGTCTACCGCACAATCTACCTTAAGGACTGACCGGACAGCCCCTCTTGCGCCGTCGGCCGATCTTCGATACATAAAGTATGATTAAATTTCAGGAGGGATAGCCATGCCGTTCGGTTACACGGGGAAAATCCTGCAGGTCGACTTGAGCAACCGCAGAATCGATATACAGGAGCCCGAGGAAGCCTTTTACCGGAGCTATCTGGGCGGACGGGGAATCGGGTACTATTACCTGATGCGCGAGATGCCGCCGCGCACCGATGCCTTTGCGCCTGAAAATGTGTTCACCTTGGCTACCGGCGTCATGACCGGAGCCCCGCTGGCCGCCTCCTGCCGGTTCGCCGCCGTGGGAAAATCCCCGCTCACCGGGACGGCGGGAGAGTCCGAGGCCGCCGGGTTCTTCGGCCCTGAGCTCAAGAAGGCCGGCTTTGACGCGATTGTCTTCCGCGGACGGTCCGAATCCCCGGTCTACCTCTGGGTTACCGACGGTCGGGCGGAGATCCGGGACGCGGGCGCCGTTTCCGATCAGGGAGCCCGCGAGGTCGAGGACGCCATCCGCAGCGAGCTGGGCAGCGACAAGATCCGCGTCGCGCAGACCGGCCCGGCCGGGATGAAGCGGGTGCGCTTCGCGAACATCACTAACAATTTGGGCCATTTCAACGGCCGCAACGGGCTCGGCGCCGTCATGGGGTCCAAGAATCTCAGGGCCGTGGCGGCCCTGGGCACCGGCGAGCCGGCCTACCACGACCCGGATTTCCTGCGAAAGACGGCCACCGATTACGCCAAGACCTTCCGCAAGAACCCGGCCGGCGATGCACTTTACGTGTACGGCACGACCGTGTTCCCGGAACCGCTGTCGGCTGCCGGCGGCCTTCCCGTGAACAACTTCCGCGGCAGCGCGCTGCCCGACGCCTCGGTGATCGGCGGGGACGCGTATAACGCCCAGTTGCTGAAAAAGCGCAAGGGGTGCTACGCCTGCCCGATCATGTGCAAACGGGTCATTGCCCTTGAGGACCCGGTCTACGGCGTGGATTCGCGCTACGGCGGGCCGGAGTACGAGACCATTGCCGCCCTCGGGAGCAATCTGAACATCCTGGATCTGAAGGCCATCGCCAAGGGCAACGAGATCTGCAACCGCTATTGCATGGACACCATCTCGGCCGGAATGACCATCGCCTTCGCCTGCGAGTGCTTCGAGAAGGGCATCATCACGGCAGCGGACACCGACGGCCTCGAGCTGCGGCTCGGGGACCCGCAACTGATGTTGAAACTGCTCGAGATGACCGCCCGGAGGGAGGGTTTGGGCGACCTGCTGGCGGAAGGCACGGCCCGGCTTGCAGGCCGGTGGGGAGTCGCCGACAGGGATTTCTGCCTGGCCGTCAAAGGCCAGGAACTCCCGTTGCACGACCCGCGGATCAAGGTCGGCGTGGGCATGAGCTACGCCCTGTGCACGTACGGGGCGGACCACATGAACACCCCCCACGACCCGTCTTTCGTGGACCCCAATTCCTTTTCCTTCAAGTCGGTGAACGCCCTGGGGATCTACCGAGCCATGCCCGCCACGCAGATTTCCAACGACAAGGTGCGCAGCTTCGTCATCCTGGAAAACTTCTGGAGGATGCTGGACTCGCTGGGCCTGTGCGTCTTCGGCTTCGCGCCGCGCGGAGTCATGCCGCTGGACACCATGACCGCCTGCATTCGGGCGACTACCGGGTGGAACGTGAGCCTGCATGACCTGATGCAGGCGGCCGAGCGATCCTCGATGCTCGCGCGGGCGTTCAACAGCCGTGAGGGATTTTCCATCCGAGACGACCGCCTGCCGGGACGGCTGTTCGAGCCCAAGCCGAACGGGCCCAACGCGGGCGCGCGCATCTTCTCCGAGGACGAGTTCAAAGCCGCCCTGGAGAAGTACTACGCCATCATCGGCTGCGATCCGCGGAGCGGCCGGCCGTTGCCGGGCAAGCTGCTGGAGATGAACCTGGAGTGGGTGGAGGACCTGCTGACGCCAACCCCCACGCCATCAACCAAACACTAAACACTAGACTCTGAACCCTGAACCCAATCCCCCATGCCCCCTGAGCCCACCAGGCTTTTGACCCTCGGCGGCGGCAGCGGCCAGTTTGCGCTGCTTTCCGGGTTGCGCGACCTGGACAACATCGACATCACGGCGGTCGTGTCGATGGTGGACAGCGGCGGTTCCACGGGACGTTTACGGGACGAATTCGGCATTCTGCCGCCCGGTGACATCCTCAAGTGCATCGTGGCTCTGTCTCCACATCGGGAAGTGGCCCGCATCCTGCTGTTGAAGCGCTTCATCGAGGACCGCCGCCTCAAGGGACACAACGCCGGCAACATGCTGCTGACTATGCTGTCGCGCTATGCCGGGAATTTCCCGGCCGGAATCCAGGCCCTGGCGGAAATCCTGGACGTGCGCGGCCGGATACTGCCGGTGACCGTCGACCAGGCGACCCTGGTGGCCGAGTTGACGGACGGCACGCGCATCTTCGGCGAGAAAGCCATCGATGTTCCGCGGGGGACCCAGCGCGAGAAGATCCGGGATGTGTTCCTCGTTCCGCACCACAGCGAATCCATATCGGTCTACCCGCCGGTGATCGACGCCGCCTGGTGGGCGGACTACATCATTATCGGGCCCGGCGATCTGTTCACCAGCATTATCCCCGGGCTCATCGTGCCCGGCGTCGTGGAGGCGTTCAAGAAATCCAGCGCCAAGCTTCTGTTCGTCATGAACGTCATGACCAAGTTCGGCGAGACCCACAATTTCACCGGCTGGGATTTCGTCGCACGTCTGGAAGAGGTCTGCGGGCGTGAATTGGACGGCATCATCTACAGTTCCACCAGGCCGGATGAGACGCTCCTGGCACGATACCGGCAACAGAAAGCCGAGTTCGTTGAGATTGATCCGGAGGATTCCTGCTGGGGGAAGCGCCGGATCTACGTCGACGACATGCTGGAGACGTCGGGAGGCATCGT
>JBLMXM010000275.1:0-7683 GCA_050257775.1 Hyphomicrobiales bacterium
CTGGGGTGTCAGAGAACGTGGTGATGAAAATGGGAGGATGGAAGACAGCGTCAGTCTTCCGTCGGTATGACATTGTCGTAGAAGCCGACCTCCACGATGCGGGGGAAAAGCTGACTCAGTACCTAATCAAGCAGGCATCTGATCAGCCGGCAGTTCCCGCACTCTCCATGGTGAAAGCAGAGTCAGCGTCGTCAGAACCACAGGTGGAACAGGCTACTGCCAAGAGTGAGAACCAGCTCAAGGCAGTCTCATTGCAACAGGTCGTGAGGCGTTTAAAGAAACGCGGCAGGCAAAAATTTTAATGGTCAGTTTATCAGTCAGTCGAAATCTATTGACAACCAACGTTTCCTGCTTTATTGTACAAGCAATTATTATTGCTTTATTTTTTGGTGCCTAGGGCCGGAATCGAACCGGCACGGGACATAGTCCCAAGGGATTTTAAGTCCCTTGCGTCTACCAGTTCCGCCACCCAGGCAAAGAAGCAGTTTTAAAGCGCTGTCTGACGCCCGGGGTCGGTGTTGTTCCGCGGATTGAAATGCTCACGTACTGACATGTACGCTGCGCTTTCAATCCCCGGAACGCCTTGCCCGCAGGCTTTATCCGACGCTTTCAAACCGCTTCTTTTGCCTGTCTAATAACTAAAATGCTACCGGGATTCAAGCGAAAACAGGGGGGCTGAATTCAAACCGTTTCTGTTGAATCAGCGCAAGGCAGGCATCGACGGCGGCGGGGTCGTAAAGGACTCCCCTCTGCGCGGTGATTTCTTCCAGGGCCTTGTCCAGACCCATGGACGGCCGGTAGGGACGGTGCGAGGACATCGTCTCCACGACGTCGGCTACCCCGACGATGCGCGCTTCCGGCAGGATGGCTTCGCCGGAAAGGCCCAGCGGGTAGCCCGTGCCGTTCAGGCGCTCGTGGTGTTGGAGGACGATGTCCGCCACCGGCCAGGGGAACTCGACACTCTTTAGGATATCATAGCCGGCCTGGGCGTGCACCTGGACCAGGCTCATCTCGATGTGGCTGAGCTGCGAGGGTTTGCTGAGGATTTCCGCCGGAAGCGATATCTTGCCGATGTCGTGGATGGCCGAGGCGATGTAGAGCCCTTCGAGCTGATCTTCCGGCAGCCCGAGCTCCGTTCCGATGGCCTTGGACAGTTCTGCGACGCGGTGCTGATGGCCCGAAGTGTAGGGATCGCGTTTCTCCACGGTCATGGCGATGGCCATCACCGTCCCGCCGATGATGCTCTTCAACCGCTGCAGGCTCTGTTGAAGCTGGTGCTGGACCTTCCGGCGATGATCGACCTCGCGGCGCAGTTGCTCGTTGCTGCGCTGGAGTTCACGGGTGCGTTGGCTGACCAGCCGCTCCAGGTTGGAGTTCAAGGCCGTCACCTGCTGCTCGGCCTGCCACTTGGCGCTCAGGGCGGAGGCAAACTGTACGATTTCCTGGGGGTGGAACGGCTTCTGCAGAAAAAGCAAACCGTCGGAGAACCGAAGGTGGGTCGGTAGGTTGCCCAGTTCCGTCCCGATGAACCCGGTGACCAGCACGATGTTGGCGGCCGGGTCAATCCGCATGATCTCGCCGGCCGCCCAGATCCCGGAGGGGCCAGGGGGCATATGGACGTCGAGGAAAATCGCTGAAAAATTATCGCCTTCCGCAAGCGATCGCTCTACGGCGGCCACAGCCTCCGCCGCCTGGGAACGGCAGGTCACCTTAAAGCACGGCGCTTGTCGGCCCTCGCCGGGCAATGCAGGCTTCGCCGGCCGGGACTCGAGGATATTCTTGAAAAGCTCCTGAAGCCCCTGATCGTCGTCGACCACCAGGATGTTGAAAACATTCTCTCTCAAGGGACGGGTGCGATCCTATTCACGGGATGAGGCGCCGGCAAAATTTAATGCAAAATTGAAACCAGTGGGCAACTCCTGCGGGTGAAGCCGTCTCGCGCGGATCATCCGGTGAGCGTCCGTTCCCCCCGACCTGGGCCGGTTCTCCATTTAACATTTCGATTTTATTTTGAATGCGCTGATTACGGCGTGGCACTTGCAGGCCGTGGCGAGAAGAATGGTCCCCTTCGATGAGCGGGCGTCAGCGAGGGCGGAAAAGAGATCGCGCGGCCGCAAACCGCCAACTCCCTCGGCAAGCTGGAAGCTGCGCACAACCAGAATTTTGACGTTCGGAGCGCCAAGCCGGCCGATGAAGGCGTGCATGCTGCGCGGCCGCGGCCGGCCGGTGGCCGCGCATAAACGACCGGCTTCGGCGCAGTCCGGCGGGCAGATGAAGCCGGCGTTGCTTGTCAAAACCTCCCCTTCCCTGCCGGTCATGGTGTTGGGCAGGCGGCGCACGACCTCTTCTGGAACCGCCACAACTTCGGTCTGAGCGGTTTCGGACAACCGGGAGCGCAGCCAAAGAAAGGCCACGTGCACCGGCGCGGCCGCCACGATCCAGAGACGGCTAACCGGATGCGTCAGGTGGTCCGCGAGGAAGCTGGCCCCGTCGGCGCACTCGGTGCGGAAGCCTCGGTCCGCCAGCTTCCGGCATCGGTCGCGGTCGGGGTCGACCACCACGATCTCAGCTGCGCCTCGGCGTCGCAACGTTTCGGCTGCTCTCAGACCGAAGCGGCCCCCGCCTATAATCCAGAAGACATTGCTGCGAGAAGGGTTCATCGAGCCGAGGGGGTGGGCTTTGGGTTAGTGGTAAGGCATGTCAGCCCCTGCACGACGATATTACCGGCCGCAAGCGAGCCTTGTCAAATCTTCCGCCATCTGGTAATGAAAACTCATGAAAGTGCCTGAACTCAAAACTAAAATCATTCTGGCGTCGCAGTCGCCGCGGAGGCGCCACCTGCTGGAACGGGCTGGGCTCCGATTTGCCGTCGTCCCCAGCGAATTCGACGAAGCCACTGTTTCGGCATCGACGCCGGATGATTATGTTCGCAGTCTGGCGGAGGAAAAAGCGCGCGACGTCGGCCGAAAACACCCGGATGCCTGGGTGATCGGGGCCGACACCGTGGTAGTGGTCGAGGGCCTCATTCTCGGGAAGCCGGCCTCCACACCCGAGGCCCGGGACATGCTGCGCCGGCTGAGCGGCCGCATCCACCAGGTGCTGACGGGCTACTGCATCTGCCGGATGTCCGACGCGCGGTTGTTCGCGGACACGGTGCGCACGGATGTCCTTTTCAAGGCGCTTTCGGACGACGAGATCGAGTGGTACCTTCAGACCGGCGAGCCCTTTGACAAGGCCGGTGCGTATGCCATCCAGGGGATCGGCACGTTTCTGGTCAGGAGCATCAACGGGTCCTACACCAACGTGGTTGGTCTGCCGGTCTGCGAGGTGGTCGAAATTCTGATCCGGGAGAAGGTGGTGCGGTTTGATGGGCGTTGATGCGGAGGTCAGGTGACGGCCGGCATCCAGGCACGTGTTGAGAATGTGCGCGAGCGCATCCGCGGGGCGACGGAGGCAAGCGGGCGGCGCGCGTCGGCGATCCGACTGATCGCCGCCAGCAAAACCTTTCCGGCCCAAGCCATCGTCGCGGCCGCGGCCGCCGGCGTAATGGACATCGGCGAAAACTACATCCAGGAGGCCCGCGAAAAACACGAGCTCTTGAAGCAGCTCCCGGTGCGGTGGCATTTCATCGGCCACTTACAGACCAACAAGGTCAGGTATGCCGTGCGGATATTCGACCTGATCCACACGGTGGATTCCTACCGGCTCGCCGCCGAAATCGACCGCTGCGCCCGTCTGATCGACCGAGTCCAGCCGGTTCTGGTCCAGGTGAATATTGCGGGTGAAGAGACCAAGTCCGGGGTGGCTCCCGAAACGGCGCTGGCGCTGGTGCAGGAGATCGCAACGCTCGAGCACGTCCGAGTGAAGGGCCTCATGACCATGCCGCCCTATTTCAACGATCCGGAGCGGGTCCGCCCGTATTTCGCCGAGCTGCGACGGCTGGGGGACCGGATCCGCGAGAGCGGCGTGCCCAACGTCCACATGGACGAGCTCTCCATGGGCATGACCGGCGATTTCGAAGCGGCTATTGCAGAAGGCGCGACCCTGCTGAGAATCGGAACCGCCATTTTCGGAGAACGCCGATGAAAATGCTCCTGCACATCTGCTGCGGGCCTTGCAGCATTTTTCCGGTGGCCGAGCTGCGGACGGAAGGCGCGGCGCTGACCGGTTTTTTCTTTCGCCATAACATCCATCCCTATACCGAGTGCCTGCGGCGCCAGGAAACGCTGCAGTCCTATGCGGAGCAGATCGGGCTGCCGGTAGTCTACCAGGACGGCTACGACCTGGAAGGCTTTATCCGCAACGTCGCCTTCCGCGAGGATCAGCGCTGCCTGATCTGCTATCGCGAACGCCTCAACGCCGCCGCCGCTCTCGCCAAGCAGGGGGGGTTCGACGCCTATTCCACGACCCTGCTCTACAGCCGGTACCAGAATCACGACGTCATCCGGGAGATGGGCGAGTCCATCGGCCGCACTGTCGGCATCGGCTTCCATTACCGCGATTTCCGGGCCGGCTGGCAGCAGGGTGTGGCGGAGTCCCGGCGGCTCGGGATGTACCGGCAGAAGTATTGCGGGTGCATTTACAGTGAAAAGGAACGCTTCTTCAGGACGGCTCCATAAAGAGCCCAAATTCCGCGTTGGCCATCATCTCGCGGCCGCTGCGGCGCACACATGGTACGCCTCGCGTTGCGAGAATCGGCCGCCTTGACTTTGGGCTCTTTATGGAGCCATCCGGTATTTGACTGCCTGCGCCCGCCTGTCTGGCAAGCGAAGGCGAAGGGCATCATTGCGCAGTGCTTCGCGTGCCTTGCATCTGCGCATTTCTGATCAATCGACACATGACTAATTTTAGGAGTGAGCTTCTCCGCCGCCCGATCGACAATGGCGTCAAGTGAGGCGGCCATTTGGTTTCTACTTGAACCCTTGACCCCTTGAACCCTGGTTCATCATGTTCGGAAACTTCATATACTTCATCCTCGTCCTGCTCATTTACTCCACCTATCAACCCTCCGAGGAGGTCGGTTTAGCCGCCTCGGAAAGCCTGCTGCTCTTTGCGCTGCTGGCCATGGCGTTCGCCGGTTTCACGCGGCTTGCCTTCAAACGCATCGAAAGCCGCATCGATCGCATGCCCTTTGGGGCGCTCGACCAGATGTTTCATACGGCCCAGCTGCGCAGCTCGATTTTGGCGGTGCTGGTCTTTGCGGTAGACATCTACGGTCTGAGCCTGCCCTTCTTCGCGGACGGCCTTCCGTTGATGGCGCGCATACCCACCCTGAAAGCCCTGCTGTTCATCGCTCTGTTCGTGGGATACCTCTGCGTGGTCTGGGGGGCGGGTTACGGCGCTTATCGCCGGCTCTATCTTCCGGACTTCAGCCGACGAGACTACATCGCGTCCAATATTTCCTTTTCCGTGCCGGTCCTGTTGCCGTGGCTCCTGCTGTCCGGCGTGCTGGACCTGATCTACAGCTTGCCCATGGATGGACTCAAGCGGATCTTGGCCACCACTGAAGGGCAGATCGCCTATTTCAGCATCTTTCTGCTCGGCGTCGCCGTGATGGGACCTGCTATGATCAAGCGGTTCTGGCGCTGCACTCCCTTGGCGCAAAGCCCGGTCCGACTGCGCATCGAAGCGCTCTGCAGCCGGGCCGGCATGTCTTATGCGGACATCCTCCACTGGCCGCTGTTCGGCGGCAAGATGATCACCGCCGGCGTGATGGGCCTCGTCCGCAGATTCCGGTACATTCTCGTCACACCCTCTCTGCTCGAGCTGCTGGCGCCTGATGAGCTCGATGCGGTCATCGCCCATGAAATCGGGCACATCAAGAAAAAGCACCTTCTGTTCTACCTGCTGTTTTTCGCAGGCTACCTGCTGCTGTCCTACGTAATGTATGACGTGGTCATTTATGCCATGATCTTCGCCGAGCCGGTCTGGACCCTGATCCACCACAGCGGGCTCAATCAAGCCATGGTGGCGTCCGTGGTTTTCAGCGTCATGATCTTGGCCGTATTCCTAGTGTATTTTCGTTTTGTATTCGGATTTTTCATGCGCAATTTCGAACGCCAGGCCGACGGCTATGTCTTTGCCCTCTTCGACAGCGCGCGGCCCCTGGTTTCGACCCTGCGTAAAATAGCGTTCACGAGCAGGCAGTCAAGCGACCGGCCCAACTGGCATCATTACAGCATCACCGAGCGCATCGACTTCCTGAGCCGGTGCGAGGAGAACCGCGGCTGGCTGAGGCACCACGACTCCAGGGTCCGGAGGGGCATCGGCGTATACATCGCGGCCCTGGTGCTTCTGGGAGCCGCCGGTTACCAGATGAACATGGGCACGGTGGGAGCCAGGCTGAGCGATCACCTGTTCCAGACTGTGATCCTCCGGGAGATCCAGAAAAACCCTCAGAACCCGAGCCTCTATGGGCTGCTGGGCGATTTGCAATACCGCCGCAAGAACTACGCCGAGGTCCAGCAGGCCTACGAAACGTCCCTGAGCCTGAAAGCGGACAATCCCGTGGTGCTGAACAACCTGGCCTGGCTGCTGGCAACGTGCGAAGACAAGCGTTTCCGCAGCCCTGCCCGGGCGCTCGAACTCGCCCGGCGAGCGGCCGAGTTGCAGGAATCCGCCTACATTCTGGACACCCTGGCCGAATGCTATTTTGCGACCGGAAACCTCGCGGAGGCCATCCAGGCGGAGAAAAGAGCGTTGGCGCTGGCGAAAGGCGACCGCAGCCAGTACGAGACACAGTTGCGCCGGTTCATGCAGGCGGCGAGCCGCGGACAGCCGGCATCAACAACGAATTAACCATCCCGAATCATCCGCAGACTCACCACGCTCTGAAGATAAGCGTGGCCGCAGACCCACACGGACGGATGACTTTTCCGTCCGGCGACATTGTCGGATGGAAAGCTCCGCGGGTTGCGTGCAGCCAGGTTTGGGTTTTGTGCGAGTCTGTGTGGGCCTGTGGCTAATTGGGCTTCTACTTTAATTTCCTGGAATTGAGGTAAAGCTTGCGCAGGCCGCCGGCGATCAGGAAAACGGCCATGAAGTAAAAGCAGAAATATATGAAGGGAATGACAGGGGTGAAATACTCGATTTGCCGGATCTGGGGCATGACCTGCGGAATGCGGAAGAACAAGCCGACCCCGGCCGCCACGAGGAGCGCGCCCCAGACGAGCTGAAGCTTGGGCTTAAGATTGTCGTCCATCGGATGAGCTTGGGTCTTCCAGACTAGTCCTTTAAGCCCCCCTTGAACACCGCTTTGCGTTTCTCGAGGAAGGCCGCGGTCCCTTCCTTGGCGTCCGGGCTGGCCAGGGCCAGTGCGAAGGCATCGATTTCGATGTGGCACCCGGATGCCAAGTCCACGTTAAGGCCCTGATTGATCGCCTCCTTGACGGCCCTCAAGGACACCTTTCCCTTGGCGGCGATGTCCCGGGCGGTTTTCAGGGTCTCCTCCATCAGGGCGGCCGCCGGAACGACCTTGTTGACCAGCCCGATCTGAGCGGCCTCCGCCGCCGAAATCATTTTGCCGGTGAAAATGAGTTCCTTGGCACGGTTGGCCCCGATCAAACGCGGCAGCCGCTGGGTTCCGCCGAAACCCGGCATGAGTCCGAGATTGATCTCCGGCAGCCCGAATTTGGCCGTGTCCGCGGCGTAGATGAAATCGCAGGCCAGGGCGATTTCGCTGCC
>JBLMXM010000276.1:0-11596 GCA_050257775.1 Hyphomicrobiales bacterium
CAAAGGATGGCCTTAAAAATGGCCAGCCAGCCGATCGCCCAAAGCGACCCGGGGTAATCGCGCTGCATCCGGTCAGCGGGGAACAGCTTCACTGTCATGCTTGCTCCATCTGTGGCCTTGGAACTTCAGCCCCGACAGCAAGGCTGTCAGAGGCCATGATCCATAAGCGATTTTTAAGGCCATGTCAAACAAGGGACTTCATCTTCCAGCAGACCGAAGCGCTTTAAAACCCCTGCATCACGTCCGACGGCAAGGCGCCCTGCGGGTTGAAAGCGGAGCGTACACGACACTACGTGAGCATTTCACGCTGCGGCGCAATGCCGCCATCGGGCGCGAGGCGGGGGCTTCAAACCGCTTCAGCGGAGAAGGTTAAGGATCGAGAGCACGATCAGCATACTGGATATCGAACCGCACAGAAGGCCCGACAGGATGGGGTGGCGGAAGAAAACGGTGTCGAGGCTGCGGGTAGGCCTTTGGAGGTTTTCAATCCACGATCGGGTGTCGTACCGAGTGTTCATCTTCTGGTCGATGGCGCGCACGCGGCGCGGCGCAACAATCAGGCCGACGCCCGCCATCAACCCTAAAAGGCACCCGAGTTTGCCGATCCAGCCGACGACCTGGAAGATGATATCGCCGGAAAGCGCAGGGTTGTGAGAGCCAAAAAAAACCCGCGCGAGCACAGAGGCCTCGAACTTATAAAAGAAGAAAAACAGGGCGAACAGGGATCCGGCGGCAAGACAGACTCCCACCAGAACCGAATGGCCGTAAATCATGTTGTCGGTCGTGATGTCCTTGTCGAGGAGACTCAGCTTCTTATCGATATCGATGCTGCGGTTCAAAACGTCGCTTAAGGTTCGAGCAACTCTGGGGGCGAAAAGAAGCAGAAGGGACAAGGTCATGCCCAGCATCCCAAACACCAAGGTCAAGATTTCAACAGATCGCAGCCCGATTTCCCACAGCAGGTTCATCTTCTAGCCGATCGATTGGGTGATCATTCTCCCAGGCCGCGCAGCGCAACATCACGGCCTGACGTGCAATACTAGAAAAGTTTATCACAGCACCGGAGACAGTTCAATCCAACACACCGAGACGTTTGGCTCAATCGGTACCAGCCGACCCTCCCTCGACAAGGGCTCAAGGCGGAACGCGGCCGCTGCAGCGGCCTTTCGGGGCAGGAGTTCCATGGGCGGGACTGCAGAGCGAGGCCGCCAATTCCTGCATTTCGCGGTCGGCGATGGCGGCAAGCTTCTTTTTCACCACCCGCGAGTAGTACTCCCGTTCGGTCTTGGTGAGATGCTGCCCCCTCAGCTTCTTGAAGACCAATTCCTTTTGCTTTGCGGAAAACAGGAGCTCCAGCAAATTCGAAAGGTGAGCGGTTCCGCTGTGACGGACTTCAGGCCCCGTGACTTTCCCAGGCGTTCCGGGCGCCAGATCGACACTTCCGGCAAATTGTTGCAGGGCAGCTCGCAAATCGGTCACCGCAACCACGGGCCCGCTGGTCAGGCGGACCTCGCCCGTCGATGACAGGTCGCCATGCCGGGCTCTCAGGCTTTCAGCGATCTGCGCGAGGTTGCGGGGGGCGGGGATGCCCTCGCGGCGAAACAATTCAGCACTGGTGAACAGAAGCTTCTCCAGGTTCTGCCGCTTCGGGCTGGACTCCCAGTAACGCCCCAGGAGGTGCTGGCTGCTCAGCTCGATGCCGCGGCGCGCGCAGAGGGCCAGCACGGCCGGGAAACGCGACACCAGAATAGGATCCTGCGCTCCGGCCAGAGCGTCCAGAATGATCATGATCTGATTCTCGGACACCTGCCTCTGACCGGACGGCTGCAGAATAGAATTCAGAATGTTCACAGGATCCTTAGAAGAGTTCGCGACACCGGCTTTTGAAGAACCCCTATCATCCATGTATTATGCCGTCCCGGATCTGAAGGTTCTCGTCGGATGGGTTTCAGGAGGCCACCATGGCTTAATTACTCATTATATTATTAATCGACCGGTCCGACAATATAAATTTGTATAAATATATACAAATACCCGGAACTCCCGGACAGGATGTTTGCTTCATGCTGTAGCGGGCCGGTATTGGACTGCCATTGGATTGTAGCTGGGTATGCAAGAGAGAAGCGGCATGAGCATTTTTCATAGGCGTGTATTCCTGCCATCGGCGGGACCATCGGGGGTCAGATACACTATTAGGGCTTCCAGTGGGATGAGACGATCAGAATGCCATTCCGCTACAAGGCAGCAGGTTTCAGCTGCGCCCATAGACTTTCTGGCGAGCCTGGGCGGCCTTGACCAGCGTTTCTACCTGGATGTCGACATAGTCGAACACGCGGGCTTTCTGCTTGCCGGGAGCCGGGCGCAGGACCCGGCCGAGATACTGAAGCACCCGGCCGCTGAACCGGACTGGAGTGGACAGAAACAAGGTCGACAAATTGGGACAGTCGAAGCCTTCGCCGATCAGCTGACCCGTCGCGATCAGCACCCGGACACGGCCGGCGTTCAGCCGTTCGACCACGTCCTGGCGCTGCTGAATCGGCATGTCGCCGGTCAGCAGTTCGGAGTCGACCTTGAAGCGGTAGCGCAGCAGCGCCTGCAGGTTCTCACAGTGAGCTTTGCGGTCGGAGAGCACCAGTGAAATGCCGGCGCTCTCCCGGGCTTCGCGCGCCACATCCTCTGCAATCAGCAGATTCCGCCCGGTGTCCGCCGTGAGTTCGGAGAGCATCTGGCTGTATTCGCCCACCGGATCATGATAGGGCTTGAAACTGCTCGGCCGAACGATCACCTCGGCGGCCAGCACCGCGCCGGCCGCCACCAGCTCGGCCTGGTCCACTTCGTGGTGGACATCCCCCAGATGCCAGAAGATCAGGCGCGACAGATGATCCCTCCGCCAGGGAGTGGCCGAAAGCCCGAGCATGTACTTCGAATTAAAGCCGGCGACGGCTTCGGTGAAGGTGCGGCTCGGGCAGCGGTGGCACTCGTCGGCCACAACAAACCCGATGTGCGCGGAGACCTCCTCGGCGCACTTGTAGAGCGACTGGACCAGGGCCACGGTGATCTTTGCACCGACTCTGATGCGCCCTCCGGCGATCAGCCCGCACTCGGCCGCAGGGATGCCGAGAAAGGTCTCAATCCGTTCCACCCACTGGGAAGCCAGTTCCCGGGTATGAACGATAATGATGGCGGGCTGGCGGCGGCGGGCGATCATGCACAAAGCCATGACGGTTTTCCCGGAACCCGTCGGGGAACTCAATGTCCCGAAATCCCGCGCCAGCATCTCATTCACGGCGGCTTCCTGAAACGGCCGCAGTTGCCCGCGAAAGGTGAAGTCCACCGGCGGCTGGCAGGTACGCTGGTCCTCGATGCGGTGATCAATGCTCATCCGGCGGCACAGCAGGATAAGCTGGCGCAGATAGCCGCGCGGAATCCACAGCCCGTCCACCCCGACTTTGTCGTAGAACTTCAGCAGGCGCGGGGTGCCCCGGTTCCAGCGGCCCATGCGTTCGTTTTCGAGCCACTTGGGGTTCGGAAACTCAAGCTTCTCGATCAGCGCCTGCTTGAGCTCGGGCGGAAGACCTTTCAACTGGAGGTTGTTGGCGATGGCGATGGTCAGCGGAGCCATTATGGAATCGGAGACATCCGGGAGTTTGCCCTGATCCGTCACGGGCTCAGGCGTTATCGTCAATCAGGGCCTTGGCCAGCTCGATGTCGTACGCTCGGTGCGGATCGAAGTTTTTTCCGGTGTACATCTCTGCCGCCTTCAGGATGGCCCCGTAGGGCACCCAGTCGTGCTGCTCCCACAGCTGGGGGTCATCGGCATTCCACATGCGGAACCAGACCACCCCGTCCTGCGCCTTGACGTACATGCGCACGCGAGGGTTGCCCGGAGAAGGATAATAGTACAGGCCACGTTCGTCTTTCATAACAGAAAAACTCGTTTTAAGTTTTAAGTGTTAGGTGTTAGGCAATGAAGGAAACCATTTTCTCCTCTCACCTTACTCTTAACACCTAAAACCTAAAACTTAACACTATTTTTTATCACAGCTTATGAGCATCGAGGAACCGCGTGATCGCGGCGTTTACCTCCGAAGGCTTTTCGATCGGAGCGAAATGACCGGCGTCGAGTACGTGGGCGCGGACGGCGTTGGGGATGTGCTTCTCCAGAAACTCGCCGTACTTGATCGGCGTGAGTTGGTCGTCCTCGGTGGTGATGACGAAAACCGGGGCCCGGATGGCAGCCAGCCGCTGCATCACATCGAAGCCGTCGCAGGCCTGGAAGTCCCCGTGAACCACCTCCGGCCGGGCGTTCAGGCAATCCTCCTGAAGGGGCCGCTTGACGGAAGGCGGCGTTTTCTCCGAGAACCCGAGCCGGCCGATCGCCTCCACGTAGGCCGGCATGCCCGTGTCGATCAGCTCAAAGATGGACGGCAGCACCCGCAGCCTGGCCCCCGAACTGATGATGATCCCGCCCCGGATGCGCGCCGGATGGTCGAGCAGGAGCTGCTGGGTAATGGCGCCGCCCAGGCTCAACCCGCAGGGGATAGGACTCGGCGCGGCGACGGCCGTGATGAAATCGATCACCGCGGCGGCATAGTCTTCCACCTTCCGCCGGCCTGTGCCGCGGCTGCGGCCGTGGCCGGGCAGGTCAAGCGCCATGGTGTTCACCCGGTGCTTCAGTCCCTCCACCTGGGCATGCCACAGCAGGGAGGACTGCCCGTTGCCGTGAATGAAGATGAGAGTGGCCTGCTTGGGGTCCAGCGGCCATCGGCCGCAGGTGAAGGCATAGTCGCCCTGGATCATCTGCTGCATGCGGATGTGCCCTCCTTCCATGCCGGCTGCTGCCGAACCGGTTAGCGAACGTCTTATAAAGAAGCGCCCGGGCCCTGTCAAACGCCGCCGGCCGGAGCCGCATTTCGCGGACGAGCGCTGAATTTCTCGCTCGAATTCTTTGACCCTGGGTCCCCCTGACCCTATGCCTACAGCACCAGCGACGTAATGAAGTCGACCAATTGGTTCAGATTCTGGCACGGCCGCACCTCGTCGCAGACCGCTTCAAAAACCCGCATCTCGCTGTCCCCGGAATACCAGAACGGCCGTGCTTCAGGGTTGAGCCAGATCAGTCGTCGGCACCGCGTCCGCATCTCCGCCAGGATCCCCTTTTCCGGGTAAGTGTAGTTGCAGCGCCCGTCACCGATAATGATCAGAGTCGTCTGGCGGGTGAGCATGTCCAGGTAATCCCGCCGGAAGTCTCTAAAGGTCCGGCCATAGTCGGTGGCGGCATTGTAGTCGATGCCGGGGGCCCTCAGGATCCTGTCGATGGCCGAGTTGATCGCATGTTGCTTGAAAACCTCCGACACTTCCTCAAGTCCGGCCACAAAGACAAAACAGCGCACCTGGGCGAAGCACTCCTGGAGCGAATAGAGCATGTTGAGCATGAAGCGGGCGGCCGACCACACCGATCCGGAAACGTCGCACAGGGCGACGATCTTAGCCTTGCGCGGCGGCCGATGCCGATAAAACACGTCGAAGGGAACACCCTGGCAGCCGGCAGCCCGGCGCAGGGTTTTCTTCACGTCCAACACCCCCCTGCGGCGAGCAGCCGTGCGGCGGCTGATCCGATCCTTGAGCCGGCGAACCAGTTGCTCGATGGCCTCGCGCATGGCCTCCACTTCACGCGGGGTAAGGGATGCGAAGTGCACCTCCCCCAGTTCGTCAACGACGTGCCGGTAAGAGCGCCTGGCCTCCTCGACCGGTTGTCGGCTGACCGTCGGCTCCGCCAGCAGCCGGCGGGCGGCATTCAGGCGATCCTGAAAATGCTCCGTCAGGTCGCGGCGCTCTTCCCACCCCAGTTGGTCGCGCAGGCCGTCCACGGCTGCGGCCAGCTGATTCTCCAGCGTGCGGATGCGCTCCAGCCATTCCAGACGCCGGCTCCCAGCGCCTCTGCCGCCGGCTAGAGGTGTTGCCTGCGGCCCCCCGGCAGCCATCTGGAGGGACACCCGCTCCAGCAGCCCCGCGGGGTCTCCCTGGAGAAAAGCGATCAGGGCCTGCGCCGATGAGTCCGCGCCGGCCGGCGGCTGCACGGACTGAAGGAGCGAACGGATCGTATCTGCCAGATCGGGCGAACGCGCGATGGAAGAATCCTGACGCAGTTCGTGGAAAAACAACCGGTAGAGCCGTTCGAAATGCAACTGCTCGCGGCGGCTCTTGGCAAAATTGGTTTGCAGGACGGATTTGAACTGTGGCTCCTGGAGCGGATCGACCCATTTCAGCTGGCTGAGGCAGTCCAGTACCTCCGAAGTCGAAATGCGCAAGCCGGCCGCGCGGCTAGCGGCGACGAACCTAAGCAGCAGAGGGACCATGGCGAAGAGCCCTTATGACTCTGGCAATCCAATATGCCGATTTCAGGCGTCTGACGTACAGGCGGAGCGGTGTGCACGCCGTAGCAATCCGCAGACATGCTTACAACGTCCCAGCGCACGGCAGCCAGCCCGCTCCATACCCATCCGGACAGCCCCGGAGGATCAACCCCACGGAGCCGCCGGCCGTCTCTGCCTGTCCTCGGTACCCTCTATGCGGCTGGGGGGCGTGGCAGAGTCTCCTGAAAAATTGGCTGCGGCTTGCTACGGCGCGCACACCGCTCCGCCTGCGACCGAGCACCAGTTGACATATTTTCAGCGGGGCCATGGGGCCGGCTCACCGCATGACCTTGCCGATCTTCTCGCTCACCAGCTGCACGTCCGAACGGTGCTTGCAGATGACGTTTAGTGTTTCCCGAAGCACGTCCGGGCTGAGGTCCTCCACCTGGAGCGCGATCAAGGCCTGAGCCCAGTCCAGGGTCTCGGATATGGCGGGCTTCTTCTTGAGGTCCATCGTGCGGACGCGCCGGATGGCGTCCACCAACTGGGCGGCCAGGCGGTCTTCTATGTTCGGGAACTTGAGCTGCACAATTTTCAGTTCAAGGTCTCGCTCGGGGTAGTCGATGTAGAGGTGCAGGCAGCGGCGCTTGAGCGCATCGCTCATGTCTCGGGAGTCGTTCGAGGTCAGAAACACCATAGGGATGTGGCGGGCCTTGCGGGTGCCGAGCTCCGGGATCGACACCTGAAAATCGCTCAAGACCTCCAGCAGAAAGGCTTCGAATTCCGGATCGGACTTATCGACCTCGTCGATGAGCAGTGCCACCGGCTGCGCGGCGCTGATCGCCTGAAGCAGGGGCCGCGGCTGGATGAACCGCTCCGAGAAAAACGCGTCCTCCTGCGCCGCAATGCGGTCGACGGCTTCGGCGATGGAACGCGCGCCGGCAACGACATCGCTGATCTTCTCCTTGACCATCTGCGTGTAGAGCAGCTGTTTGGCATACTCCCACTCGTAGAGCGCCTTGGCCTCGTCCAGGCCTTCGTAACACTGCAGGCGAATGAGCTCGCGTTTCAGACAGCGAGCGACTGCCTTGGCCAGCTCGGTCTTGCCCACGCCGGCCGGCCCTTCAATTAAGACCGGTTTGTGGGTGGCCTGGGCCAGGAACACCACTGTTGCGATCAGGTTGGAGCAGATGTAGCCGGCTCCCTCGAGCGATACGCGAGCATCCTCAACACTTTCAAATTTCCGAAGGGACTTCATCCATTGCCTCTGGCCTGAGCTAAGCGATCATATCCCATGACACCCGGCCCCTGGGGGGCGCATACCCCTCCGCGCCTTCCCGCAACAAGCCGGCGCAGGATCGCTCACGCGCGGTCTAATCAGGTCGGGAGACCGATCCGGCTCGTGAGCCAGTGTGTGGCGCCTGTCTATGGTTTGATCTTAACACACTGCCGGAATCAACAAAACCATAAACCCAAAGCGAGCCCTTGCTGCAGTCATCAATTTCTGTTGATTCTTTACCCGAGATTCATTAGGGTTGCCAGCGCGGACATTGACCTGCGACACTTTGGAGGTGCCTATGGACAAACCCCTGGATAATTATTGGACCGTTCGGTTGGCCGAGCTGAAAAACGCGCTGGAGGCAAACAACTTTGAAGTGCATCTCGCTGCCGACTCCGCTGCGGCCCATTCGATCGTCATGGACGAGATCCTCCCCAAAACCGGTGCCCGCAGCGTCGGTTTCGGCGGCTCCCTGACGGCGGTCGGAACCGGCCTGTTTCAGACCTTCAAGAACCGGACGGACATCGCCCTGATCGACACCCTCGACAAGCAGGTCCCTTTCGAGGAGTTGATGGAACGCCGACGTAAATCCCTTCTGGTCGACCTTTTCATTACGGGCTCTAATGCCGTCACCGAGGACGGCCAGCTGGTCAACCTCGATATGCTCGGCAACCGCGTGGCAGCCCTCACGTTCGGACCCAAACACGTCGTGGTCGTCGTCGGCCGCAACAAGATCGTGCCAAGCCTGGACGACGCCATGTTCCGGGTGAAGAATATCGCTGCCCCGGCCAATGCCATGCGGCTTGACAAGAAAACGCCCTGCGTCAAAACCTCTTACTGTGAGGAGTGCAAGAGCCCCGACCGCATCTGCAACTCGTGGGCTATCACCGAGAAATCGTTCCCCAAGGGCCGGGTAAAAGTCGTGCTCATCAACCAGGAGTTGGGGCTTTAGAACTGGTTTCAAAACCTCAGATCAGGCCCAAGGGCAAGGCGCCAGCCGATTCGAAAGCGCAGCATACACGATAGTATGTGAGCATGTCGGATCGGCTGGCAACGCCGCCATTGGGCTTTAGATGGGGTTTTGAAGCCAGTTCTGAGAAGGAGGACGCATGAATATTCTGGTAGCCTACGACGGAACCAAGGAGGCTAAGGAGGCCGCCCGATTGGCCGTCAAACACGCCAAGGCGTTTAACGGACGGGTCATCCTCGCATACTCCATGGTCGGAGGCCCGGAGATCCCGCGCCAGGAGTTTGAACGCGCCGAGAAGGAACTCCAGCACCAGGAGATCACCATGAAGGAAGAAGGGATTGCCTGCGAGACCCTGCTTTCGGTGCGCGGGATGGAAACCGGCGAAGATATCGTCAGGCTCGCCGCGGAGAAAAAAGCCGGAGAAATCGTCATCGGCATACAGCGCACATCCAAGGTGGGCAAACTGCTGTTCGGTTCGACGGCTCAATACATCATCCTGAACGCGCCCTGCCCGGTAGTCACGGTCCGGTGACTGACCCCGCCAGCGCCACCCGTCGGCCCGTATTCCGCCCGACTTGAGCGATGCTGATGCCGGCGATATGCGCCACGCCCTTCTCCGACGCCTCGCCCCGGAGGTTGTTTGGATCGATCCGATTTTCGATCAAGGCGGCCTGAATCTTTTTCTCCAGATACAGCCGCTCCATCGCTGCACGGATGAGCAGCCTTGCCTTGACACCCTCGCTGCCCCCTACTACTATAAATTTAAAGAGGATTCGCTTAGGGGTGGCTTTGCAAGCCTGAGATTACACCCTCCGAACCTGATCTGGGTTATGCCAGCGTAGGGAAACGAATTCGAGGTACTCGCCTCAATTTGCGCGTGACTCGAAGCCGTTTCCGCGAGGGAACGGCTTTTTTGGTCCTCAAGTCAAGGGGAGACTTTGGGAATGCTCAGCTATGGCGGTATGGCGGCCCGCAACCTCGCGGCGGTCAGGGAAAAGCAGCCCTTGATCCATAATATCACCAACTTCGTGGTGATGAATTACACTGCCAATGCGCTGCTTGCCATGGGTGCCTCGCCGGTGATGGCTCACGCCCCGAACGAGGTCGAAGAAATGGTTTCGCTCGCCGCAGCGCTGGTACTGAACATCGGAACCCTCACGGAGGAATGGGTCGAGTCCATGATCCGGGCCGGCCGGAAAGCCTCCGAACGTCACATCCCCGTCGTTCTCGACCCGGTGGGCTCCGGCGCGACCGCGCTCAGAACACGGTCGGCCAGGAGAATCATCGACGAGATCAGGCCCGGCGTTGTCCGGGGCAATGCATCCGAGATCCTCTCGCTGGCGGATGCTTCCGCGAGGACCCGAGGAGTTGATGCGGTGCATGCCGTGGATCATGCGACGACGGCAGCCAAGGTCCTGGCCCGGGAGTTGGGAACGACGCTGGCCGTTACCGGCCCCGTGGATCTCGTCACGGACGGCACGCGATTGGCCCGCGTCGCCAACGGGCATCCTCTGATGGGCCGCGTGACCGGCACCGGCTGTACGGCGACGACAGCCGTTGCGGCCTTTTTCGCGGTGGATCCTGATCCGGTCCATGCCACAGCCACCGCCTTGGCCTATTTCGGCCTGGCCGGCGAGGTGGCCGCCCGGCAGGCGGCAGCCCCCGGAAGCTTCATGATCCAGATGCTGGACGCCCTCTATACCATTACGCCGGAGCAACTCGAGGCGGAATGCAGAATTGACAGTAACGAGTAACTGATAACGAGCTATGAGTCAGAGTTATGAGGGATGAGTGAAGGGATAAAGCAGAAACGAGTAACGAGTGAAAAAGGTTTTCCTTATCGAGTATCGCGCACCGAGTATCCAGTATCCAGTATCATTTAGGCCTAGCCCGGGTCTATCGGGAATACTCGAATGACACGCAGTCAGGTCGATTACTCTTTGTATTTGGTGACCGACCGCGGCCTGTCCCGGGGGCGGGCCACACTGGACATCGTTCGCGCGGCGGTGCGGGGAGGCGTCACCTGCGTTCAGCTGCGGGAAAAAACGTGCTCCACGCGGGAGTTCATCGCTGAAGCCCTGGCCATCAGGGATTTCTTGAAATCCCACGACATTCCGCTCATCATCAACGACCGCGTGGACGTAGCCCTCGCGGTCGGAGCGGACGGGGTCCACCTCGGCCAAACCGACATGCCGCTCGCCATGGCACGTTCGGTCCTCGGGAGATCGCACATCATAGGCATTTCCGCCGAGTCGCTCCGCGATGCCGCAGAGGCCGAAGCAGGGGGTGCCGACTACCTGGGTGTCAGCCCGATCTTTGCCACGGCCACCAAGACCGACACCGCAGCTCCCCTGAGCCTGGAGGGGCTGCGGGCCATCCGCCGGACGGTTAAGCTGCCGCTGATCGCAATCGGTGGGGTGGGGGCGAGCAACGCGGCTGATGTCATGGCCTCCGGAGCCGACGGGGTCGCCGTGGTGTCCGCGATCGTGACGGCGGCTGATCCTGAGTTTGCGGCCCGGGAAATCGCCCGGCAGGTTGCTCAAGCGAGGCATACATGAAGTTGAAGGAGATCGGAGAATTCGGCTTCATCAATCGCATCAGCCGCGGCTGCCTGATCCGGCCGGAGGGGGTCATCAAGGGCATCGGCGACGACGCTGCCGCCTTCCGCACCGACAGCCGCCTGGTATCGCTCCTCACCACCGACCTTCTGGTCGAACGGGTCCACTTCCTGCGGGAGGCCATCAGCGCTTACGAGCTGGGCTATAAATCCCTGGCCGTCAACCTGAGCGACATCGCCGCCATGGGCGGCACCGCCCGCGAAGCCTTCGTCAGCATCGCCATCCCGGATGGCTACGAGCTCGACGCCCTGGAAGAGATCTTCCGGGGCATGAAAGACCTGGGCTCACG
Source organism: Hyphomicrobiales bacterium (assembly GCA_050257775.1). Classification (GTDB taxonomy): domain Bacteria; phylum Desulfobacterota; class Desulfobacteria; order Desulfobacterales; family SpSt-501; genus SpSt-501. Next base: position 11,513 of record JBLMXM010000276.1, read on the forward strand.
CTATGCCGTCAACATTCTGGGAGGCGACACAACCTGTTCCCGAGCCGATCTGATCATCAACGTGGCGGTTTACGGCCAGGTCCC
>JBLMXM010000277.1:0-13377 GCA_050257775.1 Hyphomicrobiales bacterium
AGGTCCGTGTGGGACAACCGGCACCGATTGGCTCAAGTGGCAATGTGCCTGAGGGACTATCCGAGAAAGTGAGGAAGGGACTCATTAACTTTTTGGGGTAACTGCCTTCCATATTAATGAGCATCTCCATTCTTTAGCCCTCAAATTGACATCAAATTGGTCCTCTGATAGATCAACCATCGATTTGGCAGTTTAACTGTTCACTGATAGTGCAACGGACCTTGTTGCAAAGGTGTTACAACGGGTAAATTTGTAGTTTTTAATATTAAGCAATATATGGCAGTTAGCTACGATACAAAACCGAATCAAGTATAAAGGAAAGGTGCAGCTGGCGGGCCCGCTGGGGTTGATGCTGTGGCAGGCCTACCTGCGCTTTTGGGGTCAGGAACGGCCCGATGCCATCCTGCCGGTGCCGCTCCACGCCGGGCGCCTGAGACAACGGGGATTCAACCAGGCCGAGCTTCTGGTGCGAAAGTGGTCCAAGCTGCCGGGTGGCGCGGATGCACCCCCGGTCGCAGGCGCGGTGCTCCGGCGGAGCCGGGCGACGCCGTCCCAGGCCGGGCTCGGCCGCCGCGAACGCGAGGCCAACATCCGAGGCGCTTTCATGGTGCGCCAGCCGGAGCGGATCAGCGGCCGACACCTGCTTCTGGTGGACGACGTCGTCACCACGGGGGCTACTGCCGGGGAATGCGCGCGCCTGCTGCTGGCCAGCGGCGCAGCCCGGGTGGATGTGCTGGCCCTGGCGAGGGTCATCTGAGATGCGGCCTTCACCCAAGATCAAGACGATCCAAGAGCTGGCGGTGTTGCTGCCCGAGTTCCGCAGGGATGGCGGGACGGTCGTTTTTACCAACGGCTGCTTTGATCTCTTGCACGTGGGCCACGTGCACTACTTGGCGGCCGCACGCGCCGAGGGCGATCTGCTGGTCGTTGGGCTGAATTCGGACCAGTCCGTGAGGGTTAACAAGGGGGAGCGCCGGCCCATCGTCCCCGATGCCGAAAGAGCGGAAATTCTGGCCGGGCTGGCTTGCGTCGACTTTGTCACCGTGTTCGAGGAGGCCGACCCTTTGCGAGTGATTCAGGCCCTGCAGCCGGATGTGCTGGCCAAGGGCGGTGACTGGGCCGAATCGGAGATCATCGGGGCGGATGTAGTCAAACAAAACGGCGGGCGGGTGGTGCGCCTTCCGATTGTCGAGGGCGCCAGCACCCGTGCCCTGATCGCCCGAATCCTCGAGCGGTACCAGTGAGGGGTGCCTCATCCGGCCCATGCGGTCATAACCGGGAGCCCAGTGCGAAGGACAACGCTTTGATTCTCAGAACCGGCAACGGCGTCGCCTATTACCAGTTTGAGCACTTGGCGGCGTTCGCGGAAATCAACCACGGAATTTTTGCGCGCACTCCCGGTCACAGCCTACCCCCCTTCCAGCAGTTGAACGTAAGCCTGGCCGTCGGCGACGATGTCCGGCGGGTGGAGCACAACCGGCGGCTGGTGGCCCGCTGCATGCAAGCCGGCCAGCTGGTGTTTGCTCACCAGGTCCACGGTGATGCGGTCCTCGTCGTGGAGGGGCGTGCGGCCAGGCCGTTTGCAGCGGATGAGCTGAAGAGTCCCGTCGGCGACGCGATGGTGACGGCACAGCCCGGGCAGTTCCTGGTGGTAACAGTAGCCGATTGTCAGCCGATCCTGATGTACGACCCCCGTCGCCGAGTGGTGGCCAACGTCCACTCCGGGTGGCGGGGCAACGTGACCAACGTGGCCGGGCGCACGCTGGCGGTTATGGCCGAGCGTTTTGGCTGCGATCCCGCCGATGTGAGGGTCGGGATCGGTCCTTCGCTGGGGCCGTGCTGCGCCGAGTTCGTCAACTATCGGCAGGAGATCCCTCGCGAGCTTTGGGGCTACCGCCGTGATTCGGTATATTTCGATTTCTGGGCGATGAGCCGGGACCAGCTCACCGGGGCCGGGGTTCCGCAAGATCAGATCCACATCAGCGGGCTGTGCACGAAATGCCGCACGGACAGATTCTTTTCATACCGTGGGGAGAGACAGACCGGCCGTTTCCCGGCCGTGATCGGATTGAGACAGCAGTAGGTATTTAGGTGTTTGGGTCTTTGGCCAAACGCCCATGCCCTAACACCTAAAACTTGTATAGCCGGTAAGCCGGAACTATACACCTAAGAATTTAGACACCTAAATACCCAACTATCCCCTATGATCCAGACCTTGGGTACTGTTCTGCGTAATGAGATGCTCGCCCCGAATTACGGGCGCGTCGGCCTGTCCTGCGACAGGCATTTCGCCCGTTCCAAACCCGGCCAGTTCGTCATGCTGGGGTTTCCAGGCATCCTCGACCCCTTGCTGCGCCGGCCTTTCTCGATCCATCGGCTGATCACCGCCACCGGCCGGTTTGAAGGCATCGAGCTGCTGTATAAGACTGTCGGGCCAGCCACCCGACGACTGTCCCGGCTTAAGGCCGGCGAAGCGGTCAGTCTGCTCGGGCCGCTCGGCAGCGCCTTTCAGGTCGCCTCAGGGGTTCGCCGCATGTATCTGGCGGCCGGTGGCGTGGGAGTCGCGCCGATGGTCTTTCTCGTCGAATGGCTGCATACCCTTCGGCCGCATATGCCTGAGTGCCGTCTCTTTTTGGGCGGTCGCAGCCAGGAGGACCTTCTGTGCGTGGATGACTTCGAGCGTTTAGGCATCTCCGTGGTTCTGACCACTGACGACGGCACCTGCGGCGACCAGTGTCTGGTGACGAACCCCCTGGAGGAGGCGATCGGGCGCGAGCCTCCCGATCTGGTTTTGGCCTGCGGGCCCGAAGCCATGCTGGCCTGCGTGCTGGGGATCGTGGGGGCACGTGGCATTGCCTGCCAAGTGTCCATCGAGACCATGATGGCCTGCGGAATGGGTGCCTGTTTAGGGTGCGCGGTGCGCGGGCGCCAGGACGGCAGCCGTTACCTGCATGCCTGTCTGGACGGCCCGGTCTTCGACGCCGAGGAGATAGAGCTCTGAGATATTTGGTGTTTAATGTTTAGTATTTTGTGTTTGGTGGGCAAGAAAACCACTGCCAGCATCCGGTTGGTCTCGAGAGTATTTTCAAACATCAGACACTAATCACCAGACACCAGGCACTGAACAATAAAAGCCATTCATTTTGATGACTTTGTAAAAAGGCCAAGGTCAAGGCGCGCGAATCTCGTGGCGCGAGGCGTACTAAAGGTACGCCGCAGCGACAGCGAGATGAAGCGCAACGCAGAGATTGGCCTTTTTACAAAGTCATCGAGATTGGCGTTGACATGTGGGGCCGGGTGTGTTACGTGCAGGCGTCTCTTTGGGTAGAGAACTCGCCCAGCAACCACTTCCTTACCAAATGAAACGCGAAACTAGACGGGCGTGGCGGGAGCTGGCCTACTTCAGCAGCATCGGCTTTTCCGTGGCGCTCTCGATTTTTATCGGGCTGGGCGTCGGGGTGTACTTGGATCGGCGGTTTGAAACCTCTCCCTGGTGCACCCTGGTTTTCCTGGTGCTGGGGATCGCTGCCGCTTTTCGCAACATCGGGCTTGCGATCAAGAAGAGCCGCAAGCTCTAATCCCAGAGATACCTGACTCATACGCGCCGACACCGTGCAGGTTCAGGAACGCATAGTAAACTTTGTCACCCGCTCCAATTGGGTCCTCCTTGCGGGGGCGACAGCGGCGGGAGCCATGTTCGCACCGTACGATTTCGCGCTGGGGATCTTTAGCGGCGGGCTGATTGTCACGGTCAATTTCTACTTGTTGGCCCGAACGCTGTATCGGGCGCTGAAGCCGCCCCATGTGGCGTCGCATAACGTCGTGCTGGCGAAGTACTATCTTCGTTTCCTGGTCAGCGGGTTCATCATATTCCTGCTGATAGCCGGACGGGTGGTGAACCCTCTGGGGCTGGTCATCGGCCTGTCGGTCGTTGTAGCGAGCATCATCCTGGCGACCATTCGTGAAGTGAAAAAAATCATCTGCAAGGAGGCGGTCTAAGGATGGAACACCCCTTTCTGATTATGCCCAGGGTTTTTGAGCTCTTCGGCCTCGGACACTTTGCCCAGGCTTATCCGCACGTGGTTTACTCCTGGTTCGTTCTCCTGCTGTTGATCCTGCTGGCCTATTTCGGCGCGCGCCGGATCACCCTGGTACCGGGCAAGGCCCAAAATTTCTTCGAAGTGGTGATCTCGGGAATGGAGGAGTTCATGGTGGACGTCACCGGCGAGGAGGGCCGCTGGTTCTTCCCGTTGGTCGGCACCATTTTCCTGTACATTGTCACCTGCAACCTGATCGGGCTCATTCCGGGATTTTTCCCGCCGACGGCGAGCATCAATACGACCCTTTCCTGCGCACTGGTATCCTTTGTGTTCACTCACATCGTCGGGATCAAGTATCACGGCTTCAAGTACATCAAACATTTCTTGGGGCCCATCTGGTGGATGGTCCCAATCATTTTCCCGATCGAACTGATAGGCCATTTGGCCCGGATCATGTCCCTTTCGTTCCGTCTCTTCGGCAACATGATGGGGCACGAGCTGGTGCTCATGATCCTGTTCATGCTGGCCGGCGCCTTTTTCGCTCCGCTGCCCATCATGGCGATGGGCATTTTCGTATCATTTGTTCAGGCATTCGTGTTTTTCCTCCTGTCGATCATGTACTTCAGCGGCTCCATGGAGCATGCCCATTGATGCCCGGTGCCCGGGTTGGCGGGAGGATGCCTCTGCAACGCGTTTAATGGGAGGATGGAAGAAGCCCACTAACATACTCAATCAAAGGAGGAAGAGGAAGGTATGGAATCAAAAGCATTGGAATTCTTCATCGCCTGTGTCACTGCGGCCGGTTTTGGGATCGCCATTGCGGCCTTCGGTTGCGGTATTGCCCAAGGCCTCGGCCTGAGGGCTGCCGTCGAGGGTATCGCCCGGAATCCGGAATCCTCCGGCAAAGTTACTGTGACCATGCTGATCGGCCTGGCCCTGATCGAATCTCTTTGTATTTACGCGCTGGTCGTCGCCCTGATCCTTATCTTCGCCCATCCCCAGGCGACAGCTATTGCCAAACTGTTCATGAAGTAAGCCTGTAGGAACTAAAAAAGGCTTGTGGAGTTTCTCCACAAGCCTTTTTTTATTTATTTTCAGTAAGATATAAAGATTTGCCCGGACTGCGCCATACCCCACACCGTCCGGGGCGCTGTTTTTCGCTATCCTTCGCTAAAGGATTCAAGGCGGGTGCCGATATTACCTTCGAGCGGGGCGTTATGCCTGCAACAAGCCCCCCTGAAGCAGCCTCCCGGCCCCCCCGCGGCAGGTACTGATGGCTGGGACCAAAGGTGGGGCGGTTGAGGGAAAGGGAGCATGATGAACGAAAAACAGTTATTGGAGAAGCTTGATCACATCAGGGAAATACCGACGCTGCCCAGCATCGTGTTTGAAGTGCACCAGCTTCTGCAGGACCCCGACACATCCGTAGCGCGAATCAGCCGGATAATCGAAAAAGATCAGGCGACCGCATTGAAAATCCTGAAGCTGGTCAACTCGGCCTTTTACGGGCTAAAATCCAAGGTGAGCGATATTCGCAGCGCCGTGATCATGCTGGGCTTCAATGCGGTGCGCAACGCCATCGTCTCGGTGTCGGTGATCGAGGCGTTTGCCAGCAGAATCAAGCTCCCGGACTTCGATTTCACGGATTTCTGGAAGCACTCTCTCGCCGTGGCCGTTACGAGCAAGAGCATCGCCTACAGCACCCGCCTGAACTCGCCGGACAACTGCTTTGTCGGTGGTTTGCTGCACGACGTGGGGAAAGTGATCATGGCCCAGTATTTCCGGCAGCTGTTTGCCACCGTATGGACCACGTCCAAGCGGGACGCCATATCCTTTTACCAGGCCGAGCAAAAGGTGATCCCGACCAACCACGCTGCCATCGGTGCCCATCTCGCGTCCAGATGGCAGCTGCCGCCTGGGTTGATCGAGGCGATCCGCTGGCATCACGACCGTCAATTCGATGCCCAGAATGCCGAAGTCGCCCTCATCATCCACCTGGCTAACACCATCGTGAACAGCTACAATGAGGATCCGGACTGCGTGATCGACTTCACCGCACTTCACCCGGAGGCCCGTAAATTGATGATGGGCGCGCTAAATAACGTCGCCGATTTTTTCTCGTCCATCGCCGAGGAGATCGAAGCGGCGTACGCCTTCTTCCTGCCCGGCCACGCCTGACCACGACGGCGGCGTCGGAAGCCCAATTTCGGCGTTGCGCCGCACCCCGCTGGCCCTGCGGCGTACAGGAGTACGCCTCGGTCCGCGGGGCTTGCGCGCCTTGAACTTGGGCTTCGGACGCCGCCGTCTGCCTTGCATCTCCAGTCAATTCCATTGTGTCCGTTCAACGCGCCGGCGCAAAATGCACTCCACGCTCATCCGCATTATGAATTCACCCCGAGTGCCTTCCGTAGATACTGTCCCGTGTAGGAGTACGGGTTGGCGGCAAGCTCCTCCGGGGTGCCGCTGCCTACGATCCGGCCGCCTTCATCGCCGCCACCTGGGCCCAGGTCGATAAGATAGTCCGCCGTCTTTATGACATCCAGGTTGTGCTCGATGACGATCACCGTGTTGCCGGCATCCACCAGCCGGTTCAGGACATGAAGCAGCCGGCGGATGTCGTCCGGATGCAGGCCGGTGGTGGGTTCGTCCAGCACATAGAGGGTCTGGCCGGTGCCCGTGCGGCTGAGCTCCCGGGAGAGCTTCACCCGCTGGGCTTCACCGCCAGACAGCGTCGTTGCCGCCTGGCCGATGGGCACGTACCCCAAACCCACCTCGGAGAGGGTCAGCAGCTTCTCACGGATCGCGCCGATGCGGCTGAAAAATTCAAGGCCCTGGTCGACGGTCATCTCCAATACATCGGCGATCGATCTGCCTTTGTACTGAACTTCCAAGGTTTCCCGGTTGTAGCGCCGACCGCGGCAGGTGTCGCAGGTGACGTAGACATCCGGCAGGAAGTGCATCTCGATGCGCAGGGTCCCGTCCCCCTGGCAGGCTTCACAACGGCCCCCCTTGACATTGAAGCTGAAACGGCCCGCCTTGTAGCCGCGCACCCGGGCATCCGGGGTGCGCGCGAAGAGGTTGCGGATGAAGCCGAACAGCCCGGTGTAGGTGCCCGCGTTGGAACGTGGCGTGCGGCCGATGGGCGACTGATCGATATTGACCACCTTATCGATGTGCTCGAACCCCCGCAGCTGGCGATGAGGTCCGGCCGTTACCCGGGACCGGTAAAGGGTTTGGAAGAGGGCCGGGTAGAGAGTTTCGAACACCAGGGAGGATTTGCCGGAACCGGAGACGCCGGTGACGCCGACCAGGCAGCCTAGCGGGAATTCTACCGTGAGGTTCTTCAGGTTGTTGTGGCAGGCGCCCTCCAGGACGAGGCGTGGGCTTGAGGATGAGCGGCGCTGCGCGGGGATCTCGATGCGCAGCCGCCCCGACAGGTACTGGCCGGTCAGAGACTCGGGGTCGCGCACCAGGTCAGCAGGGGACCCGGAGAACACGACCCGGCCGCCGTGTATGCCTGCCCCGGGGCCCATGTCCACGGCGTGATCGGCCGCCCGGATGGTATCCTCGTCGTGTTCGACCACCAGGACGGTGTTCCCCAGATCCCTTAACCCCAGCAGGGTCTTAAGCAGGCGGTCGTTGTCGCGCGGGTGCAGGCCGATGCTAGGCTCGTCCAGAACGTACAAGACTCCCGTCAGCTTCGAGCCGATCTGGGTGGCCAGCCGGATGCGCTGGCTCTCTCCGCCGGAGAGGGTCTGCGCAGGTCGGTCCAGGGTGAGATAGGCCAGGCCGACGCTTTCCAGAAAACCCAGTCGGTCCACGATCTCCTTGAGGATGCGGCGGGCGATCTGTTCTTGCCGGCCTTCGAGGCGCAGATCCATGCAGAATCGGCGCACCTGCGACACCGTCATGGCAGCCAGACGGGAAATATTCAGCCCTTCGAGAGTCACCGCGCGGCTGGCCGGGTTGAGTTTGGCGCCGTTGCAGGCCGGGCAAGGACGGAAAGTCATAAAGCGCTTGAGTTCCTCGCGGATCGGGTAGGAGTCCGTCTCCCGGTAGCGGCGTTCCAGGTGCGGGAGGATGCCCTCGAAAGGTTTCCGAAACCGCACTCGGCTCGATCCCCGGTCGAATTGATAGGTGATGGTGTCTTGTCCCGAACCATGGAATAGAACCTGCCTGAACTCCGGGCTCAGCTCTTTGAACGGGGTGTAAATCGATGTGCCGTAGTGCGCCGTCAAGGCCTCCAGAAACTCGATGAAATGAACGCTGCTGCGTTTTGCCCAGACGGCCACTGCGCCCTCCCGCAGGGACAGATGGGTGTTGGGCACGATGAGGGCCGGGTCGAACTCGGAGGTCGATCCGAGCCCGCCGCAGGCCGGGCAGGCCCCCTGGGGCGAGTTGAAGGAAAAGCTGGTCGGTGTGAAGTCGGGGTAGACAATGCCGCAGGCGGTGCATACCGCAGTGTCGCTGAAGACGAGCGGTTCGCTGCCGGCGACATCGATCATGACTTTTCCCCCGCCCTGGGCGAGCGCGAGCTCGATGGAATCCGCCAGGCGGTTGCGGATGGAAGACTTGACGATCAGCCGGTCCACCACTACTTCGATCGAATGCGGCCGGCGGGCGGCGAGCGTGCCGACCTCATCGATATCCCGCAGGTCACCGTCCACCCGTACCCGGGCAAAACCATCCTTTCTAAGTCGTTTGAAGAGTTTATCATGGGAACCGGTTTCGCCGCTGACGAGAGGGGCCAGGATGGTTGCGCGCGACCCCTCCGGCAGGCCTTCCACCTGATCTACCATTTGGTCGATGGTCCGGGCAGTGATGGGCCGTCCGCATTGATGGCAATGCGGAAGCCCCACGCGGGCGTAAAGCAGGCGGAGGTAGTCGTAGATTTCGGTTACGGTTCCCACCGTTGAGCGGGGGTTGTGGGCCGCTGTTTTCTGCTCGATAGCGATGGCCGGCGAAAGCCCTTCAACCAGATCCACATCGGGTTTTTCCATGCGCTCCAGAAACTGGCGGGCGTAGGTTGACAACGACTCTACGTACCGCCGTTGGCCCTCGGCGTAGAGCGTGTCGAAGGCCAGGGTGGACTTCCCGGAGCCGGACAACCCCGTGATCACGGTCAGTTGGTACCGGGGGATTTCGACATCGATGTTCTTCAGATTGTGCTGGCGGGCACCGCGGATAATAATGGCTTCCGATGGCATATAACCTCACCTGCTTGGAAGACCGTCCTCAGAGCTGTTCTGCAACGGCCGGAATTATACTGATAATTCACCTATAGAAGCCGAAAAGCCGCCAAAAATCACGGTTTGCAGAGCTTATCCTGACTCAGCCCGCCGCCCTCAAGGCTTTGAGGGTATGGGCCCTCGGCCGGTCGAGCAAAATCAAGCGCTTCAGGGCCTGGGCATCTGCGTAATGTATAAAATATATTTTTATTTCAAATAATTAAATATATGCTCGCTTCCCTGTTAGGGACTATGGACCCGACAAGGCAAGACCCCGGCAAAGAGGGTGGCCGGGCCGGACCAACCCCGAAAATGGTCGTGTCGCGACCGCAGCTTCGCCTGCAGAAAGTTTTTAAAAATAATAGATAATGAAAGAGAAATGATGATTTCAAAAGATTTCATCTGTGGCGGGTGCAAGAGGATGGTGGACGATGTCCCGATATTGTTTGATAATCTCTCAATCTCCGAGACGGAACAGTGTCGGCCTCTCGGCCGGCCGATCGTTAATTAGGTGAGTGATAATAATTACATATAAATTGTTCAAAACCTTGCCGTGGAAATCTCCCATTCCTGAATTTCAGGTTTGACTCCCAACGCGCGTTGACTTAAAAGGCTCGCTCATGGTCGGACAGCACAACGCGGCGCAAAGCGTTAGGACTCATCCCACACGTTCCTCTTGTCACTATCGATCTACACCTTGACCCTATAACGACCCCGGCGGCCGCGGCAAATCGGCGCAGAGCATTTAATGGAAAAACTTTGGAAAGACCTGCTGTCGGCTTTGAAGAAGCGTGTCGCAGCCCACAGTTTTCACATGTGGATCGAGCCGCTCGAGCTCAACACCGGCGAGGACGGCGCCTGGGTGGTCACCTGCCCGAATGCTTTCTCCCGCAAGAGGGTTCAGGACCATTTCGGCGCAGTGATGGAGGCCGAGCTTCGGCGCCTGGTGGGACTTCCCGACTGCCGTCTCAGCTACCAGGTTGCCGGCCGGCGCAACGGTCAGAGGCTCGATACCGACGGCATTCTCCAGTTGCCTTTGCCCAGTGAGACCATCCGACCTCACAACGGCCGGTTTCTGCGCCGGGATTTCACGTTCGACCATTTCGTCGTGGGCACCAGCAACGATTTCGCTTATTCGGCGTCTCTCTCCCTGGCCTCACGCCGCGAGCGCCGGCAATCCGCCTTGTTTTTGTTCTCCGGGACCGGGCTTGGCAAAAGCCACCTGTCGCAGGCGATCGGTCACCACGTTCTGAATCAGAACCCCGACGAGCGCGTGTACTACATGACCGCCGAGGACTTCAGCAACGAGATGGTTCAAGCCTACCGCCATGACGCGATCGACAAATTCAAGGCTAAATACAGAAACCACTGCGATGTCCTGCTGCTTGAGGATGTCCACTACCTGAGCGGTAAAGAGCGAACCCAAGTCGAGCTGGCTATGACGCTGGATACGCTCGACGAGTCCGGAAAACGCATCATATTCTCCAGCTGCTACCGCCCCTCGGAAATTCCCAAGCTTCACGACAAGCTGCGGTCGCGCTTTTCCAGCAGCCTGATCTCGGCCATTGAGCCGCCCAACTTCCGCACCCGCATCCGCATCCTGCAGAGAAAATCCGCCTTGCTGGGGTATCAGATGCCGGAGCCGGTGATCCACTATCTGGCCTCGGAGCTGGTGGACGATGTGCGCCAGTTGGAAAGCGGCTTAAACGGCGTGGCGGCCAAGTCTTCCTTGCTGGGGATTCCGATCGATCTGCCCCTCGCCGAAAGTGTCGTGAAGCACATTGCCAGCCAGCGCCAGACGATCACCCTGGAGGTGATCAAGAGGCTGGTCTGCAAATATTACCATGTTTCCGTCGAGGATCTTACCTCGCGTTCACGCAAGCAAAATCTGGTGCGTCCGCGGCAGATGGCGATCTATCTCGCGCGCCGGTTCACCGACTCCCCCCTTCAGGCCATCGGCAAGAATTTCAACCGCTACCATGCCACCGCGCTGCACTCCATCCACTCCATCGAGAAGGGGATTAAGGCGGACCACTCGCTGCGCCAGCAGGTGGAATTCTTCCGGCAGAAGCTCGAATCCGGGAAATTCTAGCAGCTACTACTGAAACCTCGGCAACTGGTCTTCACCCACTTCCATCTCTTCGCAGACCTCCAGGTAGATCTTTTGATCCCTTTCGATGGCGCAGCGGATGCGAATCGCACAGTGGCTGCGACAGATCCGGTCTTCGGATTGAAAATGCCCGAAGCACCCGATGCGAAGGATCACGGAGGTGCGGGTGCGGTGAACGGTGGATGTTTCCATCAGCTGTTTTCAACCTCCATGAATGCCAGCAACTCACGATGGATGTGGCCGTTTGTGGCCAGAACTTCTCCGGCCGCGGCCCCGGACGGCTGGTTTGAAAAATTCGTAACGGTGCCGCCCGCCTCGCGGACCATAAGAATGCCTGCAGCCGAGTCCCATGGTTGCAAATGGTCTTCCCAGTAGCCTGCAAAGCGTCCGCAGGCGACATAGCAAAGGTCCAGAGCCGCCGATCCCAGACGACGGACGCCCCGTGCGGCTCTGAGGCACCGCAGGAAACGGCTTCCCATCGCATCGAATCCATGCGTAAGATCATAGGGGAATCCGGTGGCCAGCAGGCTTTCCGAAACCCGGGTTTCCGGGCTCACCCGAATGGGCGAGCCGTTCAGACGGGCGCCATCACCCGTCCGAGCAGTGAAGAGCTCGCCGCTGACCGGGTTGAGTACGACGCCGACGCGCACGTCGTCGCCGACCACGAAAGCGATGGACACAGCGAAGAACGGTACCTGGTGGGCATAGTTGACGGTGCCGTCCAAGGGGTCCACCAGCCAACGAAAGGCGGCGGGCCCCTTGCGGACGCCGCTCTCCTCGGCAACAATCGTGTGGTCGGGGAAGGAAGACCGGATCGCGGCGATGATCTCGGCTTCCGAGGCCGTGTCCGCATCCGTGACGAGGTCGGTGGGACCCTTTTTCCCGATCGTTCTCAGGTTTCCGAACCGTGAGCGCAAGACATCGCAGCCGCGGTAGGCGGCGCGCACGGCCGTTTGCGTTACCTGCTCAAGGTCCATGTCTATATCACACTATATCGGTTCTGCGGCGCCTGTCAACCGCAATCGCTTGTGGTGAAGGTTGCAGAATGGCCAATCGGTTCAATGCGGGGCAACGGCCCTCGCCGGCTGGCCATACTCGGCCTCCGGTGCTTGTAGACCTTCGATGATGGATTGCACTCGTTCGATGAGGGGGGCCAGGGTGGCCCGACGCATGGCGGAGACGGCCACGGCGCCATGGCGGCGGCTCAGGGCGTCAGCCCACTCGGGGGCCACCAGGTCCAGTTTGTTGAAGACTTTGAGGTAGGCCTTGCGGTCGAGATGAAGGTCGGCGATGATGGCTTCCACCGCTTGGATCTGCTCCTCGAATCCGGGGTTGCTGATGTCGATCACGTGCAGCAGCAGGTCGGCGCTCTCCAGTTCTTCGAGCGTGGCGCGGAAGGCCACCATCAGGTCCCGCGGCAGGTCGCGGATAAAGCCGACCGTGTCAGTAATAATCACTTCGACATCCCGGGGGAATCTCAGCCGCCGGCTGGATGGGTCCAGTGTGGCGAACAGCCGGCTTTCGGCCAGCACGCGGCTCCGGGTGAGGCTGTTGAGCAAGGTGCTCTTGCCCGCGTTGGTGTACCCGATGATCGAAATTACCGGAAGGTTTTTCTTATCCCGCTGGGACCGCAGCTGCCGACGGTGGCAGCGGACTTCCTCCAGAGACGCCTCGAGCTGGCCAATGCGCCTGCGCACTCGGCGGCGGTCGATCTCGAGCTTGGTTTCGCCCGGCCCCCGGCCGCCGATTCCGCCTGCCAGGCGTGAGAGGGCGGTTCCCTTGCCCATCAGCCGCGGCAGCAGGTACTTGAGCTGGGCCAGCTCCACCTGCAGCTTGCCTTCGCGGGAACGGGCTCGCTGAGCGAAAATGTCGAGGATGAGCTGGGTGCGGTCGATGACCTTGAGCTCGATCTGGTCGGTGATGGAACGGATCTGGGACGGATTCAGCTCTTGGTCGAAAATGATGATCGTCGCTCCTTCCTGAAGGGCGTGGATGGCCA
>JBLMXM010000278.1:0-5095 GCA_050257775.1 Hyphomicrobiales bacterium
GTAGGCGGTGTTGGGAAAGCCCACCTTGGTGTCGGCGCTGAAGGTCTCGAGCGCCTTCTTGTACTCCCCCTCCACCTGCGAGACGATGTTGTACCCGCCTTGAATCGCAGCAAACGCAACCAACTTAGACACACAAAGTTCCTCCTTCGTTGAGGATGTTTATTTAAACTGTTTAGGTTTAGGCTTCCAGTCTCTGGCGGTCGGCCATGGTCATGAGCACGCGTTCGCGCGCCCGGTCGATCCCGAGGGCCTTGCGCTTCTTGTCGATGTGCTCGATCATCTTGCGCGCCATCACGATGGGGTCGGCTTCGAGGTCCCATTTCCCGCCGTAAATCTTTTCCAGGTCCTCGAAGAGGTATTTCTGGAACACCGGCGCGCCGGTCACCGGCAGGTTAACGCCGAACAGCGTGTAAACCCCCGAGGCCACGAAATACTGGCCGATGCTGATGGCCTTCTCGCTCATCCACTCGGGGGCGGCGCCGGCCGCGGGCAGGTCGCAGAGGTCCTTGCCCAGGCCGCCCGCCTTCACGACTTCGGTGGCGGCGAGCAGGATGCGGCTGTTGTCCACGCAGGATCCCAGGTGCAGAACCGGCGGGATGCCGACCGTCTCGCAGACTTCGGCCAACCCCGGCCCGCAGAAGACCTTGGCGGACTCCGGCGTCAGCAGGCCCTCCATGGCGCAGGCGATGCCGTTGCAGCCGGTCGTGAGCACGACAACGTCGTTCTTGATGAGCTCCTTCACCAGTTTGATGTGGGCTTCGTTGTGGCGGGTGCGGGCGTTGTTGCATCCCACGACCCCGGCCACCCCGCGGATGCGGCCGTTGATGATGTTGTCGTTCAGGGTGTAAAAGCTCCCCCGGAAGGTACCGCCCAGGTGGTACTCGATCGACTCCACCCCGAAGCCGGCGATCTGGGTCGCCTTCTGCCGCGGGATCATGACCTCGGCCTTGCGGTTGGTGAAGTTGTCGATGGCCATCCGGACGATCTTCTTGGCGTCTTCCATGGCGTGGTGCTCGTCGAACTCGATGTGCACCACGTTGTCCTGCTCCATGCGCGCCATGGGGTGGGTCGTGATCACCTTGGTGTGGAAGCATTTGGCCACGTTGGCCAGGTTCTGGAACACGCACTGCACATCCACCACCATGGCCTCCACCGCACCCGTGACGATGGCGAGTTCCTGCTGCAGGAAGGTGCCGGCCGGCGGCACACCGTGGCGCTGCAGGATCTCGTTTCCGGTGCAGCAGATGCCGCCCAGCTGGATCCCGCGCGCGCCCTTGGATTTGGCGTAGTCCACCATCTCCCGGGACTGGGCCGCCGCTACGATCATCTCGGAGAGCACCGGCTCATGGCCGTGGATGATGATATTGACGTGGTCCTGCTTCAGGACGCCGAGGTTCGCCTCGGACTGCAGGGGGTATGGGGTGCCGAACATGACGTCCTGAAGGTCGGTGGCGATCATGGAGCCCCCCCAGCCGTCGGCCAGCGCCGCCCGGGTGCATTGCTTGAGGATGTTCTTGTAGTCCTGGTCGACACCCATGTGAGTGCGGTGCATGATGTCGACGACCTCGCGGTCGATGTTGCGGGGCAGCACCCCGAGTTTCTTCCAGCGTTCATAAAGCGGCTTCGGGGCGCGCTGGAGATAGTTGAGCTCGCCCTCGGGCTTGCCCCACTCCGCCAGGGCCTTGACGGCCACCTCGCGGGCGATCTCGTCCAGGTCGCGATCGACCGTCCGGCCGTCGACCTCCAGCGTGGTTTCGACGCCGAAGTGCGGGGCGATGGCGACGAGCTTGCGGGGGTCCTTGATCTGGTAGTCGGTGGTCTCCTTGTGGGCCACCGAATAGAAGACTTCGGCCACCGTCCGGCCGTGGTCTGAATGTGCGGCGCAGCCGGCGGCGACCATGCGGGCGAAGTTGCGCGCGGCAATGGTGTTGGCGGTGGCGCCGCACAGGCCCTTGCGCTCGTCCTCGCCAGTGGCGCCCTTGGTGAGCGGCAACCGGCAGGGTCCCATCGCGCAGTTCTTGCAGCAGGTGCCCTGGATGCCGATGTTGCAGGGCTTCATGGCCGCGGCGCGATCGAAGATGGTGTCGATGCCCATCTCCTGGGCACGCCGGATCATCTGCTGGCTCGCCGGGTCGATGGATGCGGCCACCGGATCGGCGGTCTTCTTCACTTTTTCTTCCTTGTCGGTTGAAGTGTCCTTGATCACTGCCATGGACTATGGTCCTCCCTTAGAGTTTATCGGTTTCGTCGGTGAACCCAGTTCAGGTTCTCCACCAGTTTGTCGACCATGGATTTCTGCTCCGCGGCCGGCGTCTTCGCGGTTTCGGCCTGCGCTCCGGCGGCACGCTTGGCCGCCAGGTCCTCGCGCTCCTTGGCGCGCTGCTGCCGGATCTTGTCTAGATCGGCCTCAAGCTTGGCCTTTTCCTCGGCGACGCGCTTGGCTTCCGCCTCCGCCTTGGCTTTGGCGTCGGCCTCGGCTTTAGCTTTGGCCTCGGCGTCGGCCCTGGCCTTGGCGTCCGCCTCGGCCTTCGCTCTGGCCTCGGCTTCGGCCTCGGCTTTGGCCTTGGCTGCCGCTTCGGTCTTGGCCCTCAGGGCGCCCTCATCCACCTGGGGAGCGGCCGGCGCAACCTTGGGCGGGACTGCCGTCGGCGCCGCCGCGGGCGCGGGTTGGGGCGCCGCCGGCGCCGCTTTAGGCGCAGGCTTGGGTGCAGCCTCGGCCTTCGGAGGCGGAGGCGCCGCAGCCGGCTTCTTTTCCTTTTCTTCGGTGATGGTCAAATTGGGCGCCGGGGACTTGCTCAACAGGTCGACCTCGACCGCCGGCAGCCGTTTGGCTATGGGAGCGACCGCCTTGGCATCGCCGCCCTTGTAAATCAGCCCGATGTAACTCTTGACCAACCGGACCGCCTCGGGGTGGCGCATGATCAGGATGTCGGACCCGCTCATGAGGTAGGCCACGGCCCCGACGGCCTCCATGAGTACGCCGCGGCGTTCGGGGTCGCCCAGCGTGGGCGCTTCCTGGGCATTCTGCTTGGCCTCCTTGCATTTCCAGACTTCGTTGCCAAGGTTGTTGATGAGGGGCAGCTGCAGCTTGTCATCGCCCTGGGCCAAAGCCGCCATGCGGATGCGCTCCATGACGGAGTAGGAGTATTCCAGGCCGTAGCCTAATCCGCCGGTCGTCGGGTCGATCAGCATCCGGTCGGTGGGCACCCCCAGGTTTTCGAGCAGGATGTTGACCTGCTTGGCGAGGTTCACGTCGATTGGCGAGGAGGCGATGATGGAGTGGCCGAACCCCATGGCCGCCGCGCCGATGGCTTTGTGATTTTTGTCCTCCACCGGACCCAGGATCAGATTTTCGCCCTGGCATTCCTCGGCGATCTTCTTAAGAACGCCCTCGTCTTTCTCCGCGTTGGCCGACCCCCAGATCACCAGCGGGACGTTCACTGCCGCGCGAACCTTCTTTACGGTCTTGACGGCGTCTTCAGCCGAGGCGTTCTTGCCGTTGGGGTCGATGCTCTTGAGCTGCAGCACGATGATGTCGGCACCGAATTCGGTGACGCATTTCTTGGCCCAGGCCGCCGGGTCGGAGAGCACGTCCTTGAAAGGCGCCGCAGCCGCGTCGGCCCAATCTTCCGGGACCATGTCCCAGACTTCCATGGCGATCCTGGGCGGGTTAGGCATGGCTCCCTCGAACTGGTAGAAGGGATAGCAGCTCTCGCCTCCGACCGTAACCGTGTTCTTGCCTTTACCGAGCGTAATGGGTTTGATCTTACCGGTATAGGATTCTTTGTAGAATTCGAAGCCCAATGTTCCCTCCTTCTCTTGTTAACCGGTTGAATTGTAAGGTGATTGGCCTTGCATGGGGTAGTCAGTCCAAGGGGGCAGCCATTCAAAACTCCAATGGCTGCCCCCCATACTTGTGCTATGGTTATGATATCCGTTGAAACGGAATGGTATACCGACGATCGCTCTGACACGCGTTTCGATAGGGATGCCGTTCGCTAGATTGCCCTTCCTCAAGGTGATAGCGGCCGCAGCCAGGGACGGATGCCCATGCTGAAACACATCGGGCCTTTTCCCTTTATTATGGAGCGCTGATCTTTGTCAAGAGAGGAATGACCGCTGATGCGGAATTTATTTGAACTAAATTGAGCAATTGTTCATATAGCCAGACCCCGCAGGGCGTTGCCGCAAGAACCTAGAACAGAGTCGCCCAGATTAGACTGGAGCTATTTCCTCAAATTCTTGAGGGTCTCCAGCCTGGCTTTGACCCGGGGGAACCGGCTCAGGTCGGTGTGGGGCAGGAAAAGCGCTGCGATATAGTTGTCCATGTATGAGGTTGTATCGGAGAGCTCAAAGTTGGTCATCTTACGGACGACCCTCGCCACGTCGCGGCGGATCCGGTTGGTGAGAGAGCTCATCTTCGCCCCCAGCAGAGAACCGTTGCCGAGGTAGGTCACCCGGCCCGGGTCCATTTCGGGCAGCAGGCCAATGGTCATGGCCTTCTCGAGGTCCACAAAACTGCCGAAGCCGCCGGCCAGGATGATGCGCTGGATGTCGTTGATGTCCAGGCCCACTTCGGTCAGCAATGTCATGCACCCGCTGTAGATGGCGCCCTTGGCGCGGATAAGGTTTTCGATGTCGATCTCCGAAAGCGTAATGTCGCGGCCGATCTGGGTCTCTTCCTTCCAGGCGACCACGTATTCACGGCCGCCCTCGGTTTTGCGGATGCGCGGCGTCTGCAGGTTGGGATCAAACTTGCCGAGGTTGTCGATCACCCCCATCACGAACAGGACGGCTACCATGTTGATGAGGCCTGAGCCGCAGATGCCCTTGGGGCGGACCCGGCCGATGGTTAGGATCATGGGTTCATAGGTGACAGGATCCAAGGAAAAATCCTCGATCGCGCCCTTCGCCGCCCGCATGCCGAACTTCAGCCCGCCGCCTTCAAAAGCCGGGCCGGCCGAGCAGGCCGCACAGGCCAGCCAATCCTTGTTGCCGATGACGATTTCGGCGTTGGTACCGACATCTAAAAATAAGGTCAGCTCTTCCGTACGGTAGATGCCGGAGCCCATGACGCCGGCGACGATGTCGCCCC
>JBLMXM010000279.1:0-6121 GCA_050257775.1 Hyphomicrobiales bacterium
TTCCACCTCCGCCTCCTGGACGCTCTGCGCCTGCTGATCGCCGCCCTGCGCCTGGCCGCCAACTATGTCCGGCTCAGGGCTAAGACGGCCGCTTTTCGGCAGAGGCTGGAGACGGCCCTCCGGGTTCACGGGGAAGGTTATTCCGGCGCTGCGCCGGAGCGGCTGGTCGCCGCATTCAGGGATCTGGAGCGGCGCCTGCTGACACGCTGGGACGCCCCGCTGATCAACGATTTCTTCACCATGATCTTTTCCGGTGTGCTGGGCCGGCTGTGCGAGCGCTGGGGGCTGAACTCGGGCGAACCCGTGCACCAGGCTCTGCTATGCAGCGGCGGAGACATGATCAGCACCGAGCCCGCGCGACGCATCGCCGAGATGGCCCGGCTCGCCGCAACCGACACCGACCTGCTGCAGGTCCTGCGGCAGGAGGACGCCTCCGACCTCATGCGCCGCCTGCGGCGGTTTCCCGAATTCCGACTGAAACTGCAAAATTATTTAGAGCGCTTCGGCGAGCGCTGCACCGATGAGCTCAAGCTCGAAAGCCCGACGCTGCAGGAAAATCCCCTGCCGCTGCTGCGGGCCATCGGCTCCCTGGCGGCGTCGCAAACCGGGCTAGTCGCCTGGGATAGGGCCCAGGTTTCGGAAGATAACCCAACGCCGAATGCCATGCAGTCCCGGATCAATACCGCGCTGGCCGGCAAGCCGCTACGCCGCCTGGTTTTCAACTGGGTGCTGAGCAACGCGCGGGAGCGGGTGCGGATACGCGAAAATCTGAGGTATGACCGCACCCGCGTGTTCGGCCGGGTGCGGACCATCTTTGTCGAAATCGGCCGCCGGTTCCAGGAGTGCGGGTTGCTGCATGATGCCCGGGACATCTTTTACCTTGAGCTGGAGGAAGTGTTCGGGTTCATCCAAGGTTATGCCACCTGCATCAACGTCAAGGGTCTGGTGGCCCTTCGCCGGCAGGAATACGACGAGTATTTGCGGCTGGAAAAGCCGGGCGACCGGTTCGAAACCCAGGGGATCGTCTATTACGGGAACCGCTTCAACGGCGGCAAGAACCGGACGGACCCGATCGGCTTCGACGGCGAGCTGCGCAAGGGCATCGGCTGCGGCCCCGGGGTCGCCTCCGGCAGGGCGCGGGTGGTGACGGACCCGGCCGGGGCGCACATCGAACCCGGAGATATCCTGGTGGCTGAGCGCACCGACCCCGGCTGGGTCATGCTGTTCCCGCTGGCCGCGGGTCTGATCGTAGAGCGCGGCAGCCTGTTGTCCCACTCGGCCATCGTCGCCCGCGAATTGGGGCTTCCCACCGTGGTGGCGCTCGAGGGCGCCACGGCCTGGCTGACGACCGGGGACCCTGTTCAGGTGGATGGGAATGCCGGCTATGTGCGCAGAATCCGCCCCACCACATTGGAGAACGCCCATGCGCAGCGAAATTGAATCCAAAACCGGTTTTGCCGACATTCGCTACGCCCAGTGCTGGGAGGATGCCGATGTGTTGCTGGAGGCTCTGCAGGTGCGGCCGGGAGGCTCCTACGTGTCGATTGCCTCCGCCGGCGACAACGTCATGGCGCTCCTCAGTCGCGGCCCCCGCCGGGTGGTCGCCCTGGATCTGAGCCCGGCTCAGATCGCCTGCGTGGCGCTGCGCGCGGCTGCATACCGGGAACTCACGCATGCCGAGTTGCTCGAGTTCGTGGGCTCGACGCCCAGCGTCCGCCGCCTGGCGTTGTACCAGCGCTGCCGGAAGCATCTGGCTCCTGACACGCGGGCGTTTTGGGACCGCCGCCGGCACAAGGTTCCGCAGGGCATCGGGGGCGCCGGCAAGTTTGAAACGTTCCTCCGGCTTTATCGCCGGTATGTGCTGCCCCTGGTCCACCCGCGTTCCCGGGTGGAAAGGCTCTTCCGCACCCGTGATCAACAGGGCCGGCGGCAGTTCTACGATCAGGCCTGGAACAACCGCCGCTGGCGCTGGACGGCCCGGCTCTTCTTCTCCCGCAGCGTGATCGGCCGCCTGGGTCGGGACCCGCGCTTCTTCGACTATGCCGAAGGCAGCATCTCCGAGCATCTGCTCCGGCGCGCCGGCTACGCTATGAGCGTGCTCGACCCCGGGGCCAACCCTTACCTGCAGTGGCTGCTGCTGGGATGCCACCGGAGCGCCCTGCCCTATGCCCTGCGGCCAGAAAATTTCGAGGCGATCCGTGAAAACCTGGACCGGCTCGACTGCCGAGTGCAGTCCCTCGAGGACTTCATGGAAACGCCGGACGCCTCGGACCTGGACGGCTTCAACCTGAGCGACATCTTCGAATACATGTCGGCGGACCATGCTCATCGGCTGCTGGGAAAGCTTGTCGCCTCCGGCCGCAAGGGGGCGCGGCTGGTCTACTGGAACCTGCTGGCGCCGCGGCGGCGCCCGGAGCGGCTCGCCCACCGCCTGCGGCCGCTGGAGGGGCTGGCCGCTGCGCTGCTGCTCAAGGACAAGGCCTTTTTCTACAGCGCCCTGAACGTGGAGGAGATCCGATGACGCCGAATGGCCTTGCTTCCATTCTGATGGTGCTGATGCTGGCAGCGGCCTGGATGCTCGGCCTGGCGGGCCTGCAGAAGAGGCTGGCCCTGCACCCGGAGTGGTGCCGGAAGCTGCTTCACATGGGCAGCGGGTTGCTGGCGCTCGGCCTGCCGGGGTGGTTTCAGAGCGCCGTGCCGGTGATGGTTCTTTCGGCCGCGAGCCTGCTGGGGCTGCTGGCCCTGAAGCGCATCCCGGCATGGCGCGGCGGGATCGGCCGGGTCGTCGATGGGGTTGACCGCGATTCTCACGGCGATCTGTATTTCGTGACGGCGACCGGTCTGCTGTTCCTCTTCTCGGGGGGCGATCGGCTCCTTTTCAGCGTACCGATGGTAATTTTGACATTTGCCGACTCCGCCGCCGCGCTGGTGGGGCAGCGCTTTGGCCGGCATCGCTTCGCGGCCGACGGCGGGGCCAAGAGCCTGGAGGGTTCCGCGGCATTCTTCGTCACAGGTATCTCCGGTGCCTATGTCGGGCTGCGGGCCCTGGGGGACACCGATCCTGCCGCGACTGCGCTGCTGGCGCTGCTGCTCGGTCTGCTCCTGACCCTGGTGGAGGCCGGCGCCGGCCGGGGCATCGACAATCTCCTGATCCCCCTCACGGGATGCCTGCTCCTGAGGGCCCTCCTGGGTTCTCCGGTTGCGCTGCTGATGCTTCACTTGTTTACCGCGGTGTCGGCCGGCGTTCTGGCCGTGCTCGTGCGCCGCCATTTATTTCAATACCGAACAAATTCGCACGGAGGTGCTTAATGCTAAGGCCTTTGCACATCCAGGCCCCGGATGATCTGAGCGCTTTTGCCGCCTTCTGGGGGAGGCCCGGGTTCACGGCCGGCACCGTAGCCGCTCACCGGCCTGACGGTCACTTGGTGGCCCTCGACCGTGACCGCGGAATCACGGCGCGCTGCTCTCTGTGGTGGCGGTCCGCTCCGCCTCTTCCCGGCCATCGGCCGGGCGTCA
This sequence comes from Hyphomicrobiales bacterium, assembly GCA_050257775.1. Taxonomy (GTDB): domain Bacteria; phylum Desulfobacterota; class Desulfobacteria; order Desulfobacterales; family SpSt-501; genus SpSt-501. The sequence continues at coordinate 3,517 of JBLMXM010000279.1, forward strand.
TCGGCCATTATGCTGCCGTGTCGACCGCGGCGGGCACCGCCTTGCTTGCGGCAGCCTGCCGGGATCTCGCCTCCCAAGGGTGCACGCTGGCGCTGGGCCCCATGGACGGCAGCACCTGGCGCAGCTACCGGCTGGTCACCCGTTCGAGCGCGCGGCCGGCCTTTTTCCTTGAGCCGGATTCGCCGCCGGACTGGGCCGGTCACTTCGAGGATTCCGGTTTTCAGCCGCTGGCCAGCTATTTTTCCGCCCAGACCGGATGCTTGGGCGATCCGGCACCGATAGCGCCGGATCACAGCTGGCAGATGAGGCGCTACAGCATCCGGCTGCGTCCGCTGGAGCTGGAAGACTTCGCTGGCGAAGTGCGCCGGATTTTCCAATTGTCCCTGGAAAGCTTTAAAGACAACCTTCTCTTCAGCCCCATAACCGAAGATGAGTTTGTATCGATGTATCGACCCTTGCGCCCCTGCCTTGTCCCGGGGTTGTCCTGGGTGGCCGAGCATCGCAAGAGGTCCATCGGCTTTGTGTTCGCTTTTCCGGACATCCTCCAGGCGCAAAGAGGCGAGCCCATGGATACGGTGATCCTCAAGACCTTGGCCGTGGCCCCGGACTTCAGGGGAATCGGGCTGGGCCATGCCCTGCTGGCCATCTGCCAGCAGTCGGCGCACGGCCTCGGCTACCGCCATGTTATCCACGCCTTGATCCGCAAAGGAAACGTTTCAGAAAAGCTTTCGGCCCATTACGCACGGCCGATCAGATCCTACACCCTGTTTGCCAGAAAGCTGGTGTAACCATGAATATCTACGAACTTTACGATCGACAGGTCGGACAGAGGCCGGATGCCGCCGCATTGGTGGACTGGAAGCAAGGCCGGGCTCACCCGGTCAGCTTCCGGGATTTGGATACCGCATCCGCCCGGGCAGCCTCCATGCTGGCGGCTGTCGGCCTTCGGACCGGCGACCCGGTCCTGGTCTTTGTCCCCATGTCGGTCGACCTCTACGTGGCGCTGCTCGCCATACTACGCCTCGGGCTGGTGGCCGTCTTCATCGACCCGTCCGCCGGCAGACAACACATCGAGCGCTGCTGCGCCGTCTTGCCGCCGAAAGCCCTGATCGCAACCCCCAAGGCTCACCTGCTGCGCTGTCTCAGCCCGGCCCTCCGCCGCATACCGGTCAAATTCGCCACCGGGGCGGTTCCGCTGCCGGGAGCGCGCCGTTGGAGCGACTGGAGCCGCTATTCCCACGATGGAGAAGCCGCCGGGTGCACGCCGGAGACCCCGGCCCTGGTGACGTTTACGAGCGGCAGCACCGGTGTGCCGAAGGCCGTGGTGCGCAGCCATGGCTTGCTGGCGGCCCAGCAGCAGATCCTGTCCGCGGAACTGAAGACGTCGCCCGCCGACCTCGTCCTGACCGGCCTGCCCATTTTCGTCTTGTCGAATCTGGGATCCGGGGCAGCCGGCCTGCTGCCGGGATGCGACTTGCGCCGTCCCGGTTCCATAGACCCTGCGCCGATCGTGGACCGCATCCGGGAGCTGGGCGTCACCTGTATCCAGGCATCCCCCGCCTTTCTGGAACGGGTGGTCGACCACTGTCTCTGCAAAAACATAAGCCTCCCCGGCATCCACCGAATCTACACGGGAGGTGCGCCGGTGTTCCCACGCCTCCTGGATCGGATCCAAGCTGCCGTCCCTCAGGCCGAGATCACGGCCATCTACGGGTCCACGGAGGCGGAACCGATCGCCTGTATCTACCGGCCGGACCTCCGTCCAGCCGATCGGATGGCAATGGATTCAGGCTGCGGGCTGCTGGCCGGGCAGCCGATCGGACATATCGAGCTCCGCATCCTGCCGGACTGCTGGGGAACGCCGATCGGACCCTTCAGCGCCTCCGAGTTCGACGATCTGTGCCTCGGCCCCGGAAAGGCCGGCGAGATCGTGGTCTGCGGGCCGCACGTCGTTCAAGGCTACCTTCGCGGCGAGGGGGACCGGGCCATCAAGTTCAGCGTGGCCGGGAAGATCTGGCACCGCACCGGAGACGCCGGGCGCTTGGATGAAGAGGGGAACCTCTGGCTGCTGGGGCGATGTGCCGCGGCCATCTGCGACCGGCAGGGCGTGCTGTATCCCTTCACGGTCGAAACCGCCGCCGCCAGCTGCGCGGCGGTCCGGCGCTCGGCCTGTGTCCAAGCAAATGGCAGCCGCGTGCTGGTGGTGGAGCCGACAACCCGATCAAGATCCAGGCGGTGGGCCGATCTTAAGTCCTCACTCTCCTGGGCAGTTATTGAACGGATCCTGGTCGTGCCTCGCGTTCCTGTCGACCGACGCCACAACGCCAAGGTGGACTACCCGGCATTGGTTCGACTCATCGAAAAGTGTAACCCTTCTGGCAATTAAATCTGCCAATTTCCGGCATCTGACGCACAGGCGGAGCGGGGTGCGCGCCGCGGCGAGTCGCAACCAATTTTTCAGGCGACTCTGCCACGCCCCCCAGCCGTCTAGAGGGTACCGAGAACAGGCAGAGACGGCCAGCGGCTTCGTGGGGGTTGGTCCTCTGGGGCTGTCCGAGTAAGTATGGGGCTGGCTGGCTGCCGTGCGCTGGGACGTTGTAAGCAT
>JBLMXM010000280.1:0-5826 GCA_050257775.1 Hyphomicrobiales bacterium
GTTGCCAGCCCTGGACCGCGTTCCCAAAGGCGCTGACTGTTCCGGCGATCTCAAGGCCCAGGATGTCCGTCACCCCCGGCGGTGGAGGGTATTGTCCCCGGGCCTGCAGCAGGTCGGCCCGGTTCACGGCGGTGGCCCGCACCGCGACGAGGACCTCTTCCGGACCCATCGCCGCTTCCGGCGCCTTCTCCCATACCAGCCGCGGCCCATGATCACCCGGCTTAACCACGATCGCCTTCATCTTATGATCTCCCGCTCCTTAAAGGAAAGGTTGCTGCTCCGGCAAAAGAACATCTACCGGCTCCGGCCCTGGAAACCGTCGCAGGCGCCTGACCGAATAATAAACCAAATCTTAATGAGTTGCGAGAACTTGCGCTAAAGAAAAGTCGGAGCTTGGCCGATGATACCAACGAGAAAGGTCGCAAACACCCCATCCGCACGCAGCGGTCTGTTTTCGTTTGAAAAAGCGCTGAGGAGGCAACCATGCAGATCCTGGGTATCGACATCGGCTTTGGCTTTACCAAGGCCACAAACGGCACGGACACGATTATTTTCAAGTCGCTGATCGGCGATGCGGCTGAAGTTCAGTATTGGGCCGACTTCGGCGACAACCGCTCGGCGGACCATATCAATGTGACGATCGACGGCAAGTCCTTCTTCATCGGCGACCTGGCTGAACAGCAATCCCGGACCCCCAAGTTCACCCTGGACCAGGAAAAGCTCATCACGGACTACGTCCGAGTGCTGGCTCTCACCGCGGCCGGACTGCTGATCAAAAACGGCAATCAGGTGAACGTTCCGGTAAACGTCGTTTCGGGGCTTCCGATCGGCTTTTATAAGCGCAATCATGAACGTTTTCAGGGAATTCTGTCCGGACACCATTCGGTGGCCTACCACCCCCCGAACGGCCAGACGGTCACCAAGGAAATCTACATCAACAAGGTGCGCATGCTGCCCCAGCCCCTCGGAAGCCTGCTCAACCTCCTGATGGACGGTCAGGGGAGAGTGACTGAAAAGGAGCTGGCATCGCGAAAGATCGGGGTGGTGGACATCGGCTTTCGCACCACCGATTTCACGATCATGGACCGGCTGCGCCACATCGACCGCGGCAGCCGCACGATCGACAGCGGAATGTCCAGGGCCTTCGGCCTGATTGCACAGAAGCTTCAGGAGAAATGCGGGATGTCGGTCGAACTTTACCGACTCTACCAGGCCGTCGAGGATGGTGAAATCCGGATGCGCGGGAAACCGATCAACTTTGTCGGCATCCGCGACCAGGTGTTCGAACAACTGGCCGGTTCGATCGCCGGCGAAATCGACCGGCTCTGGGCTCAGGATTGGGACATCGACCTGATCGTCTTGACCGGCGGCGGATCGCGGGAACTGGCCCGGCATCTCAAGCCGCTGATCGACGGCAATGTAGTCCCGCTCGAACCCCACATCGATTCGCGCTTGAACAACGTGTTCGGTTACGTCAAGTACGGCAAATTCGTGTGGGGGGCCGCCGGCACCTTGAAGCCGGCCGCTGAGGATGCCAGCAGCCGCTCGCAGGAGGCTCTGGAAGGGGTCAGCGCCCAAGCTGCCTAGCGCGAGTCAGACCGATATTGGACGTCTTTATCATGTCACACCAAGGCTCGGGGAGGCTGTGTGCCGCCCGGGCCTTGCCGTCAGGAACCAGAAGAAGAAACGCTTGAATTAAGACGCAGAACAGTGTCCACCGGCCGTCCCAATAAGAAATCCAGCATCTCAGGCTCAAGACCCCCTTGGGTGACCATCAACCGACGTAGTTCGGCGTCATAGCGAGTGATCTCCGCGGCGACCCGGTTGATCTCGGCAGCGCCGGGTCCGGGCGGGCACTTCGGTCGCTGGTGGGTGCGGTCATAATCGCAGCGCCGCTCATGGTCTTCGATCAGCTCCCAAAGCCCTTGCACGTCGGCCAGCAGATCCTTGCGGGACAGCCGACCCGTGCCGTAAATCTGCTTGAACCGTGAGGTGTCCCAACACTCCAGATGCCGGCACTCCAGGGGACGGTGCGCATAAATGCGGCAGGCGTTTGCGTCCTCATCCAAGAAGCGGCAGGCCCAGGAGTCCCCGCGGCCTTTGATCTTGATGATATCGCCCTCGACGCGGATGAGGTCCCCGCTCGCCGGGTCCCGCGCGAGCTCCCCCTTGCGGATCGTGTAGAGATGGCGGGTGTGGATGACGCCTTGCACTACCAGATCGCGGTCTTCCACGTGCAGAGCCGGACCGCCTTTGCGGCAGCAGGTCCCGCAGCGCAAACAGGATGATCGCTGGGTGGGGGAGGGTTTCATGACTTTGGCAAATAGAATCGGGTTAGCCGGAAATTCGCTTTAACTACTATACGTATAGCAGAGCCCTTGCGCCTCGGCAAGCCGCCGATCGTCATACTTCCTCCGCTGCGATGTGAGTCTGCCCAAACAATTCTTTGTATTCTGAAGGCAATTGAGTATAATAAAGTCCAACCCTATCGGGCGACGGTCAAGGGCGGACATCATCATGCGTATCTCAATCGAAGAACTCAAGGAAACCAGCCTCGCCCTCGAATTTGAAACCCCGGCGGAACGATTCCCGGCGCTGCGCGAAATGGTTCGCGGCCGCGAATGCGATTTCATCAGCCCGATCCGGACACGGCTCAGGGCGATGCGCGCCGGCGACATGGTGGAGGTCGAGGGCGAAATCCGCGCGAGCGTGCGGCTGAGTTGCGGCCGGTGCCTGGCTGAATTTGTAAGCCCGCTGGAGACGACCTTCGCCCTCACCTACACCCGGGAGCGCCCCGCAGTGGAAAAGCCTGCCGAACCGGACACTCAGGAGATCGACGCCGAAGAGGCGGGTCTGATTTTTTTCCAGGGCGAGGAAATCGACCTGACGGAGGGAATTCAGGAGCAGGTGATTCTCTCGCTGCCCTTGAAGCCGTTGTGCAGCGAGGCCTGCAAAGGTCTCTGTACGCGTTGTGGCGCCGACCTGAACGCCGGCGACTGCAGGTGTCTTGAGGAGCCAGCCGGCGGACCGTTTTCGGTCCTGCGCCAGTTGAAGCCGGAGAAGAAATGACTGAAGACGCTCCCAGGAATGCCGATGCTTCGCCTGCAACGGTCGAGCGCCTCGGCATCCTGCGCCGGTTCGGCAGGTTCACGCTCCAGGTTCTGTTGGATTTCAAGCGCCGCCAGGGTCTGCTGCTGGCCGGGGCGGTAGCGTACTACACGCTGCTTTCCATCGTGCCGCTGTTTGCCATCATTCTGGTCGGGCTTTCTCACTTCGTCAATGAGGATCTGCTGATCCAGACCATCGCCCGGAACATGGAACTGCTGATCCCCAATTATGCCGACAGCCTGGCGAACCAGGTGCGCATGTTCCTGGCGAAACGTCAATTGGTCGGGGTGGTCGGTTTTCTCATCATGCTGTTTTTCAGTTCCATGGCCTTTTCGGTCCTCGAGAGCACGATGGCGGTGATCTTCTCCCACCGCGGGCAGGCCATGCGCCGGCCGTTCTTCATATCGGCCATCATACCGTATGTATTCATCCTGTTGATGGGCGTGGGGGTGATGCTGGTGACCATGATCTCCGGCGCGCTGGATGCCCTCGAACGGCAGCAGGTGCTGCTGCTCGGTTATGAAGTGAGCCTGAGGGGGTCCTCCCGGGTTCTCCTGTACCTGATGGGCATGGGCGGCATGGTCCTGATGCTCACCGCACTCTACCTGGTCATGCCGGTCGGACGCATTTCGTTCCGGCATGCCTTGAGCGGAGCGGTTACGGCCACGGTGCTGTGGGAAGTCATCCGCCGCATCCTCGTCTGGTATTACTCCAGGCTGTCGCTGGTCAACGTGATCTATGGCTCGCTCGCCACAACCGTGGTCGCCCTGCTCAGCATCGAAGTGGCGGTAATCATCCTCCTGCTCGGCGCGCAGGTGATCTCCGAGTTCGACCGGCGCCGCTACGAGGCCGGCGGCGACCAGCCCGGGCCATCGCCGGAGCACCAGCGGCTGTAACAGTCACGCGCTACTTTGACCGACGGGCGAGACGCGCCGAGGCGGCTCAATGCAAGGCCCCCAGAAGGCAGGCGAAAAACAAATTCAGCTTGCGTTCGGCCACCCGACTGGTTTATGGGAAGTCTGCCGTCGGCAAGGCAAACCGAGGTTGCGCGAGAACATGACTTCACGAATTCCGGCCGCTTCAGACCACGCCTCAGAAAGTGCGTGGGGCCGGGTGAACCTTCGATCGGAGTGTTGGCTGGAGTAATTGGCAAGGAGGGATTATGGCACTGAAAGTCAATACCTCGCTCAAGAAGCCGGGCATTTTCGTCGTAGCCCCCATCGGTTCCATCGACACCAGCTCCAACCCGATCTTCCAGGAAAAGACGGAAGGGGTGCTCCAGCAGAACCCCGATCTGATCATCTTCGACATGGAGTTCGCGGACTACATCAACAGCTCGGGAATCCGGGTGCTCATCAAAACCAAGAAGGCCATGAAACAGCGCGGGGGCAAGATCGTATTTATCAACCTGCAGCCCCAGATCAAGAAAGTGTTCGACATCTTAAACGCCTTGCCCTCGCTCAAGGTGTTTGCCAGCATCCAGGAACTCGACCGTTACCTGGACGCGATGCAGAACACTGCCCGCTGAACTCCATTAGCCGGCGTAAAAGGAGACCCATCGATGCAACGAGCCTTCCTTCTTCTGGCGGTGTGCCTCGTAGCCGCCTGTTCTCACGGCCGCACACCGAATGCCCCCCCGGCCGAGGGTCCTCCAGGCTCCAGCCAAGTCATCGTCATTCGCAACGACAACCTCTTCGACTGGTGGGTCAAGGTAAAAGTGACCTATGACGGCGAGGTCATCGCGAATATCCGGGCCGGGGATCACATCGTGTTCCAGGTGCCGCCGGGCCTGCACACCATCGGGGTTGCGGACCGGGGCATCAGCGTGGCGCTTGAGGGCAACCGGAGATACTATTTCCTGATCAGTGCGGACACGTCGCAGGCCGGCTTCGAAATCGAGCGGCTGGACCCGCGGCGGGGAGAGGAATGGGTTTCCAAGACGAAGCCGCTGCCCTAAAAGCCGAGGCCACCCTTGGGCGGGCGGCCTCAGTTGTTAGTGAATGTATTACCCAGTCATCAACTTTTGATTAAATCGTAAACGGTCATCTTTTTCGATGACTTTGTAAGAGGGACAAGATCAAGGCGCGCGAGTCTCGCGGCGCGAGGCATACTTTCAGTACGCCGCAGCGACTGCGAGAGGAAGCGCAACGCCGAGATTGGCCTTCTTACAAAGTCATCAGCTTTTGGCGACTTTGTCCCGGAGCATCTTCAAGACCTCCTCGGGTGAATCCTTCGCCATAATGTCGCGGAACTGGTCGCGGTAGTTTTTCACCAAACTGATCCCCTCGATGATGACATCGTAGACCCGCCAGTTGCCGTCCTTTTGGATCAACCGGTAGTCTAAGGGGATCTTTTTGCCGTCGCCCGTTACGATGCTGCTCGTGACCTCGACCTGGTTCTCCCTCAGCGTCGACTCCTTTTCGAAAACCACCTTTTCGTTGGAATAGGACAGCAACCGATCGGCGTACGTCTTTTCGAGCAGGTCGCCGAAGAGCTTCACGAATTCATTCTGCTGCTGGGCGTTGAACTTGGGCCACTCCCGGCCCAGGGTTCGCTTGGATAACTCGGTGTAATCGAAAATCTCGTTTACGATGGAACGGATCTTGGCGATCTTCGCATCCCGGGGCTGGTCTTTGAAAGCCGGGTCACCCAGGGCCTTGAGCACCTTGTTGACCTGCACCTCCACCGTCTCCTTGGCGCCCACCGCCAGCACCTGCA
>JBLMXM010000281.1:0-4064 GCA_050257775.1 Hyphomicrobiales bacterium
CCACCCGGCCGACTGCAGCAGAACCGGAGATCTCCAGATCTATGATGTCCACCACCTGCTTTACCGCCAGCCCGCGCCAGCGGAGATACCGGCAGAGAAGGTCGGCCACGACAAACCGCCGCGCCTCGGCCAGCTGAAGCGGCCCCTGCAGGCGCGGGCCGCAGGAGTAAACGGACACCCTCCCTGCTTTGATGGGTTCGAGCGTCTCGCGGGCCCGGCTGAGGCGATTATAGAAGCCGACCTCCACCCTCTCCTCGGCCGCAAACAGCGGGGTGCTCAGATATCGTTCCCCACCGTCGGGCAGGATGACAACGATGGTGCCCTCGGCCATGCGACCGGCTTCCTGGATGGCTGCCGCCATGGCTGCCCCGCTGCTCATGCCGACGAACAGCCCCTCTTCCCGGGCCAGCCGCCGAGCCATTTCGTAAGCCTCTTCATCGTCGATGTTGAGTTTCTGGTCGAGGCGCTGCTTTTCGAAAATCTCGGGGCAGTAGGCCTCCTTGAGGTTCTTGAGGCCTTGGATCTTGTGCCCGAGATAGGGTTCGACCCCGATGATCCGGATGGCGGCATTGTGCTCTTTCAACCGTCGGGAAACCCCCATCAGCGTGCCGGTGGTCCCCATCGCGGCCACCAGCACCGTGACCGCCCCGGCGGTCTGGCGCCAGATCTCTTCGGCGGTGCCGCAATAATGGGCTTTCCAGTTAGCCTCGTTGTTGAACTGGTCAACGGCGACATAACGGCCGGGGTTTTCCCGGATGAGGCGGTAGACCTCCTCGATGGCGCCGTCCGTGCCCAGGTGTCCGGGAGTGAGAAGAATATCGGCGCCGCGTGCCTTGAGAATCCGCTGGCGCTCGATGCTGACGGACTCGGACATGGCCAGCAGCAGCCGATAGCCTTTCACGGCGCACACCAAGGCCAGACCGATGCCGGTGTTGCCGCTGGTGGCCTCGATCACGATCTTCTCGGGTGTCAACTCACCGGACCGCTCGGCCGCTTCGATCATGTAAAGGGCGGGTCGATCCTTGATGGATCCCCCGGGGTTCAGATACTCCAGCTTGGCAAGGATTCTCACCTGCGGGTTCGGGTTCATCCGCCGGATTTCCACCAGCGGGGTGTTGCCGATGGCGTCGAGAAGCGAAGCGTTCATCGCGTTAGCGGGCCCGTCGCGTTGACGCGTTTTTCCGTGAACCCTGAACCATGAATCCTGGTTTTCTCATTACTCTTTACTTGTTACTTTTTTCTGTTTTAAAAACTCGCCCACTGCGGAACGGATGTCTTTTCGCACCCGGCTGGCGTCCTGATCGGCGTCGATCACTCTGAACCGTTCAGGCTTCCGGCGAGCCAGCTCCAGATAGCCTGCCCGCACCCGCTGATGGAAGGTGAGGGTTTCATCCTCGAAACGGCTTTCCTGGCTGGAACGCGCGCCCTTTTCCAGTTGGCGACGGGCGCGGGCCAGACCCACCTCCGCGGGCAGGTCCAGCAGCAGGGTCAGGTCCGGCTGGAGTCCGGCAAACACCAGGTCATGCAACTGCGCAATCCACTCCGGGGAAAGGCCGCGGGCAGCCCCCTGATAGACCAGCGTGGCGTCGAAAAACCGGTCGCAGAGCACCATCTTGCCGGCGGCCAAGGCCGGCCGAATGACCGTACTGACATGCTCGGCCCGATCCGCCATGTAAAGCAGCAGCTCGGTTTCCGGAGCCATCCCGGCGTGATCGGGGTCCAGCAGAAGGGCGCGAATCCGCTTGCCGAGATCGGTGCCGCCGGGTTCCCGCGTGAGAATACACCCCAGCCCTCGCTCGGCGAGATACCCGGCCAGGCTCACGATCTGGGTCGTTTTCCCCGCGCCCTCCCCTCCTTCCAGGGTGATCAACATGCCGGCTCCTATTTCACCTCTATTCCCCATTGCCTGAGCTCGTTCAGCGCATCGTAATCGGTCATGTCACATTTGATCGGAGTGACGGATATGAAGCGGTGGCGCAACGCCGCTCCGTCGACGTTCGGATCCTCCTCGAAGGTCTGCATATCCGCCCCCTGCCAGTAGTAGGTCTGCTTGCGGGGATCGATCCGCTTCTCCATGTACTCCTTGAACAGGGATAGACCGTGGCGGCTGATCCGCACCCCGGCGATCTCCTGCCACGGCACGCTGGGAAAGTTCACATTCAGAAAGGTTCCCTGTGGGAGCCCGCGAAGGGCCAGTGTGCCGACCAGCCGGGCAATGAAGCCGGCGGCGGTCTCGTAGGCATACGGCGCGCCGGCCTCGATAGAGGCCGCGATAGCCGGAAGACCTCCCAGGGCAGCTTCCTTGGCTGCAGCCACCGTCCCCGAGTAATTGATGTTCACGCCCACATTCGCGCCGGGGTTCAGGCCGGAGACCACGATATCGGGCTTGCGACTCAGGATTTCCAACATTCCCAGCTTGACGCAATCGGCAGGGGTCCCGTTGACGGCGTACCCCTGTGAATGGCCGTTCACGGCCAACCGGCTGGCCCGCAACGGCTGATGCAGCGTGATCCCGTGGCTCACCGCCGTGCGCTCGCGGTCCGGAGCAACGACCGTCACCGCGTGTTCCCGGCAAAGGGCCTCGTGAAGCGCCCAGAGCCCTTCGGCATAAATACCGTCGTCATTGGTCAGAAGGATATCCATGAGACAACAACAGCTTGACATTTTTGGCTAAGTCAGTTTTATAGCTTAACCTTCGGCAGGGTTCAAGGTCCAGGGCCAAGACTCCGGTGGGCCGCCGCAACCCCACCCGTTGCCGAACCCCCATTCCAGGACCGGAGGAACACGAGCGAATGGACCCCTCCATGACGCCAAGCCGACACCGCCGTGCCCGGGCCAGGGAGAGGCTGCTGGCGATGGCCGGATGCGTCCTTCTGTTGTGCGCCTCCATCCTTCCGGACTCACCGGCCCATGCCCAGCCTGCCGGTGGTCCAGGCTTTCACCTGGCCCCCCTGGACCCGAAGCTGCCCTGGAATATCGAGGCCGATCACCTCCGCTACGACCAGGCCCGCGATGAGTACATCGCCGAGGGCGACGTCGTCGTCTCCAAGATGGACCGTTCGATCTCAGCTGATGTCATCCGCTACAGCCCGCAGACCATGATGCTCTATGCGCAGGGAAACGTGACGATGACCGCCGGGACGGATGTCCTCTCGGGGTCCTACCTGGAATTCGACATGGAAAGCGAGAAGGGGTACCTCGACGACGCGGTCGTTTTCATCTCGGAAAGCAACTATTACATAAAGGCGGACCGGATCCAGAAGATCGGGGCGGACCTTTATTCCGTCGACCGGGGCGTCGTCACCACCTGCGACGGCGACCCGCCCGATTGGAAGATATCCGGCAACGACATCAAAATCCACGACGACGGCTCAGGAACCGCCTGGAACGCCCTGGTGTATGCCCGCGACGTCCCGATGATGTACTTCCCCTATGTATCCTTCCCGGCCCGCAACAAACGCCAGAGCGGGTTTCTGACCCCTGAATTCGGTTACACCGAACGAACCGGAGCCTTTTACAATCAGCCGTTCTTCTGGGTGATCGACGACCAGATGGATGCCACCTTCTATACGGAGTACATGAGCAAACGGGGAGTGAGGCCGGGTCTGGAATACCGCTATTACCTCACCCGCGAAGCCAAGGGCGCCCTCATGTTCGATTACTTGCATGACGAGCAAACCGACCACGGGGGCGACTCGAGCGACAAATGGGGCTACGACACGCCCGGCCTGCGGCCCAATCACGACCGCTGGTGGCTCCGGATGAGCCATGAAAATCCTCTGCCGTATGATGCCTTCAGCCGGCTCGAACTGGACCTGGTCAGCGACCAAGACTATCTTCGTCTGTTCAAAAAAGGCTACATGGGCTGGCAAGAGAGTAGCGTGTACTTCAACAAGTTCTTCGGCCGCGTCCTGGATGACTATGACGATCCCGTGAGGACGAACCGGTTCCAGATCTTCAAAGGCTGGCAGAGCTTCAGCCTGGATGCCGGGCCGCTGGTCTATGTTGACAGCACCAAGGGAGCGGACTGGAAAGATCAGACCCAGCGATTGCCGGTGGTCCGG
>JBLMXM010000282.1:0-11488 GCA_050257775.1 Hyphomicrobiales bacterium
ATCACCTGCGGCACCAACCCCATCGTGGACTACGCCAACGACCCCAAGTGCATCATGGTCTGGGGCAACAACGTCGTGATCAGCAACCCGGATTGTTACAAGGGCGAGCCTTTTTCGGTCAGCCTGAACAAGGGGGCCAAGCTCATCGCCGTGGACCCGCGGCTCACCCGGATCGCGGCCCGAGCCGATGTGTGGCTGCCGCTGAGGCCGGGCACCGACGCGGCCCTGGCGTACGGCATGCTGAACGTGATCGTCAACGAAGAGCTCTACGACCGGGATTTCGTCGAGAACCAGGTGTACGGCTGGAAGCCGTTCGTGGAACGGGTCAACGAATACCCGCTCGAGCGGGTGGAGACGATCACCTGGGTTCCTCGGGAAAAAATCCGCGCAGCGGCCAGGCTCTTCGCCACTACCAAGCCGGCGGCCGTTCAATGGGGGGTCGCGATCGAACAGCAGGTCAACTGCGCGGACAACGACCGGTTGCTCATGTTCCTGATGGGCTTGACGGGCAACATCGACGTCCCCGGCGGACAGATGCTCTTTCCGCCCCCGCGGATCCGCAACGTGGGCTATTTCGGAGCCCACCGGATGCTCGCCGATGCCCAGCGGGACAAGCGCCTCGGGGGCGAGCGCTTCCGGCTGGCGGGAAACTTCGCCATCATCAACCCCAAGTGCGTCTGGGATGCGATTCTCGAAGAAAAGCCTTACCCGGTCAAGATGCTGTTTTTCATCAGCTCAAACCCCGTGCTGACCCGCGCCAACGCCCGCGAAGTCTACCGCGCCCTGCAGAAAGTCGATTTCATGGCCGTGTCCGATTTCTTCATCACCCCTACGGCCGAGCTCGCCGATATCGTCCTGCCGGCAGCCACCTGGCTGGAGATGGACTACATCGGCGATTTCTGGAAGCGTCACGGCTACATCCTGCCCCGGCGAAAGGTCATCCAGGTGGGCGAGTGCCGGTCGGACCATGAAATGCTCAACGACCTCGCCCATCGCGTGGGGCAGGGCGAGCACTGGTGGGATGATTTCGAAAAGGCTCTGGACTGGATCCTGGAGCCCCTGGGGATCACCTGGCAGGACTTCAAGAAAATGGACTATATCCGAGGCGAGGTCCGGCCGCAGAAATTCAAAGAGAAAGGCTTTTCGACGCCCACGCGCAAGTTCGAGCTCTGGTCCACCCTGCTGGAAACCTGGGGATACGACCCGCTGCCCAAATACCGGGAGCCGCCCGAAAGCCCGGTCAGCGCACCGGAGCTCTATGCTGCGTATCCCTATATTCTCATCACCGGCGCCCGGTCCCCCGGATTTTTCCACACCGAAAACCGCCAGGTCCCCTGGCTGCGGGAGCTGCACCGCGATCCCGTGGTTCAGATCCACCCGGAGACGGCGGCCAAGGAGGGCATCCGGGAGGGCGACTGGGTGGTCATCGAATCGCCGCGCGGCAAGGTGCGCCAGCGCGCGCAGCTCTTCGAGGGCATGGATCCGAGGATCGTCGCGGCCCAGCATGCCTGGTGGTTCCCGGAAAAGAAGGACCCCGACCACGGGTGGGACGAGTCCAACATCAACATCCTGACGGACAACTCGTACGCGAACTGCGATCCGGCCATGGGGGCGACCCATATCCGTTCGCTCCTGTGCCGGATCTATCCGGAGCCAAAAGAGACGCCATGACAAAGGTTGCTCTGAGAATCGGGGAAGAATTCTGTTGGGGCTGCAAGACCTGCGAGGTGGCCTGCAAGCAGGAGAACCGGACCGCCGACGGGGTCAAGCTCATCTCGGTTTGGGAGGACGGCCCGAAGCGGGTGGCCGGGAAGCTCGAATTCACGTTTCGAGTCCGGATATGCCAACACTGCGACGATCCGCCCTGTGCCGGAGCGTGCCCCGCAGAGGCGATCGCCAAGCGGCCGGACGGCATCGTCATATTGGACGAAGCGGCGTGCACCGGATGCCAGGCCTGCCTCGAAGCCTGCCCCTACGACGCCATCGCCTTCGACCCCGCCAAGGGCGTCGCCCAGAAATGCAACCTCTGCCATCACCGCGTGGACCGCGGCCTGATCCCCGCCTGCGCCGACAATGTCTGCCCGGGGCACTGCATCCATTTCGGTGACGCCGGAGAGATCAATCGAAGGCCGATGAGCGTTCGCATCATGACGCCATTATGAAATCAGGTGAGGGAACTCTATCAGTGAAGATTGAGTGCTCGAACTTTAAACTGCTGAGCTGAGGTTTAAGGAGCTCAAATAAATAAGACGCACTAACTAAAACTTAAGCAGACGAGCGAATGGCCAAAAACCCTTTTAGAATCGGACAACCGGTTGTCTGCATTATAGTACGTCAATCGGTAATTTTTCGAATCAACCAACGCTCCGCCTAGGCTGTCACAAACACAGCATTCTTGGGAGTCGAATTTAGGCTGATATTTTCAACGTTGCAAATCACCGGCAGCAAAAAGCAGAGCGAAGCGGAGCTTTTTGCTGTCCGAGTGCATGCGATTGATAGGCCTACTTAGCTTCATGGGCAGCTCTAATTAGATGAGCAAGAATGATAGGGGAAAGATAATTGACCAAAGTCTTCTCATACGCCTGTGCCGGGTCTGTCCCTCACGAGCCATTCCGGCACTTCCTGCCCAGACCGCCTCCGCCACTCGTCATCAAAGGTGGCGGGATCCTGTTCTCTCCGGCTTCGGCAAACGGCATGGTATTCCAACGCATCAAGTTCCTCGTCGGTGATGAGAGCCTGGGCAGCCAGGAGGTCACCGACGGCGGAGAGGTCACGTTCGGGCCGTCCCGCTGCGCGCCGGATGAAGAGAAAGGCTTTTGCCCAGGCAAGGGTGATCGAGCCGATGGCACCCTCCCAGACGGAGTCTACGTCATCCTGTCTGCCGACCTCGCTGTAACTGATGCCGAGGTTGTTCAAGGACGTGGCCAGGTCGGGCAGAAAGGCCGGGTTCGTCTCGGCCAGCTTACGGTGGATTGTGACGGCCTCCTCGGTGGGTGCCACCGCCTCTTGCCGCCTGCCGACCTCGCTGTAACGGATGCCGAGGTTGTTCAAGGACATGGCCAGGTCGGGCAGAAAGGCCGCCGAATCACGGTTGACTAGTTCACGGAGAGCCGTAAGCCCCCTCTCGCCTGCATCAGAACAATGGCGCCAGGCGTAGTTCCAGAGATAGGGGTGAGACTGTGGCGGCTGCCCACTTTCCATTAATTCGAGGTAGTGCTTGATCAGGGCCGGGACGATTCTGGCCGCCATGTCTTCCGCGATTGCCCGATCATCAATCTTTATCGGCTTGGGCCGCAGGTGCTCGACAAGCGGCTGATGGGCGAGCCGGTAGACAGCACGGCCACCTTCTCCTCCTTCCACCACGAAGCGGCCTGCCTGCCCAAGGAGCCAGAAGAGGTCATCCCTCTGGTAGTTTGTTTCTGTCGGCGACAGGGCCGTTGCCACGATGGGCCAGATGTCGTCGGACAGGCCTGAACCATAGGCCCAGGCCAGGGCTATCAAAAGCTCCCTGGCGGCTTGCGGGAGTTCCTGGTTGTCACGCCGCAGGCCAGGGAGCGCCGAAAGCTCGCGTTCAAACGCGGCATCGATGCTCCGATCCAGTAGAGCCTCCCAGCCAGGAACAGAGGTGTCCACCGGGGTGGTCAGGAGCTGGGAGGTGATGATCCGGGCCAACAGGAAGAGGCCTTCCCGTTCTTCTTGTGCTATGCGCGCGATCGCAGCCGCGATCTTCGCCGGGTCTATTTCTCCCGAGACAGAGGAGAGCCGTCTTTTGATGTAGAGGCCGACATCGCGGCGAGTCTCTTCTTGAATCGCTTCTTCTCCCAGATCTATGGTCTCGCCCGGAACCAGAGTCTGAAGGAGGGAGAGACCTCCCTCTTCCCGGGGGGGCAGCTCGCGGGTGCTGACAAGTACGAGGCATTTCGTGGCGAGCAGGCGGATGACGTCTTCGGCGATTCGCCAGGCCTCATCCCCGGCCTCTTCGAGCCCATCGACAACGAATACTGGTGGGCCCTGAATACGCTCGATCGCCCCAAGCAACTCCCATTTGTTCCGAGGCCCACCAGGATTGCCTTGGATTATACCCCGCCGAACAAGCTGTTCGTCAATGAGCTGACACAATCGCTCCGACGTCACGCCTCGGGCGTATAAATGGGCGTGAACAGAACCTTCTCCCGGATCATCGTGCTCCAGAGGACTCTGTGCAAGAAGTCGTGATCGCTCAACCGGGTTCGAGAGGCTTACAATGCGGCCGGCGATAGCCGACTTGCCGCTGCCTGGCGGGCCTGTGATGACGAATAGACCCGGCTTGCTGGCCCGCAGCCAAGAGACGATCCTGGCGATCTGGCCGGCGCGACCGGTGAAATAGAAGCCCTCTTCGCCGGGAGCCACACCCTGGGCGGCACGGCGGAGGTGCTCCACCACCCGGTCGGGTGCGTCGGGGTTGTACTTGGGATTGGGAATCCTTAATTCGCAGTTGGCGGGACCGATCACCATCTGCTTCGGTCTCTGATCCTCGAATTTTTTCCACTCCTTGAGCAGGGTATAGATCAGATCATCGGCCTTTACCCCTTCATTTTTTTCGCTCCAGCGATAAATGATTGATAGATCGCTAGGATCGGGGTCAGGTCCTTCCCTCAGCAGCTTAAGCAGTCGTGCACCGAACACGCCATCTCTGGCTTTCTCATACTCCATTGCCGACGCCAGAACCCCTATCCACACGTTGGGGTTGCCCGGTGGCCACTCACGGTGAACATCATTGACCACCTTGCCAGCCGGAAAGACACCCCCGCCTGCAAAACAGGTGTCAAAGATCAGCAAGACCTGGTTTGCACCCGTGCGGGCAGCCTCGCCAGCCAGATACTCAGGTGTGATCAGGGGGGTCTGTTTAGGTTTGCCATCTTTGAGAACAAGGTGCAATTTGCCCTCGGACGCCGGCTCCCCATGGCCCGACCAATATATGACGAGGTGCCCGCCTTTCTTGAGAATCTCCTGAGGAAGCTTTTCCATGAGTTTGGCTGGGGCATCTGCCAAGCTCGGATCCTCGATCAATTGGACCTCGTAGAGTGCCTCAAGGGCCTTGCCAACGCTTTTGACCTCGTCAATCGCCTTGGGCAGCGGCTCGAAATTCTCGTGATCATACGTGCCGACACCGATACCGACATAGAGCGAAGGAATACTCTTCATAACCTTTCCATCCATCAGTCAGTCGATTCCGACCAGACGAGCACCACCGTCGTCACCGGCGAAACAGCACCGGCTGCAGAACCCACGCCCCCGACTATGATCCGGTAAGCTCCCGGCGGGAGGGGATCGATCTCGGAGCGATGAACACCATTCGCAGTACGCAACCGCACGGTCGTCACCTTCTTCCCCTGCTCATTCATCACCTCGGCCTGGAGTGCCACCCGCTCGCCGCCGGCCACGGTCGCCTGGACCACGATCTTCTCGCGCGCCAGGACTACCGGCTCGGTCCTGATACCGATTTCGAGCTGGGGCATGCCCCGATGGATAACCCGCTTGGCTGTGAGGATGCCCTCGATCTCGTAAAGCATATTCTGATTGCTCTGGAGCGAGCCATGCTGATCGGCGATATAGCGGATGACTGGACTGTTCGGCCGCAGGCCCTTCGGTATCGCCGCAAGCCGCGGTACGGTGGCATCTCCTCCCTCATCCTCGCTGCCAATCGTCTCCATGGGGTCGACTGAGCTACCCGAGATGCGTGCCGTGGTGAAGGTCGCCTGCCGGGTGCCGACGATGGGATGGATGTCCAGGCTCGCTTTGGCATCGGATGCCGCCCGGTCCAATTCGTCATGGAACCTCATGGCATCGTCGACCATTGTCGGGTCGAGTTCAGGAAGGGTAATCTCGGTCGTCTTCACGAGACCACCGCCAGTCTCGATGCAGGCATACTCCGGGAGCAGTTGGTGGATCGACGGGAGGCTCCGGGCGAAGGATGTGAGGTCGACTTTGAGGGGACCGATGCCCTTTCTGACACCGTTGACCAGTTGGTCCAGGGCGTTCAGGGCGCCCCGGTAAGGCGTGCCGAGAGTGATCAGCTTGCGGGTGATTTCTGCACCACCCTCTTTCTCGATGAACCAGCGGGCCACGATGCCGCCCATGGAATGGCAGATGAAAATCAGTTTGGCCTCGGCGAATTGTCCGCCCTGGGCTCTCCACCGTTCGAGGGCTGGCTCAACGAAGCTCTTCAGGCGCTTTCCGTTGTAACGGTTCGAGAGGCGCCAATCATAGGCCACGGGCAGGAGGTTCGCAATCCGCTCCGGGTCGTCCGGCGAGCGTTCAATGAGATGAAACCTCGTTCGGAGGAAATTGAGCAGAGCTTCATACCCGATATTGACGCTCCAGATGCCCGGCAGCAGGTGAAGGTCCGGCATAAGCGCCACCGGTTCGACCCCGTCTTTGGGATGGTCGTTACCGATGCCCTGGGGCAGCGTCATCTCCTTGATGCTTCGGCCGAAGGTGGTGATTGCCTTTAGGATTACACCTCCGGACGGCGCCCAGACGAGCTTTCCTTTCTTCGCCAGGGTGCTGCCCATGATCCCTGGCAGTATGACCACCAAATCCCGGATCAACTCTGATTTCGCCATCCTCTTTCCCCTTCACGGCCGCCCTGCCATTCGCGCAAGGTGCTTAATGAACGACGAAGTCAGTTAAAGCAAAAGTTCGACTTCCTCGTTTGGAACGGCGTCATCGTGCTTGAGGTAGGTGTTCTGGACTTGGTGTAGTAGTCGAGAAGGTTATCGCCAGTTGAATCCACCACTCGGCCGCCGTGCTGGGGGATGATGTTCTTCATCACCACTTTTAAGGTGTCGAGGGTGCGGACCGTCCACTCCTCGTCCTCACCCATGAGGCGGCTGTAGCCTTTTAAATCTGCGCTTAAAATCGCCGAAAGCTTGCGTTTGAGTTCCTGAGCCATGAGAACCTCCTTGAGCAGAAGGTATGGCAAATTCAGGATAGGGAGACTAAGTCTGAAAAGAGATCGAGCTGGAAAATGAGACCCGAACCGCTTAGCGAAACCAGCGCCTGCTCCAAGTGCGGTCGAGTGGGAAAGTTACCACGATTCGGCTTAATAGTACCTTTGTCCAGGGTGAAAAATCAAATGAAATTGAGCCGGAGGACGGAGACGATATCACAGATTTGGCACTTCGGTGATACGTCGGATGATATCAAGAGACAGCCTTTCTTTGAGGTATGAAGTAACTATCTCGACTCGGCACATAGTGCCGAAAACGTCTCCTTTGATCAGACTTTGAATTCGCGATTTCCTTTAACGGGCTCTAAATCGACATATTTCATTGCCAGAGCCATAATGCTGACTGAATAAATATCCAGAGGCCTCAGCCGTGTTTAATTCATACGAAGCAACCCTGTCGAGGTGCCGATCGGGTGAACCGACTTTCGGAGAGCTTGCTTTTTCCTGTGAGCACGGTATCTCATGGCCCCGTGCTCGTCTGGCGCGCTGCAGACCCTGAAAAGCCACTTCCACAAGGTCCACCCATCATTGCCTTGAGGGCGGTGGTCTCCTCGTTCGGCAGTTCGGCCGAGGCCAGTTTGGAGGCCACCGCCGCCTTCAGCCCGGCGCTTGTGGTCGGATTGCGCCTCAATTGGTCTTCTTATAGCTGGTAACCTCTTTCAATTCGTCCTGACCCTGAATTACTTTAATAAAGTCCACGCAATTCCTTTGATCATAATAGACTTCCACCTTTACGGGTGTTCCATCCGCAACTGCTTCAATCGGCGTTCCCGCCACCTCCCATAAGCCAAAAGTAAGAACGTCGGCGGCACCATGGAAGACTGCTCGGCCGACTTTTGCCCCTTTACTATATCCTTGGGTAAAGCTGATGACATCACATGTTTTGCCGTTTTCGTCTCTGGTGTACATAGGTGGGCCCAGTTCAGAAATGACATGGCTTCGCGGAGTCCCTTGGTCCAAGACATGAAGGTCTTTTTGATCCGGCTGCCTTGCAGCCATGTATACCGAACAGCCGCTCATCCAACTCAGAGAGAAAAGAAGTGCGATAAAGATACACAGATTTTTCATGGTTCCTCCTAACCCTAAAGGGGAAACGACATTCTTTGAATTTGAGATTCGACCAATCGAGTTGCACAAAATTGATTTTCAACTGGTTGCTTAGAAGAAGATAGTATTACGCCCCTAAAAGCATGAACTACTCCTTTAGGGGCTTGGATATCGGCACCTTGAGGTTAAAGATTCTCATGTGACCACCTTCTTTTACTTTCTACCCGTCCTCGGTGACCACCTATCAGTCGCCGGAATTGAAAATGAGTTCAATCAGGCGGTGTAGATGTTCTGCATTTTGACGTCGATGCACTCGCGTTCACACAAATGCTTCCAGCCATGCTCTCTTGCCAGGAGTTCGACGACGACGAGGTGCTTTTGGTAATTTATTCTTGGGTCGTCGCGCAGCGACTCGATCCGAAGCTCGTAGTGATGTTCATGGAGCGTCTTTTTCATCGGTCGTTCCTCCCATATGAGTTGCCAATATCCAGAGCAATGGGCATGCCGTTTATTAACGTTCTGAATTATAAGAAAAATCAGGAATATGAGGGTGCAGGCAAATTTGCTTGGTGTAAACGATTGTTGCAGGTGGCTGAAGGGGGGCCGCCTTGCGACCCGAAAAGGGTGCACCCCGCCTGTGCCTTCCGAGTGTTCTGTGGGGCTGGGGTTTGACGGGTAGCCTTAACTGCGGCCAAGGGGCAGGCTTGCTATGGTGACGTCATCGCTCAGGTGGGAGACGGAGCGTTGCGGTAGCACTGTTCGGTGGTTTCATCCACCAGGACGAAAAGGTTTAATTCCTCACCCGATGCGGAAGCAGCGCATGCTGATGTTGGCGTATTGAAATCCCTCGAACAGGTATTGCACGGCTTCCCCCGGTTGCTGCACGCCCAGGGTGTAAAGCATGGGCAGGTAGTGGTCGTTGGTTGGAATGGCGGTCCGAACGAACTCCAGTTGTTCGCAGTGGATCAAGCCATCCTGACGCTGGGTTAGGATAAGGTTCTTGGCCGTTTCGTCGAACGCTCTGGCCCAATCCTCCGCAGGTGCATTTTCGTCCTCCCAGTCGACGCGTTCGAGGTTGTGAACGATGTTCCCGCTGCCGATGACCATGATACTCTCCGACTGCACCGGGAGCAATCTTCGCGCAAGGTCATAATGGTACTGCGGTGGCAGGGCAATATCGATGCTCAGCTGGAATACCGGGATTTGGGCCGCGGGGAACAGGTGCATCAAAACCGTCCAGGCGCCGTGGTCCAAGCCCCGGCGGAGGTCGATCCGGACGGTCGGGGCGGAGATGGGTTCGGCTATACGACGCGCGTGGCGGGGGGCACCCGGCGCCGGATAGGTGATCCGGAAGAGGTCGGGGTGAAATGGCCCGAAGTCGTAGATCGTTTCCGGATGTTCCGTGGCGGACACGGCAACACCGCTCCGGCTCAGCCAGTGGGCCGAAACGACGAGGATGGCCTCAGGCCGCGGCAAGGCCTGCCCAGTTCGGGCCAGCGCGGCGGTGGAGTCGTTGCGCCGGATGGCGTTCAGCGGATGGCCATGGCCAATGAAGAGAACCGGCATCATAGCAGGAGCCACTCCCTAAGGTTCGAATTCGTACTGGCCTTCATTGCGGCGGATGTTTCGGGCTTGCCAGTATCGCCGGTGGTTTCGATAGTTCGCCATCAGCGTCGGCAGGCGGTTCAGAATACGGTACTCATCCTTCGAATTCCAGTCTAGCTTTTGGCGGGTACTGCGCGTGTCGACGCGCAGCGGCCGGTCGGCATAGGCCAGCATCCAAGGCTGCTCGTAGGTTCGGCGAAAAGCCAGACCGTTAGCGGCGAGCTTCAGGTAGAGAAACCAAATGGCCAGCTGCGGCGGTATATGGATGGGGCCGGCGGAAAGGTCTTGTCCACCGAGCCGTCGGATCGGCCCGAACAGGTCTTCATGGCAGGTGCAGCCGTCCTCGGAGGCAAACAGGACCTCGTGGCGCGCCAGGGTTTCGTTTTTTTCGATGATGCGGCGGACGACCCGCACCACCTCATTGCGGTGGATATAAGGGAACCCGGTCTTACCGCGCCCGGGGATGCAGCGGCCAATGGGTCCGCGGCGGGTCCACAGCCGCATGAGAGTGTAAAGGGGCGGCAGCTCGCACCAGTCGCTGAAAACCCCGCCGAGCCGCATGACGACGGCCGGAAGATCATTGAGCCGCTCTGCGCACAAACGCTCGCCGGCGGCCTTGCTCCTACAATACGGGAACTCCGCCACGTCGCCGGCTTCTTCGGTCAGAGCCGCACCGGCGGCAGGAGGCACCAGCGAGGCGATGCTCGCCGCAAAGATGAGGCGGCCGGTTCCTGCGCGGCAGGCTGCTTCGATGACGTTGCGGGTGCCCTGGATGTTGTGGATGTCATACTCCCGGCGCCAGCGGCGGCCGTAATGATAGTAGGCCGCCAAGTGAATGATGAAGTCTATTCCGCCGTGCGTCCGGACGGCGCGTTGAAAAGCGCTTGAAACGGCTTCGGCATCGGAGATATCCAGATTCTCCCAGACTGCTTCGGGGGTGGATTGCCTGAGCGCGGGGGACGGATGCCGCAGGTCGACTCCGACAATGCGGTGATCACCGGCCAGCCCTGCGCAAAGGGCAGAACCCAGGTAGCCCGAAGATCCCGTTATGACGACCGTGCGATCCATGACGTCATCATGAAGCAGATGCGGGATATTCCTATAGTTGCCCTGGAGATTGAGTGACCGGACTCTAAAAAGGAGAATCGAAGTCTATCGAGCCAAAAAATATTTATGCACCAACCCAGAAGCGAGCAGACGAGTTAATAGCCGCAAGAACTCTTTTCCAAGCGCCCCGCACTCCAATCGCTAACGGGCCGGATACACATACATGACAAGATTAGTGATGACGACCGAGTCATTCGGGTTGACACTCACCGTTTGCCCCGTGCGAAGGATTGTCATCTGGCATCCATAAAAACAAAGGTCCACCTTGGAGTGCTCAAGGACTCTGTACTGGCTGCCGTAAGGGCGCCCGGGTTCCTGTATCTGCAACTCATACTCCTGTGAGTCCGTATTCTGCAGGGTCGCTGCAAATACGGCTAAAGGCCCAGCAAGTACCAGTATCATCATGAAGATGACGGATCGATTCATACCCCTCCCGTTACTAACCAGTACATTCCAACAGCACTTCATCGTATGTTCGTCGGCCTCTGACCTGAGAATTATTCACCGGACGATGTTCAGTACTATTTTACGGATCCGGTCCGACCAATTGAGACTATCATAATCTTGTCAAAATTCCAGACCACTCGGTTGATATGAAGCGCTATCCTTAGTTGGAGGTATGACATGATGACCTGCGTCAGTCCTCGGCGAATATTCCTGCCCGGAAGCCCAGGTTGCCGTAACGGTGATAGTTGGTGCACACGCTCTGCTGCCGGTAGTACTGCAGCAGCTCGATGC
>JBLMXM010000283.1:0-2729 GCA_050257775.1 Hyphomicrobiales bacterium
GCAACGGAGGCTGAACACCGTGGCGCACCGCACAACCTGCCGGGTCATTTACGGGGACACCGACCGGATGGGGCAGGCCTACTACGGCAACTACTTCCGATGGTTTGAAATCGGCCGCACCGAGCTGTTCCGCGAGCTCGGTCTCTCCTATAAGGCCATCGAGGAGCGCGGCTTTTTTCTCCCCGTCTCGGAGTGCCGAGCCAAGTACTCCCTTCCGGCGCTCTACGATGAGGTCATCGTCATCGAAACGTCGGTCGATGGATCGGTCAAAGGCGGCGTCAAGTTCGACTATCGCATCTACCGAGAGGATGGCCGCACGCTGCTGGCAGAGGGCTTTACCAAGCATGCCTTTGTGGACACATCCGGCCGGGTGGTCCGGCCGCCTGATTTTTTTCGGAAGCTGATCGCTCATCCTGAAAAAATTAAAGTGTTACTTTAAAAAATAGACCATGAAGCTTGATTTCTCATCTTTTGAGAAGTGCAGGATCCTGGTCATTGGCGATCTGATACTGGATGAATATGTCTGGGGCAGGGTCGAGCGGATCTCTCCTGAAGCACCCGTGCCGGTGCTGTCGGTAACCCGTGAAGAAAATACCCTGGGAGGCGCCGGCAACGTGGCCAGGAACCTGGCCGTTCTGGGCGCCACGGTGATGGTGGCGGGGGTAGTCGGCAAGGACTCCCAAGGAAAAAAGCTCAAGGATGAACTCGCTCTTCTGGGGGCCGACGTGAGTGCCGTGGTGGCGGAGCCCAACCGGCCCACCACGCGCAAGACCCGCATCATCGCCGAGCATCAGCAGGTGCTGCGCATCGACCGCGAAACTGTGACAGAAGTCAGCGCCGGCTCCACAGCCGCGTTGATTCGCCGGGCCCGTGAGCTTCTCCCGCAGTCCGACGCCGTGCTGATTTCAGACTACGGCAAGGGCGTGGTTACCCGGCAACTGGTGGCTGCCCTGGCGCAAAAGGCCAGGGATGCTGGCCGGGCCGCCATCGCCGATCCCAAGGGAACGGACTACTCGAAGTATGCCGGCCTGACCCTCATCACCCCCAACAAGAAAGAGGCCTCTCTGGCGTCAGGGATTGAGATCATGGACGATGCCGGCTTGTTTGCGGCCGGCCGGCGCCTGCTGGACACCGTGGCAGTCGAGAAACTGCTCATCACCTGCGGCAAGGACGGCATGGTGTTCTTCGAACGCGGGGCTGAACCTCTGAAAATCGGAACCCGTGCGAGGCAGGTTTTTGACGTGTCTGGAGCGGGAGACACGGCGGCCGCTGCGCTGACTCTCGGACTGGCCGCAGGCTTCGGCTACCCGGATGCCATCCGGCTGGCCAACGCGGCCGCCGGCATCGTGGTGGGCAAAGTCGGCACCGCTGCCGTCACCCGTGCTGAGCTGCTGGAGGAGCTTTGTCCATCGCTTGATCCTGCTGCCGTCAAGCATAAGAATCTCGCCGAGATCGCCAAGATCGCCGGAGACCTGCGCCGCAAGGGCAAGCGCATCGTTCTCACCAATGGTTGCTTCGACCTGCTCCATGCAGGCCATATCCGGCTCTTGGCCCTCTCCAAGGCGCACGGCGATGTCCTCATCGTCGCCCTGGATGACGATGCATCCGTTCGAGAGCTGAAGGGGCCGGGACGGCCGGTGATCGGCAAGGCGGAGCGGGTCCGTATCCTGTGCGCCCTGGACAGCGTGGATTACGTGGTGGTCTTCTTCACGCGTGAGTTGCTGAAGGTGATCGAGGCCGTGCGGCCGGATGTCCTGACCAAGGGGAGCAACTATGAGGGCGAGACCGTCGTCGGCCGCGAACTGGTGGAACGCCTCGGCGGCCGCACCGCGTTGATTCCGGTGACCGAGGGCATCTCCACGACGCGCATCATCGAAACGATAAAAAAAAGGTCTACGGCGCACGGCTCAAGGCGCACGAAAAAGTAGCAGCCGCCCGGCCGTCCGTTTTCCTGAACCCTGAACCCAGCACTTTTCTTATCATGCTCTCTATTCAATCCCATTCATCGGGGCTGATGTTCAAAGTTCATGTCCAGCCCCGCTCTTCGCGCAACCAGGTCATGGGCCTGCACGGAGAGGCCTTGAAAGTGAAGCTCATCGCGCCACCGGTGGAGGGCAGAGCCAACCAGGCCTGCATCGCGCTCCTGTCCCAAGCCATAGATGTTCCCAAATCCAGCCTGGAGATCATCTCGGGACAATCCAGCCGCCTGAAGCACATCCTCCTCACTTGCTCCCCAAGTGAGGCCCCTCTCCTGCGCCAGCGCCTCGAGGATCTATCCGGCCGTTGAAAACCGGCCAGTCCACTTTTCTGTTGATATGCCTTGACTTATCTGCGCCGCTCGGCTATTAAGTTGCTTCGCGAGAAGCGGTTTCACAACCTCGTATCACGGCTGAGGGCAAGGCGCAGGCCGATTCGAAAGCGCAGCATACACGGCAGTATGTGAGCATTTCGAGAAGCCTGCAACATAGCCATCGGGCGTTAGACGGGGTTATGAATCCGCTTCTAATCATACTGCGGGGTGGAGCAGCCTGGTAGCTCGTCGGGCTCATAACCCGAAGGTCAGAGGTTCAAATCCTCTCCCCGCTACCAATAAAATCAAGGGCTTAGGATAAATTCCTGAGCCCTTGATTTTTGTATAATACACCTTATTCCCCGCACTATTCCCCGCACCATTTTGGTAAATCAAGGTAACTGAAAGTAAGTCGCTTGGATCGGTAAAATCGGTAAAA
>JBLMXM010000284.1:0-13938 GCA_050257775.1 Hyphomicrobiales bacterium
CTCGCCAGCCAATGCGGGCGTCAGATGGCCGCGTACCTTCCGGCCTTCCGGGAAAGCCGATTCGCATATCAACAAGTCGGCCTGTTGCGCAAGATCGATCAATTGCTCGCTGTAGTCGGTGTCGCCGGAATAAACCAGGCTTCTGCCGCCCGGGCCGGTCAGGCGGAAGGCCACGCTCTGTGGGCTGTGATCCATGGGGGCGGTGTCGACAGTCACCCCTGCCAGGCGGACCTGATCGCGTCCGAGAACATCCATTTCAAGAATTCTGAGCAGGTTGCCGCCGATGTCGATCCAGTTGCCGTAGACCTGCTTGAGTCGGCCGTAAAAACCGGCAAAGCCTCGGCCGGCCACTATGGTGATCGGCTCCGTGCGGCTGATTCCGTCCGGGTATTTGGTTGCAAAGAGCAGAGGGACGAGATCAGCGGTGTGGTCCGGGTGAAGATGGCTGTATAGCAGGTACGACAATTCAAAGATCGTCGTTCCGGCCTCAAGCATCCGGCGCAGGGTGCCGGCTCCGGAGTCGATCAGCCACTTTCGGCCGCCGCTTTCGACCAGGACCGAACACGAGCTGCGATCAAGGCTCGGAACGCAGGTCCCTGAGCCCAGCACCGTCACTATGATGTCGTGCGCAGGTTCGTTCATGAATGGCCGCCTAAAACGTTATCCGAAGCAGGTCTGCCCTCGACGTCCGCCTTGGAGGCAGCGGCTTTGCGCCGTGTTCTCTTTTCCGTGCGGGTGATGATCCAGTTGAGCACCTTGCGCGGATCCTTGAAGTCGATGCCGGGCTCTTTCGAGTCGGCCAGGTTGATCTCGGCTCGCGCGGCAGTCTTATGCCCTCCGGCCGATCCGAAATAGCCAAACGCTTCCTGGGCCACCCGGCCCGCATTCTTGCGCGCGCCGTCGTTGCGGAAAATAATGACCAGCTTCCGGTCGTATATGCCGGATATGATGCTCCAGCTTACCGTGTGGATCCGCATGAAAAAGTCCGCGATGACCACGCACACGTCGGGGTTGGCCACCGTTCCCAGGTGAACGAACACCCGGCCTTTGCGCAGGCGCATGAATTGCAGGGCGGTTCTAAAATATTTCAGATAATCGAAGCGCAGGTCGGCTTGCGCAATGCGCCGTGCCAGCTGGATATTGGTCCGGCGGAACAGGTATTGAAATGCATGCAGGTCCTCGCTCAGAGTCTGGCGCTTGAAATCGTCGGTGTCCGTCTTGATGGCATGGTAAAGGGCGGTCGCCAGGTTTTGGGACGGAACGATACGTGCCGCCCGCAGGTATTCGGTCAAAATGGTGGCCGTCGCCCCGTAGCTCGGCCGGATATCGGTGTATGGAGCTCTATAGCCGGTGTCGGGATGGTGATCGATGATAACCTGCGGCCGCAGTGCGGCCATGCGCTCATTGTGGTTCGGCTGGGAGTCCACCATGACCAATTTCGCAAACTGCTCGATTAGGACATTGGCGAAGGGCACGAGGGGCACTCTCAGCAGCCTGACCATAGCCAGATTGTCCGGCCGGTCGATCTGGTTGATGTTGGAGATGGTGATCCCGGCCGCCCTGCCGGCCAGCAGACGGCTCACCGCCAAGGCACAGGCGATGGCATCCGGATCTGCGGAAATTACCACCAGCACCTGGTCGGAGCTCGAAAACTGCTTGAAGAAATCGGGAAGCCTATCGGTGGTTGACAGCTTCATTTTGAGAAGAACCTCTCCACCCCGAAGCGCCATCATAGCGGCTGGCGCTGGCTATTACAATCTAAATCAAGTGGTTTGACCGAATTGCATCGGGCGCAGACCCTTCCCGGCCTTGCCGCAGAAATCCAGAATAGGACCAGCTTAATTCAGGTTCGGATAGTTAACCTCGGAGTAAACGCATCACCTATATCACGAAAAAACCCACCCAGCCGGCGAGGCGGCTGGGTGGGTCTTGCACACAGCTT
Source organism: Hyphomicrobiales bacterium (assembly GCA_050257775.1). Lineage (GTDB taxonomy): Bacteria > Desulfobacterota > Desulfobacteria > Desulfobacterales > SpSt-501 > SpSt-501. The sequence goes on from JBLMXM010000284.1 coordinate 1,943, forward strand.
TCAACACCCCTATCTAGTCACGGACAAAGGTGACCCGGTCGCCCTCGGCGTCGGCCAGCACCCGTGAGCCTTCCGGGAACCGGCCTTTGAGGATTTCCAACGCCAGCGGGTTTTCGATCAGCTGCTGGATGGCACGCTTCAGGGGTCGGGCGCCGTAGACCGGATCATAGCCCTTGCGGGCCAGGAGATTCTTGGCGGCGTCCGAAAGCCGCAGTTCGATGTGGCGCTCCTCCAGCCGGTTGCGCAGGCGTTTAACCTGGATCTCCACGATGGCGCCGATCTGCTCGGGCGTGAGGTTGTGGAAGATGATGATCTCGTCGATGCGGTTCAGAAATTCGGGCTTGAAGGTCGACCGCAGGGCGTCTGTGACCCGGCGCTCCATCTCGACGCGGTCGCTGGTGCTCAGCTCCTGGATCCACTGGCTGCCCACGTTGGAGGTCATGATGATGATCGTGTTCTTGAAGTCCACCGTGCGGCCGTGGCCGTCGGTCATGCGGCCGTCGTCCAGGATCTGCAATAGCACGTTGAATACCTCGGGGTGGGCCTTTTCAATTTCGTCGAACAGCACCACGGAATAGGGCCGCCGCCGCACCGCCTCCGTAAGGTAGCCGCCTTCTTCGTAGCCCACATAGCCCGGAGGGGCACCGATCAGCCGGGATACGGAGTGCTTCTCCATGAATTCGGACATGTCCACCCGCACCATGGCCTGCTCGCTGTCGAAGATGAACTCCGCCAAGGCCTTGGCGAGCTCGGTCTTGCCGACTCCGGTGGGGCCCATGAAGATGAAGGATCCGATCGGCCGGTTGGGATCCTGAAGGCCCGAGCGGGCGCGGCGTACGGCGTCCGCCACCGCCGACACGGCTTCCTGCTGGCCGATCACTCGCTGTTGCAGGCGCTCCTCCATGCGCACGAGCTTGTCGCGCTCGCCCTCGAGCATACGGCTCACCGGAATGCCCGTCCAGCGAGACACCACTTCGGCCACGTCTTCGTCGTCGACCTCCTCCTTGAGCATGTGGCTATCCTTCTGAAGCTCGGCCAGCCGATGGTTGGCTTCTTCGAGTTTCTTGTTCAGCTCAATCAAACGCCCGTAGCGGATCTCCGCCACCCGGGCCAGGTTGCCCTCGCGTTCGGCCACCTGAGCCTCCGAGTTCAGATGCTCCTGCTCACCTTTGATGGTGCGGATGTCCTGGATGAGCTCTTTTTCCTTCTGCCAGTGCGCCTTCATGCGGCCTAGCTCCGCCTTCATGTCGGCGAGCTCGCCCTCCAGCCGGGACAGCCGTTCCCGGGAGGCCGGGTCGCTCTCTTTCTTGAGGGCCTGGCGCTCGATCTCGGCCTGGGTCATCCGGCGCTGGATCTCGTCGATCTCGGCCGGCATGCTGTCGATTTCGATGCGCAGCTTGGAGGCGCACTCATCGATCAGGTCGATGGCCTTGTCCGGCAGGAAGCGGTCCGAAATGTAGCGGTGCGACAGGGTAGCCGCGGCCACGATGGCGGAATCCTTAATGCGCACGCCGTGGTGCACCTCGTACTTCTCCTTTAGGCCCCTCAGAATGGAGATGGTGTCCTCGACACTCGGTTCGCGCACCATGACCGGCTGGAAGCGCCGTTCCAGGGCTGCATCCTTTTCGATGTATTTGCGGTACTCATTCAGGGTGGTCGCGCCGACACAGCGCAGAAGCCCCCGGGCCAGAGCCGGCTTGAGCATGTTGGAGGCGTCCACAGCCCCCTCGGCCGCCCCGGCGCCCACCACCGTGTGCAGCTCGTCGATGAAGAGAATGATCTGCCCCTCCGCGCCTTCCACCTCGCGCAGCACTGCTTTGAGCCGATCCTCGAACTCCCCGCGGTACTTGGCGCCCGCAACCAACGCCCCCATGTCGAGGGCCACCAGGCGACGGTTCTTCAGCGTCTCCGACACGTCGCCGGCCACGATGCGCTGGGCCAAGCCCTCGACAATGGCCGTCTTGCCTACGCCGGGCTCCCCGATCAGTACCGGGTTGTTCTTGGTCCGCCGGGAGAGCACCTGCACCACTCGCCGGATCTCCTCGTCCCGGCCGATCACAGGGTCAAGCTTGCCCTGCCGAGCCAGGTCGGTAAGGTCTCGGCTGAAGCGCTGCAGGGCCTGGTACTTGTCCTCGGGATTGGGGTCGGTGATGCGCTGGGTGCCGCGGATGTCCTGCAACACCTTGAAAACGGCGTCTCGCGTAACACCGGCCCGGGAGAGAATCCGGCCCGCCTCACCCGCCTTCTCCTCAATGATCGCCAGCAGGATGTGCTCGACGCTAACATACTCATCCTTCATCTGGGTGGCCTCGGCAAAGGCCGCCTCCAGCACGGCTTTGGTCCGGCCGGAAATGTAGGCCTCGCCCGTGCCGGCACCGCTCACCTGAGGAATCCGTTCGATGGCCCGCACGGCCTGCCCGGCGATGGTCTCCGGCGCGACGCCGAGTTTACGCAGCATGGCGACCGCGGTGCCCTCCCGGTCGGCCAACATGGCGCTCAGCAGGTGCTCGGGTTCGATCTGCTGGTTGCCGTACTGTGCGGCCAGCGATTGCGCTTTTTGAATAACTTCTTGTGATTTAATGGTAAATCGGTCAAACCGCATGTCTCCTCCCCAACGGTTCAGTCAAATTGACCTTATTTGGTCTGAAAATTGCATAAACTATAATCACGCTCCTTCCCATGTCAAACCGTCAAACCTGGCTTAACGGCTCAAAACGATAGAATTTCCAGCCGTTCATGGCAGATTCAGCCAGGGCCCGTCATCACCCTGGCCCCGGCAATCGGTCTCAGGTTCGTGGATCAGTCTGAAGAGATGCCCAGGCATGAAAATCGGGCAGCCCGCGCAGGCTCTCATAGAGGGCGATGCCCGCCGCGGTTGAGAGATTCAGCGAACGTGTGCGGTCGGTGATGGGGATATAATAGGTGGAAGCGGCGTAGCGCACGATGACCTCCTCGGGCAAGCCCCTGGTTTCCGAACCGAAGACCAGGAAAAGCCTGGACGGGCGTGACATGTCCCAGAAGGACCGCGATCCGGTCTTGGTGAAGACCGCCACCTCGCCATCGGCCGGCGACATGGCCTCGGCCAGCGCAGCGAAGCTCTCCCACACGGTCGGCTTCACATGCTCCCAGTAATCCAGCCCGGCCCGCTTCACTTCCCTGCTCGTCAGGGAAAACCCCAATGGTTTGATCAGGTGCAGGCTGGCGTTCGCCGCCAGGCAGGTGCGGCCGATGTTGCCCGTGTTCCAGTGGATTTCGGGAGCTACGAGAACTACGTGGCGTTCGGATGGGGTCGAGCCTACGCTTGGCGTCATAACGCAACCAACGAATGTCACAGTCGCCGGCCGCAAACGGGGCAGAAAGTGAATTCGGCCGGAAAATCTTTCTTGCAAAATCGGCAGGTTTTCCCGGGCTCCGGCGTTTGCCGGAAAGAGGCTGGGCCGGCCTCTTTCACCGGTCCCTGGCAGCGATCGCAGATCAGCACGGGCTCGCCGGTTTTGATCTTAAGCACAGGGATGAAGAAGAGGCTGATGTAATGGTCCACCCGCTTCATGTACGCCTGGTGCAGGCCGCACTGCGGGCAGCGTCTGGGCTTTTCGTCCAGGACCTTGACCCTGGGCTGGACTCCGCCGATGAAAAAGAAAAAGCTTTCGAGCATCGCCCTAAAACTCCCGCGGTTTACATATGACTTCGCGGATGCGCAGGTCGAAGAAATTGTTCTGGTGGGCCGGTTTGAGCACCAGGGCCGTGTCTGCCCCGCGGCCGGATCCGCCTATGGACACAACGTCCCCACCGCTGAGCGCCCCGGCATCCGCGGCCATGACCGCGACCTCAACCGCCACCTTGGTGCCCTGGCCAAAAAGCTTGAGCGTGTCGGCCATCAGCAGGACGGGATAGACCCCTGAATGCCGGGCAGCCACCGAGCGCTCGATACCCGACAGGGCATGGCTGGCGGTCACCACCGTCACCCCTCGACGTCGAAGTTCGGCGCGTACGCTGTCGGTCATAACGTGCTTGAACGGCTCCTTGAAGCCGCAGTGGTAGGTTACCACTACAATCCGGATTGCCCCGAAAAATTCGAGTGCGCGATAGGCCGTGTCGCCCTTTGAGGTGGCCAATACGGCTTCGGCAATGCCCAGCTCCCGGGCGCGCGCCGCTGCCAGCGCCAAGGTCTGTTCGGTATTCTGTTTTCCAGGTTTGTCGAAATACATTTGTTCCTCCTTTTCCGGCGGCTGTTCCCAGCATAGCACCCATATTATATGGATTTGAATGCCAGTCAATATGCGGGTTTGGCCTTGACAGGACACATGAACTCGTCTATTAGAAAACGTCTGTTTCTTGATTTTTCCCGTGCCGAAATCCATTAACTCAGCGGATCGCCTGCGGATCCTGCGAGGCAGAGTAACGTCGTCCATATGGCAGAGGGCTTGGCCAGTCTGATTACCAAACAACGGTCCACAGTCATCTCGAAATGGTTTGAATCCGCGATTCAAGCATACGCGCCTGATACCGCCACCTTTATCAGAAACCAGAAAGACCAGTTTGCCAACCCCGTGGGCAGTCACACCCGCAAGGCCGTCGAGGCCCTGTTCGACCAACTCATGGGCGACATGGATGCCGCCGCCATCAGCACCCATCTGGATCCCATCATGCGGATCCGCGCGGTTCAGAATCTCACCCCCTCTCAAGCCACTGCATTCATTTTCTCCCTGAAAAAAACTCTTCGCGATATATTAGACCAGCAACTCCAGGACGCCGGTCTGAGCCGGCAGTTCCACGAGCTCGAGGCTCGCATCGACCGGCTGAGCCTGGCTGCTTTCGATATCTACATGGCCTGCCGGGAAAAAATCTACGAGCTCAAGGCGAACGAAAGCCGCGACCGCACCTTCAAGGCGTTCGAAAGGGCCGGTTTGATTTCAAGGGATCCGTGACAAGGTACGGATGCCTGGCGAACTGTGGTCAACCACATTCCGTGATGTTTCAATGGAACGGCGCCGAATCGGTCCATTGAAACACAGATTGACTGCGAGGTGTTGATCGATGAACAAAAAGTACATGGTCTCATTCATTGCCGTGCTGGCGCTTTTTCTGATTGCATGGGCGGGGGTGTCCATCGGCCTGCAGTGGATCTTCGGGGTAGTCATTCCTTATCTGGCCGTGCTGGTCTTCCTCGTCGGCTTCAGCCGCAAGGTGCTGAGCTGGTCGCGGTCGGCCGTGCCCTTCGCCATCCCCACCACCGGCGGCCAGGCAAAATCCTTCCCCTGGATCAAGGATGCGAAGCTCGACAACCCCTCCAGCACGTTCGGTGTTTTCATGCGCATGGTGTTTGAGATCCTGACCTTCCGCTCGCTTTTCCGCAACACCCGCATGAAGCTCAAGGAGGGCAAGCTTTTTTACCAACTGGAGATCTTCCTGTGGGTCGGCGCGCTGGCCTTCCACTACGCCTTTCTCACGGTGCTGATCCGGCATACGCGCCTTTTTCTGGAGCCGGTGCCCTGGTGCGTGCAGATGCTCGAGACTATCGACAGCTTCTTCCGATTTGAAATCATCTACCCCTGGTTCCAGTTCGGTCTTCCGGAGGTGTATTTGTCCGGCATCGTGCTGCTCGCCGCCGTCGTCTATCTGACGGTGCGCCGCATCGTCATCCCATCCGTGCGTTACATCTCACTCGCCTCGGATTTCTTCCCGCTGATCCTGATCTTCGGCATCGCCTTCAGCGGCATCATGATGCGCTACGTCACCAAGATCGACATCACCGCGGCCAAGCAGCTGACCATGGGGCTGGTGACCCTGCACCCGACGGTCCCGGAGGGGATCGGCGCCATCTTCTACATCCACCTGTTCTTCGTGAGCGTGCTGCTCGCCTATTTCCCATACAGCAAGCTGATGCACCTGGGCGGGATTTTCCTGAGCCCCACGCGCAACATGCTCGGCAACACCCGGGCTTACCGCCACGTCAACCCCTGGAACTATCCCGTTCACGTACACACCTACCCGGAATATGAAGAGGAGTTCAGAGAAAAAATGGTCGAGGCCGGGCTGCCCGTTGATCAGCCGCTCGAAGCCTCCGCAGCCGCGGCAGAGAAGGAGTAAGACATGGCCGAAGCGAAACCAAAACCCCAAGAGGTACTGGACCATCTCAATTACCAGCCCCCCCGCTCCGACTGGATGGAGACACCGGTCGAGATCCGCAAGGGGATGTACTGCTACGCTGCCAATCCTAAGAGCGTGACCACCCTGGGGCTTCCAAACGCCCGGCCGTGGAACCCCATGGAGGAGGATTGGAAGCTGCCGGAGAACTGGCAGCAGATCATCCACGAGGGGTTCAAGGAACGCCTGGAGCGCTTCCGGTCCTTCAAGGTGTTCATGGACATCTGCGTGCGTTGCGGCGCCTGCGCCGACAAGTGCCATTACTTCATCGGAACCGGCGATCCCAAGAACATGCCGGTGCTCCGGGCCGAGCTGCTGCGCTCGGTCTACCGCAACGATTTCAGCCGCATGGGCAAGCTGCTGGGCAAGTTGAACGGCGCCCGGCCCATGAGCCTGAATGTGCTCAAGGAGTGGTGGTACTACCTGTTCCAGTGCTCCGAGTGCCGGCGTTGCTCGCTGTTCTGCCCGTACGGCATCGACACCGCCGAGATCACCATCATGGGACGTGAGCTGCTCAATCTCCTGGGGCTCAACATCGACTGGATCGCCACGCCGGTGTCCAACTGTTACATGAACGGCAACCACCTGGGCATCCAGCCGCACGCCTTCAAGGACATGCTGGACTTCTTCGTCGACGACATCGAGGAGAAGACCGGCGTGCGGGTGAAGCCCAAGTTCATGAAGAAGGGGGCGGACATCCTCTTTATCACCCCCTCCGGCGATGTCTTTGCCGACCCGGGCACTTACACGGCCATGGGCTACCTGATGCTGTTCCATTACCTGGAGGAAAAATACGGGCTGGACGTCACCTGGAGCACCTATGCATCGGAGGGGGGCAACTTCGGCTTCTTCACCTCGCACGAGACCATGAAGCGGCTCAACGCCAAGATGTACGCCGAAGCCAAGCGCCTGGGCGTCAAGTGGATCCTGGGCGGTGAGTGCGGTCACATGTGGCGGGTGATCAACCAGTACATGGACACCATGAACGGGCCGGCGGACTTCCTCGAAGTGCCCATGAACCCCATCACCGGGACCCGCTTTGAGCAGGCCAAATCCAACAAGATGGTGCACATCTGCGAGTTCACCGCCGATCTCATCCGCAACGGCAAGCTCGAACTCGACAAGAGCCGCAACGACTACCTCAAGGTCACCTACCACGACTCCTGCAACACTTCCCGAGGCATGGGCCTGTTCGAGGAGCCGCGCTACGTGATCCAGAACGTCTGCAACCACTTCTACGAGATGCCGGCGAACACCATCCGCGAGCAGACATTCTGCTGCGGCAGCGGATCGGGCCTGAACGCCGGCGAGAACATGGAGCTGCGGCTGGCCGGCGGCCTGCCGCGCGCCAACGCCGTCAAGCACGTGCACGACACGTACGGCGTCAACATGCTGGCCTGCATCTGCGCCATCGATCGGGCGGTGCTGCCGACCCTCATGGACTACTGGGTGCCGGGCGTGCAGGTCACGGGGGTACACGAAATGGTGTCCAACGCCTTGAACCTGCCCGGCCAAAACGAACGCACCACCAACCTGCGGGGTGAGGAATTCGAGGAACTCAAGGCGCAAGCGGAGGGTGAAGCCGATGAAGGATAAGAAGTTAATCATCACGGGACTGGTCGTTTTTCTGATCATCGTCTTGTTTCCCTTCTGGTACAACCGGGGCAAGGCGGTGCCGGCGCCGGAGCCCAAGCTCACGGAAAAGGCCAAGGCGGCCAAGGAGTGCGTGCTGTCGAAGGACTACATGAAGGCCGAGCACATGCGGGTTCTAGACCTCTGGCGCGAAGTGGTGGTCCGGGAGGGCCAGCGGGTTTACACCAACCCCAAGGGCAAGGAATTCGTCATGAGCCTTTCCAACACCTGCCTGGACTGCCATTCCAACAAGGCGGATTTTTGCGACAAGTGCCACACCTATGCATCCGTCCGGCCCTATTGTTGGGACTGCCATATCGAACCGCCGAAGGAGAAATCGTGATGGATACCAGCAGACGTCGTGTCTTACAGTTACTGGGGCTTTCGGCCGCGGCCTTGGCGACACCGCCGGTGTTCAACGCGCTGGCCAAGGAGGCGGCGGAACCCGAACCCCAAGTCAGCCGCGGCAAGGAAGCCCTCACCGCCAAGCAGTGGGCCATGGTGATCGACACCCGCAAGTTCAAATCCGAGGCGGATGTGGAGCCGCTGATCGAGGCCTGCCACAAGACTCACAACGTTCCCAACATCGATTTCAAACGCTGGGAGATCAAGTGGATCTGGGCAACCGAGTACCAGCACGCCTTCACCGGGACCATCTCGACCCGCTTCATTCCGGACGAGGTCGCCCACCGGCCGTTCCTGGTACTCTGTAATCACTGCGAAAACCCGCCTTGTGTCCGCGCCTGCCCCACCAAGGCCACCTTCAAGCGCGGGTCCGACGGCATCGTCATGATGGACTTCCACCGCTGCATCGGTTGCCGGTTCTGCATGGCGGCCTGCCCCTTCGGCGCGCGCAGTTTTAACTACCGAGACCCACGGCCCTTCATCAAGGAGACCAACCAGCGGTTTCCCACGCGCACGAAGGGGGTGGTCGAGAAGTGCAACTTCTGCAGCGAGCGCCTGGCCGAGGGCAAACTGCCCGCCTGCGTCGAGGCCTCGGCCGGCAAACTGAAGTTCGGAGACCTCTTCGATGAGGGATCCGAGGTGCGCAAGCTGATCCAAACCAACTTCACCATTCGGCGCAAGGTGAATCTGGGAACCGAGCCGTCGGTTTACTATATCGTGTGAGGTGACGAATGCTCGAACTAGCCGTAAGAGGATCCAAGAGATACTATGGATGGATGGCCCTGTTGCTCGGGCTGGTCGGGATCGGGTTCCTGGTCTACCTGAAGCAGCTGGACTTCGGCCTGGGCATCACCGGCATGAACCGGGATGTGTCCTGGGGTTTCTATATCGCTAATTTCACCTTTCTGGTCGGGGTGGCCGCCGGCGGCGTCATGGTGGTGTTGCCTTACTACCTTCACGACTACAAGGTCTACGGCAGGGTGACGATCTTGGGCGAATTTCTCGCTATCGCCTCGGTGGTCATGTGCATCACCTTCATCCTGGTCGACCTCGGCCAGCCCATGCGGGTCATGAACGTGCTGCTCTACCCCACGCCCAACTCGGTTCTGTTCTGGGACACGATCGTGCTGAACGGCTACCTGTTCCTGAACCTGATCGTCGGCTGGAACGTATTGGAAGCGGAGCGGCAGGGGGTGCATTACCAGAGCTGGCTAAAGCCCCTGATCTATATTTCGATCCCCTGGGCCTTCAGCATCCACACGGTCACGGCCTACCTTTACTGCGGCTTGCCCGGCCGGGGCTTCTGGCTGACCGCCATCCTGGCCCCGCGATTTCTGTCCTCGGCCTTCGCTTCGGGTCCGGCGCTCCTGATCCTGCTCTGCCTCATCATCCGCCGGTTCACCAACTATGATCCAGGCTGGAAGCCGATCCAGTCGATAGCCATCACCGTGGCCTACGCCATCTGCATCAACGTGTTTTTCCTGCTCTGCGAGGTGTTCGTCGCCTTTTACAGCCAGATCCCTGAGCACACCGACCATCTCAAGTACCTCTTCGTCGGCCTGCACGGTCACGGAGCTTATGTGCCTTGGATGTGGGCGGCCATGGTGCTGATGCTCATCGGGATCATCCTGCTGGTGAACCCGGTCACCCGCAAGAATGAGGGTACCCTGATTGTAGCCTGCCTGGCAGTGTTCTTCGGCTGCTGGATCGACAAGGGTCTGGGCATGATCTCGGGTGGTTTTGTGCCCAATCCGCTGCACGAGATTAACGAGTACGTCCCGACCCTGCTCGAGGGCTTGATTACCATCGGGGTCTATGCTCTGGGGTTCTTCGTGCTATCCATCCTCTTTAAGATTGCGGTGTCAGTCAAAGAGGAAGTGCACGCATAAACGTCCCGGCGCCATTTTATTGTTATTAAAATCAAAGAGAGGCCCTCCGTGTTCGGAGGGCCTCTCTTTTTGGGCTGAGATTCCGATCACTCGTCCGGGTTCATTCCGGAAGCATGTTTGACAAGTATGTCTTCATACCCTACGATTCCTTTTTATGGTTCTTAGTCGCGAAATGAAAGGGGCAAGAAATGGCATCCCGCTTGACCGTTTTCCATGCGGATTCCTTAGCCGGGCCGATGAAAGAGCTAAAAGCCGCCTTTGAGGCCGGACAAGAGGGAATTACGGTCCATCTATTCACCGGCCGCTCGGAGCCGCTGGCTGAGCAGATCTTAAAGGGCAATCCATGCGATGTATTCGCGTCCTCCTCGGCGGAGGTTATTGACAAACTGCTGCTGGGCAAGAAAATTGCCGGAACGGATCGAATCGCTGCCAGCTGGTATATCATCTTTTCGGCGAACGAAATGGTCGCGATCACCAGAAAAGGAAATCCGCTGGGGATAAAAAGGATTGCCGACTTATCCAGACCGGAAGTGAAATTTACGCGGGTGACCGGCGAAAAGGATCTGGCCACAAACCGCTCGCTTTCGTTCCTCAAGCAGGCGGCCTTTCTGGAAGGCCGGCCGGAACTGGCCCAAGAGATCATCGACAGGTCCATCGTCGATTCTTCAAAACCCCAGACGGTGCCCGAAACGATTCAGGCCGTTATACAAGGAAAAGCAGACGCAGCGGTGGTCTACTACTCGGCCGCCATCGCCGCGGAATCGAACTTGGATATCATTCGCTTCCCTTCAAGCGTCAATCAAAGCGACAAGATCCAAAATGCCATGACGGTGCCTGGAAGAACCCAACACGGGGAAATAGCAGTAGGGTTTGTGAAATTCATTGTCTCTCCGGCGGGTCAAGATATCCTGAAACAAACCGGCCAGCCGCCGGTGATACCGGTCATCCGGAAAGGCTCTGTTCCCTCAGAGATTAAATAAATTAGGGGATGAGCGGGAATAGCGGTTTACACCCGGCCTGTTGAGAAGATACTTCAGGTCGGCTGATGACCTTTATAATACCGATTGCGATACCGGCAGGATTCAAACATGGTTAGAAAATTTAGCATCGCACTGGTTCAGGTATCGTTGAATGGCAGCCCTGAAGAAAACCTGGCAAAGGCTCTCGCCTGGGCCAGAAAAGCCGCTCAGCAGGGCGGGCAGGTGATTTGTCTGCCTGAGCTTTACCGCTCATTTTACTTCTGTCAGAAAGAGGATTCAAAATACTTTGACTTGGCCGAACCGCTGCACCAAACTTCGTTTACATCTTTCAGCGATCTGGCAAAGGCCCTGGGTGTCGTCCTCATCGTGCCTTTCTTTGAGAAACGTGCCGCGGGATTGTACCATAACAGCGCTTATATCATCGATACCAATGGTAGCGAAGCCGGGCTTTACCGAAAGATGCACATACCCGACGATCCATGCTTCTACGAGAAATTCTACTTTGCTCCCGGCGACCTCGGCTTTAAAGCGGTCTCCACTTCTTTCGGCAAAATCGGAACTCTCATCTGCTGGGACCAATGGTACCCTGAAGGGGCCCGCATTACGGCCTTGAAGGGTGCCAGTGTGTTGTTTTTCCCGACGGCCATTGGCTGGCACCCCCATGAAAAGGAAAAACAGGGCGCCCGGCAGATGGATGCCTGGATGACGGTTCAGCGGGGCCATGCGATTGCCAACGGCATTTATGTGGCAGCCGTCAACCGAGTGGGCTTCGAGCAGCCCGAGAAAGATCAGGCCGGATTGGAGTTCTGGGGCTCGTCGTTGATCGCCGGTCCGCAGGGAGAGATCGTCGCCCGGGCATCGACAGACCAGGAGGAGATCCTGGTGGCCGACGTTGACCTGGATCGGATGGAATATGTGCGGCGGAACTGGCCTTTCCTGCGGG
>JBLMXM010000285.1:0-21555 GCA_050257775.1 Hyphomicrobiales bacterium
GTGACCAGCCGGGCCGAGCGCGAGGAGATTCTCAGGAAAGCGGGCTACAACCTGTTCAACGTGCGGGCGCAGGACGTGCTGATCGACCTTCTGACCGACAGCGGCACCGGGGCCATGAGCGCCCGGCAGTGGGCCGGGATGATGGACGGGGACGAGGCCTATGCCGGCGCGCGGAGCTTCTACCGGTTCGAGAAGGTGGTCCGGGACCTCACCGGCTTCAAGCACATCATCCCCACCCACCAGGGACGGGCGGCCGAAAAGATTCTGTTTGCCTTGATGGGCGGGGCGGGCAAGGTCATCCCCAACAACACCCACTTCGACACCACGCGGGCCAACATCGAGGTGAGCGGCGCCGTGGCCGCGGACCTGCCGGTGAAAGAGGCTCTCATCCCCTCGCTCGTGAAGGACTTCAAGGGCAACATGGACATCGGCGCGCTCGAGCGCCTGCTCAAGGAGAAGGGCCCGGAGCAGGTCCCCCTGGTGATGATGACGGTCACCAACAACTCCTGCGCCGGCCAGCCGGTGTCCATGGGCTGCATCCGCCGGGTGTCCGAGCTGTGCCGCTCCTACCAGATCCCCTTTTTCATCGACGCCTGCCGGTTTGCCGAAAACGCCTGGTTCATCAAGAACCGCGAGCCGGGGTGCAAGGGCCGGTCCGTGAAGCAGCTCGCGCAGGAGATGTTCTCCTATGCCGACGGCTGCACCATGAGCGGCAAGAAGGACGGGCTGGTCAACATCGGGGGGTTTCTGGCCGTGAACGACGATGCGCTCGCCCAGAAGGCCCGCAACATTCTGATCGTCACCGAAGGCTTCCCGACCTACGGCGGCCTGGCGGGCCGCGACCTGGAGGCCTTTGCCCAGGGGCTCGAGGAGGTCGTGGACGAGGACTACCTGAAGTACCGCATCCGCTCGACGGCCTATCTGGTGGAGAAGCTCGATGCCCTCGGGGTGCCCGTGTTCAAGCCGGCCGGCGGCCACGCCGCTTACATCGACGCCAAGGACTTCCTGCCCCACGTGCCGCCGCGGGAGTTCCCCGGCCAGGCCCTGGCCTGCGCGCTTTACCTCGAAGGCGGCATCCGCTCCTGCGAGATCGGCAGCGTCATGTTCGGCGCGACCGACCCCAAGACCGGCGAGTTCCGGCCCGCGATGCTCGAGATGGTGCGCCTGGCGATCCCCCGCCGCGTCTACACCCAGAGCCACATGGACTACGTGGTCGAGTGCATCGGTGAACTTTTCACCCGGCGCGACTCGCTCCACGGCATGCGCATTGCCTGGGAGCCGCCGATCTTACGCCACTTCACGGCAAGGTTCGACCCCCTTTAGCCGGGCGTTGAAAAACTGCGTCTCAGGCCGTGATCCGGCGTTGCGCGGCTTTTGTAAATGCTCACATATTAGGAATATGCTGCGCTTTCCAAAACGCCGCGCGCCTGGGCTGACGGCCTGATACTTGCTTTTCAAGTCCCTGCTGGCCGGCTGATGATAAACGCCCATCTGCGGCGTTACGCTCACCCCGAGTCATTCCGGCGTACTGCCAGTACGCCTCGCAACGCGAAACTCGCGCGCCTTGAATTCGGGCTTATGGCAAAACCGTCCGGAAGCTGCGCATCCCTTGCAACTGGGCATTTCTGATCAGCCGACGGGCGGCAAATCCCTCATTCTGGCCGGATCGCGATATTTTCCCGGGTGGTCCCTTGGACGAAAAAAACGCTTGACTTAAATCGTATACGATTATACTATCACGACCATGGCACCCCATACATCCATCTTGGCCCGGAGCCCCGGCAACACCCCTGAAATGATCGCGAACGCCCTGCGCGCGGCGATCCTCCAGGGCCGGTTCAGGAGCGGCGAACCGCTGCGGCAGGACCGCATCGCGGAGGAATTCGGCACCAGCAAGATCCCGGTGCGCGAGGCCCTTGTGCAACTGCGGGCCGAGGGGCTGATCACCTTCTCCCCGAACCGGGGTGCGGTGGTCTCGGAGCTTTCCCGGGAGGAGGTGGATGAGATCTACACCATGCGCATCGCCCTCGAAACCAAGGCACTCGAACGCGCGGTTCCCCTCGTGCGCCCGGCCGACCTGATCCGCGCCCAGGGAGTCCTGGACATCATGGATACCGAGGACGACCAGACCCGCTGGAGCGAGTTGAACTGGGAATTTCACGCGACGCTCTACCAGGCCGCCCGGATGCCGCGGCTGCTGAACACCATCGAGGTGCTGCATAACAACGTGGCGCGGTACCTGCTCATCTATCTCAAGAGCCTCGGGGCGCAGCCGGTGTCGCAGAACGAGCACCGGTCCATTCTCGACTCGGTCCGGCGCGGAAAAACCGACGAGGCCATTGACCGGCTGCACCGCCACCTGGAACGGGCTTCGAGGCGGCTGGCAACGTTCCTGAAAACAAGTGGCACAACCTGAAAGTCTAAGGCCGGCCGCGCAGGCGCGGCCCGGCAAGGAGGCATCTATGGCGAGACCCGCGATGGAAGGCGATTTCGATGTTCACGACCGGCAGCTCCTGGCGAACGCCCGGGCGATGCTGGATCAGGCCGGATCGCCGCAGAAGATGGCGGATTGCGTTCTGAACGCAGTCCGCAAAAACGAGGAGTGGCGCGGGAAGCGCTGCATCAACCTGCTCGCCCCGGAGGCGCCCACCAGCCCCACGGTCCGGCGGCTGCTTTCGGCCGAAATCGGCACCCGCGCGGCCGAGGGCCACATCGGCCGGGTGAACCGGTGGTTCGCCGGCACCCAGTACATCGACGAGGTCGAGTCCCTGTGCACCGAGCTGCTCAAGCGCGCCTTCCGCTGCCGCTATGCCGACTACCGCCTGATGGGCAGCATGCTCGGCAACCTGGCGGTCTACCACGCCATGGCCCGGCCGGGCGACACCATCATGTCCATTCCCCAGCCGTACGGCGGGCATTCGAGCAACCGGCTCGACGGGCCCGCGGGCCTGCGCGGGTTGAAGATCGTGGACATCCCGTTCGACCCGGCCGAGCTGGACGTGGACCTGGATGCGTTTGCCCGCACGGCCAGGAGGGAGAAGCCCCGACTGATCGCCGCAGGCATGTCCATGACCCTGTTTCCCCTGCCGGTGCGGGAGATGAGCGCGGTGGCGGCCGAGTGGGGCGGACGGTTCTTCTTCGACGGCGCCCACCAGGCCGGCCTGATCGCCGGCGGGCAGTTCCAGGACCCGCTCGCCGAGGGGGCGGCGGTGCTGACCGGTTCGGCCGGCAAGACCTTCAGCGGCCCTCAGAGCGGGATCATTCTGTGGAACGACCCGGAACTGACCCGGCCGATCACGGAAGCCGTCTTCCCGGTGCTCGTGGCCACCCACCAGGTCAACCGCGTGGCGGCCCTGGCCGTGTCGGCGGCCGAGTTTCTCGAATTCGGCCGCACCTACATGGCCCAGATCGTGAAAAACTCCCAGGCTCTCGCCAGGGCCCTGGAACAGCGCGGGATCCCCGTGCTGGGCGCCCGGCGCGGCTACACCCGCACCCACCAGGTGATCGCCGACGTGAAAGCCTTCGGTGGGGGGCTGGAGGCGGCCGGCCGGCTGGCCGAGGCCAGCATCATCACCAACAAGAACCTCCTCCCCGAGGACAAGCCCGCGGACTGGGATCGCCCCAGCGGGCTGCGCATCGGGACGATCGAAATCACCCGCCTCGGCCTCATGGAAGACGACATGCCGGCCATCGCGGGTTTCTTCGAACGCATCCTGGTCAAGCGTGAGCCGCCCGAGGAGGTCCGGCGGGATGTCGAGGACTTCAGGCTGCCGCTGCAGACCTTCTACTACTGCTTCGACAACGGCTACCCGCCCAGGAGATCCACAGCAAGATGATTGAATCGCGACTATCTTTGCGGTCCGGTATTTAAAAAATGCCAAATTCCGGAATCTCACGCACAGGTGGAGCGGGGTGCCTGCCGCGGCGAGCCGCAACCAATTTTTTAGGCGACTCTGCCACGCCCCCCAGCCGTCTATAAGGTACCAAAGGCAGGCAGAGATGGCCGACGGCTCCGTGGGGGTTGGTCCTCTGGGGCTGCTCGGGTCGGTATGGAGCGGGCTGGCATATTTAATTGCCGGAGCACTAATCCTTTCCTAATCGCCCCAGAAAGGCCGGGCAAGCTCTGCCGTCTCCTCGGGCGCCGAAAAGGTGGCCATGTCGCCCAGCATCACCTCGAACCCCGTGTGGTCGCTGCGGACCCAGGGGGCGTAGTTGGACCTCACCACCATCACCACCCGGATTTCCAGCACGTCTGCGCCGTCCTCGATCAAGAGCAGCCCCAGGTTGTAGCCGTTGCGGTTCAGGCTGCGATAGAATTCCTGCGCCTGGATGACCCCTCGGGCGAGCGCCTGCCAATCCTCGACGCCCACCTGGCGGATGGAAAAGGCGCCGGGATAAATCGCCCAGATTTCGTAGAACCCTTCCGGCGCGAAGGCGGCCAGCCATTCCCATGGGCCGGTTCGGCCGATATAGCGGTGGTCGTCCTTGCGTTCGTGCGCCAGGTAGGCAGAGAAGAGGCGCTTTCCCGTTCGCCTAAGGTGCGCGGCCGCCCGCTCCTTCAGGAAGCGATGGTGGTTGGAGGCCACGGGATCGGCATTCAGCTGCAGGTGGGGATGCAGCAGAGAGCCGCCCGCGGACGGCAGATGGTTCTGGGTGATGGCCAGGTGGATGCTGGCGGGGTCGTGCTCGAGGACGCGCCGGAAATAGTCGCGGCAGTTTAAAAGGCAGTCCGCATACGATTCCGGAGACGCCGTGCCGATCTCGACGAAGTGACGGTCGTCGAAAAGACTCACGGCCGAATGGCTGCCGTAAGGGAAGAGGTTGGGGAACAGCACGGACTGTCCCTTCTGCATTCTCCCGGCCGGCCACAAGTCAGGCGCCAGCCGCGGAGTCCGTGCGGAAAGCTGACCCCGGCAGAAAGGGCAGTCGGAGCGATCGCCGGCAAAGGGCGGTGGATCGGGCAGGGAGGCGGCCCCGGGCTCGCGCTCATCCGCCCGGCTGAAGGTGATCCGGCAGGTGCGGCCGCTGATGGGGTTGCGCCGGACCTCGATCGGTCTTTCCACCGCCCGGCCGTCGGGCAGCAGCATGGCCGCATGAATGGTTTGCGTCTCGAACGACAGCATGGACAATCTCCGATGTGAGGTCTTCAGCCGGTCTTCACCAGCAGCCGATGCAGTAAAGGGATCCGTCTGAAGCCCACCAACAACCCGAGCTTCCAGAAACCCATCTTGACCCGCCGGATCTCAGCCTTCACGGCATCATCCCCGCGGCAAAATGAGGTAATGCACACCTCCGGCCTCACATCGGAGGGAAAGATGCACGGGCCGACGCCGCCTTCCAAGAAGGGGCAGTTCGAGCTGTAAAGCGAATCTTCACCGCGCAGGCACTCGCCGATGCCCGCCTCCAGCAGGGGCTCCAAGGCCAGGATGTAGACAAAGTCGGGGATCCCGAAAACAGCTTCGAGCTGCAGGTTGCGACAGCAAAGGCCCCGGCAACCCTCCAAGCAACCCTTCAGGCGCAGAGCCGCCGCGGCGTTCAGCTGTCTTTCCGCATCCTGGATTCGGCGGCAGAGGTGAGCCAAAAGGGGCC
Source organism: Hyphomicrobiales bacterium (assembly GCA_050257775.1). Taxonomy (GTDB): domain Bacteria; phylum Desulfobacterota; class Desulfobacteria; order Desulfobacterales; family SpSt-501; genus SpSt-501. The sequence goes on from JBLMXM010000285.1 coordinate 5,590, forward strand.
GCGTGGCGGAGGGCCATCGACGAAGTATTTCCGCTGCCTGGTGGTAAGAATGTCTCAGACTCATCTTAGGCCCCGGTCGAGGGTGAAGGACGAACAATCTTAGCGCGGCAGGAGTCCGCATGCAAGGCCGCCGGGCTGGAAGGATGAGTCCCCTGAACCGGCTGAAACGGCCCCGGACCTCAACCGGATCGCTCGGGCGTGTCGCGCGGCAGGAGAAAGCAGAGAAGCAGACACAGGACCGATGCGGCGAGGACCATCCAGAAGACCGACATCACGCTGCGGGCGACGGCCTCCTGGAGCCTCGCGAGCGTGTCGGCGGACAGCAGCGCCTGGATCTCAGGCCGGAACAGGTTATCCGGGTTCCGGTGCACCTGGGAGGCCAGCGCGGACGGCCAGTCCAACGGCGCAGCGCTCCTTAGAAGGGCCTCGAGTTCGGTGTCGAAGCGCAGGCTGAAGAATCCCCCGCCGATCCCCACCCCGATGGTTCCGCCGAGCGTCCTCGAGAACTGGTTGGAGGCGGTCGCCACCCCCAGGTCCAGATCGGACAGGCTGTTCTGCACGACCAGGATCGTTCCCAGCGCCACAAACCCCATTCCCACCCCCACGAACAGGAACACTCCAAAGCAGGTGGAAAGGGAGGTCGCCGTCGAGAATGTCAGGGTCAAGCCGCAGCCGGCTGTCAGGCATGCCGCGCCGACGATCGCTGCAGTCCGGGTGCCGATGCGGTCCACGATCTGCCCCAGCAGCAGCGAGCCGACCGACCAGCCCAGGCTCAGGGCCAGCACGGCCGTACCGACCTCCATGGCGCTTTTCCCCAGCGCCGACTGGACGAAGAGCGGCGCATAGGCAAAAAGGGCAAAGATCGTGACGCTGCTGAGAAAGACCGCCCCGTTTCCCGTGCTGAACCCCCGAACCATGAAGAAGTCCAGAGGCAGGATCGGATCGGTCGCCCGCGTCTCGATGCGGTAAAACCAGTATCCCGCGATGAGAGTGACCAGCGCCAGCGCCGCGATGTGCGTCGACGTCAGGTCATGGATCTGCCCGACCACCAGGAACATCGTCAGCAGGCCGAGGACGGAGACCGACAGGCTCAGGGCGCCGGCATAGTCGATGGCCGCGCCCTTTTTCTTCGCGCGGATTTCGACCAGGTAGAACGCCACAGCCGCCATGGACAACACGCCCAGCGGCACGTTGACGAAGAAGATCCAGCGCCAGGAAAAGCGGGCCACGATAAACGCGCCCATGCTGGGCCCCAGGACACTCGCCAGCCCCCACATGAAGCTCGCCAGGGAAAGGGCCTTCGCGCGCGTCTCCGGCGAGGAGATGTCCGTCAGGACGACGTACACCAGCGCGAAGCTCCCGCCGGCCCCGATGCCCTGGAGCGCGCGGCAGGCGATCAGAAACTCCATGCTTTCCGCAAAGCCGGCTGCGAGCGATCCGAGGACGAACAGCGCAAGCGCGACGAGATATAGCGTCTTCGTGTGCAGGATGTCGGCAAGTTTTCCGAAAATAGGCAGCGACACCGCCCGGGATAATAAATAAATGGAGTAGACCCAGCTGTAGAGGTGCAGCCCGCCCAACTCGGAAACCATGGTCGGCATGGCGGCTGCCATCACCAGGGCGTCCAGCGCGCCCAGGAAGAGCGCCAGGAGCGCCGCGGAGATGATGAGAATCCGCCGGCGCGGCGTTATAGGGCCGGGCTCGGCTGTCGTGGCGGCGGTGTTCAAGGATTGTCGAAAAAGTTTCAGGTTTTAGATTTTACGTGTTAAGCAAAGGCTGAAGAGCTGGCGTACATTTCCGGCCGTTGGCCATGTTGTCGATGGAACCTGAACCTGAGGGGCTGACCATGAAAAGCTATCCCATTCCCATGGTGCCGGGACCGGTGCGGGTCCACCCGGCCGTGCTGGAAGGCTATCGGGTGGACTACGGCTCGGCCGATCTCGAAAAGGAGTACGTGCAGCTTTACACCCAAACCGAGGCGAACCTCAAGGCCATCCTCCAGACGCAGTACTCCGTGGTCATATTCCTGGGAGAGGGCATGATGGCGCTGTGGGGCGCCCTCAAGAGCTGCCTATCGCCCGGCGACCGGGTGCTGGCGATCGGGACCGGTGTCTACGGCTACGGAATCGGCGACATGGCGGCGGCCGTGGGTGCCGAGGTGCGCAAGGTGGGCCTGGCGTACAACGAGACCCTGTCGGATCTCTCCGCGGTTGAGAAAGCCGTCGCCGAATTCAAGCCCAAGATGATCACGGTGGTGCACTGCGAGACGCCCTCCGGCACGCTCAACCCGATCGACGGCCTCGGACGGTTGAAGGAAGAGCTGGGGGTCCCCCTGCTGTACGTGGACGCGGTGTCGAGCATCGGCGGGGCGCCTGTGCTGCCGGACCAATGGCACATCGACCTGTGCCTGGGCGGCAGCCAGAAGTGCCTGTCCGCCCTGCCGGACACCTGTTTTCTGTCCGTGAGCGACAAGGCCTGGGCGGTGATCGACCAGGTGAACTACGAGGGCTATGATGCCATCAAGCCGTTCCGGACGGCCGTGGAAAGGCATTATTTCCCCTACACGCCGAGCTGGCAGGCGACCGCCGGCCTGAACGCCGGGGCCGGGGCCGTCCTGAAGGAAGGGCTCGAGGCCTGCTTCAAACGCCATGCGGAGGTCGCGGCCTACTGCCGCAAGCGGCTGGCCGAGATCGGCTACAGCCTTTACCCGGCGCCCGGGGCCGTGCCATCACCCACCGTCACCGCCGTCAACGTCCCCGGCGGGATCACCTGGTCCGAGTTCGACGCACGCTTGCGCCGCCGCGGCCTCGTGGCCGGTGGCAGCTACGGGCCGATCGCAGGCAAGGTCTTCCGCCTGGGCCACATGGGCACCCAGGCCGACATGGGATTGATCCGGCAGGCTCTCGATGTGCTCGAGCAGGAAGCGACCAACCAACGGAACGAAGGAGGCCGATAATGAATCCGCAGTACAAGAAGACGATTGAGCGGGTGTACCAGCTGTTCCGCTCATGCCCGGACCCGAACGCCCGGGAAAAAGACCAAGGCTGGTCCGTTAAGGAGATCCTGGGGCATCTCGTGGACTCGGTGAGCAACAACCACCAGCGCCTCGGCCGGTACATCCCCGGAGGCAACCTGACCTTTCCGGCCTACGACCAGGAGCAAAGCGTGCGGAGAGCTGATTATCAGTCCTTCGACCTCGACCCGCTGCTGGCGCTCTGGTACCATTACAACCAGCTGCTGTTGCACATGATCGCCGCCATCCCCGCCGGGGACCTGGATTCAACCATAGCAGTCGGCGACAGGCCGCCGGTCGCCATCCGGCAGCTGATCGTGGACTACTTCAGCCACATGGAAAACCACGAGCAGCAGGCGAAGCGCATCATGGCCCGCTGAGGCCATTTTCCAGCGGTCGTGCGCTCAGGCGGTGAACACCATCTTCGTCCCCGACATATTCAGCAGAAACTGATCCGGCATCTCGCGTTCCAGGTGCAAGGAAGCCTTGCGGCCGGTGCAATGGGTGGGCACGATGTAGCGCGGATGGATGGCCTTGAGAGCCTCCGTGGTCCGGCCGATGATGGGCTCGAAATCCGCGCCGGTGAGATGAAAGCCGCCCATCACCGCGAAGACCGGGGCCACCCCGGTGACTTCGCGGGCGTAGTTGACCGTGTTTACGATCCCGGAGTGGGCGCAGCCGGAGAGCACCACGAGGCCCCTGCCTTTGACGTTGGCGACGAGGGCGGAATCGTCCTCGAGCGGATCGAATTTTTCGCTGCCCTCTTCCTCATAACGCGCCCGCACCATCCCTTTCTCGAACTCGGTTCGCTTCGGAATTTCCCCCAGGAAAAGCAGGGCGCCGTCCAGCAAGAGCCGTGGGTTTCGCGACTCCACGATCCGCACCCCCGCCTTTTCGAGCCGCTCCCGCTCCGGGGACGGCAGCCGCAGCCGCCGCTCATCGGGGAGCTTGAGATACCGCTGGCGGCGGAAAGCCGCCGGGTGCAGCACCAGCTCGATCCCCTTGCGGCCGAGGCCTTCGACGAAAGCCTGCATCCCGCCGTGGTGGTCCATGTGTCCGTGGGAGAGGATCATGGCCTCGATATCCGCCATGTCCACGCCCAGGGTGCGGGCGTTCTGAAAAGCTCCCCTTTCGGAGAACCCAAAATCAAACAGCACCTTCCGAGTCTTGCCCTCGGCCGTCAGGCTGACCACGGCCGAAAACCCGTGTTCGGCCAGGACGCTCACCCGGTTGCCGGCGGCATCTTCCGGAGCCGCCCGCTGCACCATGGCGGTGCCGTCATGGGCGGCAATGTCGATAAAATTGTCCTGCAGGGTGAGGATCTCCACTTTCTCGACTGCTTTCAGTTGCACACCCACAACCGGCCTCCTTCGGTAAAATTTCGCATTTTCGATAAAAGGAGAGAATTCACCTCATATCGCCTGGTTCAGCCAGGCGATCGTTCTTTGCAGGATCATCTCATACACATCCTGCTCGGAGGTTTCAAACGATTTCGGCAGGACAAACGAATGGTCGCCGCCTTCGATGGTTTCCAGCTCCCAGGAAGCCTTCATGCGGTTCAGGACGTTGCGAAGGAGATCGATGTCACAGAGGCTGTCCCGGGTGCCGGTAAAAAAGAGCATGGGAATGGTAATCCGGTAAAGATGGGCATCACGCAGCTGGTCCCTTTTCCCCGGCGGGTGCAAGGGATAGCCGAGGAAGACCAGCGCCTTGGCCGGAAGAAGGCCGTCGGCTGCCATCTGGGAGGCAATTCGCCCGCCCATGGATTTGCCGGCGGCGACGATGCGTGCGGTGCCGAACTGAGAGTGGCTCTTGACGAAGTCGAAAGCGGCCTGCCAGGCTTGGACAAGTCTTTCCTGCGAATCCGGCGCCTTTCGGCCCTTTTCCTTGTAAGGAAAGTTGAAGCGCAGACTGAGGTGGCCGGCGTGGCAAAGGCCTTCGCTGAAATGAACCAGGAGCGGGCTGTGCATGTCGTTTCCGGCGCCGTGGGCGATGATCACGGCAGGCGTTTTCCCGGTTGCAAATCCCTGGGGCACCGCCAGCGCACCGGAAACGCTTTCATCCGAAGATATGGGAATGGCGACTTCTACGGATTTCATGGCCAAGCCACCTCCTGTCGAAAGCGAAGTCCCACCCATGAAAATTCCCCTACGCCCACTTTAGCAAAGGGGGCCGGGAGATTTGGCAAAGGGCATCGTTGGAAACCATCCCAAACTGGTTCAAAAACCTCAGATCAGGTCCAAGGGCAAGCCGCCAGCCGATTCGAAAGCGGAGCATACACGGCAGTATGTGAGCATTTCGGATCGGCCGGCAACGCCGCCATTGGGCCTTAGAGGGGGTTTTTAATAGTCGAGGTGTTCCCTGACCTCATAGTGCTGCGAGCGCTGATCGAACCTTGAAAGCACCGCGCGGGCTTTCGGCGGCACAACGGCCTGTTTGTGGTCTTCACCGGCAAACTGCTTCACCGCCTGCCAGGAGTCGAACCACATGATGGTGACAAATTCCACCTCGTTTGGGCTGATGCTGCGGCGCAGAAGACGGATCCCGTGGTAGCCGGGCACCTTCTTGGCGGCAATACCGGGGAATATTTCCTCCTTCAGGAGTTTCTCGTAGGCGTCCGCATTTTCAGCCGTGGTCCATCCATGCCACATCCTTGCGATCATGTGCCATTCACCTCCTCTTGCGAAAACAGATCATCTACCGCTTGATGAATTCCTCATCCGGTGCAATAAGAGGCCGACGGTCGGCTTCTCATCACGGTCAGCTTCCAGGTAGACCTCGCCCGGCAATCGGTAATGCCGTTAACCTCGAATCGAACGTGAGCGGGGAGTTTCGCAGAAAGCCTTTCGATGACATTCCATACCTGCTCACGCGAACACTCCCACAGTTCGACGATGACCGTATCCGCCCCGAGAGGCCTGCCTTTGATCTTCACCGCAAACATCCCGCGCAGATCGGGCCGATTCAACTCGCACAGGACTATCGGGTAGAGCGTGGATTGCCGCCGGTCACGAATATGCAGGAAGCACAGCAAAAGAGCAACAGGTCCCAGTATGCCCAGGAACCCGATCGACAGCTTGCCAAGACTCACAAGCAGCTCAGTCATTTTTTGCCTCCCTTCTCAGGGTTGGTTGACGTATTATGCGGCCGCAATGGCGGCTTCCCATCCCAGCATGGCCTTCTTGCGTGCCGGCCCGCCGCCATAGTTGCCGAACTCAACTGTTTTGCGGACGACCCGGTGGCAGGGGATAATGAAGGAGACCGGGTTCTTTCCGACGGCGTTGCCGACGGCGCGCACGGCCTTGGGGAGGCCGATATACAGGGCGACGTCCTCGTAGGTCACCACGGTGCCCACCGGGATGCGCAGCAGGGCCTCCCAGACCTTGATCTGGAAATTGGTGCCCTTGACCAGGACGGGCAGGGGGTTCGACCGCCGCCAGTTCTCCGGGTTGTAGATGCGGGAAACCAGCGGCTGCGTCGCCGAGGGGTTTTCCTGAAGGTGCGCGTTTTTCCACATGGCGCTCACCTCGGCCAGGGCCGCCCGCCGGTTGTGGTCGCGCACGAAGTTCAGGCCGCAGATCCCGCGCTCGGTTACGGCGATCAGCGATTCGCCGAAGGGGCTGTCGTGAAAGCCGTAGGATATCGTCAGCCCCTGGCCCTTGGTCTTGTATTCGCCGGGGGTCACCGCCTCGCAGGCGACGAAGAGGTCGTGCAGCCGGCCCGGGCTCGACAGGCCGGCATCGTAAGTGGCGTCAAGCAGGTTGCCCGGCTTGTCGAGAAGCGTCTTGAGATATTCCTTGGTGATGAACTGCAGGAACCGCTTGGGGCTGATGCCGACCCAATTGCTGAAGAGCCGCTGGAAATGAAACTCGCTCAGGCCGACGTGATCGGCGATCTCCTGCAGACCGGGCTGGGTGTCGAAGCGGGCCTCGATGAACTTGATGGCCTTTTCGATGCGATCATAGTCGCGGCGAACCTGGGTATAATCGGTCGATTTCATGGCGATGCCTCCTCCAGACGAGGGTGATGTCAGGGGCGTACCCCATTCAGCTGCGAATATATGCGTTCCGATCAGTCCGCGCCACCCGTTTCTTGCGGACGCCGATCCCGCGAGGCCAGGAATGCCGAAACCCCGGAAAAACGCTGTCGTTTTCATAGCCTGTTCCGTCGCCATCTTCTGGCCGGGAGCCTTCATTTTCGGGTTTCCCGGTGTGCTGGGCCCTTATTGGCAGCAGACCTTTGAGGTCGGCCGGGCCGAGGTCGGCAAAAGCCTCTTTTTCCTCTTGACCGGGGCCGGAAGCTTCATGTACCTGATCGGACGGTGGCAGGAGCGGCTCGGGTTTCCGCGCGTTACCGCGCTGGGCGCCGTCCTTTGCGGCGGAAGCACCGTCCTTCTGGGTTGGGCCCGGGGCATGGGGGTCGTGTACGCATGGGCCTTCCTGGCGGGGGCTTCCTCAGCGTTCATTTACATTCCCGCGCTCACGGTGGTGCAGCGCTGGTATCCGGACCGGCGGGGCCTGGTCTCGGGCGTGGTCAACATGGTGTTCGGCCTATCCGCGGCCGTGATATCGCCGGTCTACCCCTGGGTTCTCGCCCGCCTGGGCTATCCGGGCATGACTCTCGCTTTCGGCCTGACCGCGGCGGGGATCGGGCTGGCGGCAGCCGCATTCATTCGCCTGCCGCTCGCTCAGCAGGTATCACATCGCATTCAGGGGCCCGCCGCCTCCCCGCCCCCTTCCCTCACGGTCGGGCAAAGCCTGAAGACGAGGGCGTTCTGGTTCCTGTGGCTGACCTGGGCATTGGCCGGTGCGGCAGGGATCGCGATGGTCTATCTCGCGACGGCTTTCGGCATCGCCCGCGGGCTTGCCCTCCAGGAGGCGGTCGTGCTTCTGACGGCGTTCAACCTTACCAACGGAGCGGGCCGTCTGGCGAGCGGGTACGCATCCGACCGTTTGGGGCGCAACGGCACCATGTTGGTCACCTTCCTGCTGGCCGGATGCGCCTACTTGCTGCTGCCCCATACGGAATCGCCGGCCACGGCAGCGGCGTTGACGGCGACCGTCGGGCTCGCCTTCGGCAGCCAGTTCGCCGTTTCCGCGCCCTTGGCCGTCGACTGTTTCGGCCTGGCCCACTTTGGGGCCATATTCGGTCTGATCTTCACGGCCTATGGATTTTGTTCCGGCATCCTGGGCCCCTGGCTCAGCGGCTTCCTGCTGGATCTGTCGAATGCGGATTTCAGCCTTGTATTCACTTACCTCGGCGGGCTTTACATCATCGCAGCGATTCTCATCTGGTTTGTGCGGCCCCGGCGGCCATGAGATGCCGGCGGATGGAAATGGAAAGGAAATTGAAAATGGACCATGACCAATCTCAATTTCGCGGCATCCTTTCCTCGGACTGGAGTGAGTGCCTGTCGCCATCGGGCCCATTCGACTTCATTGCCTTCAATTTCCCGCAGTTGACTACCGATCTGAACGAGGTCTTCCGCAGCTACACCGGCAATCTGATTTCATTGGGTGACGCCTGCCTTAAAATCAAGAAACTCCTGCCGGGGCCGGTCACAGAGGACATGATGGACGCGTACCTGGACCGCTCGTACGCCGTTTACCGGGGAGTGCCCGAGCTGATCGAATGGTGCCAGAGCAACGGTATTCTCTTCATGCTCAACACGACCGGCATGATCGGCTACTTTCAGCGGGTACTTGCCAAGGGGCTCCTGCCGCGGATTCCGGTGCTCTCCGCCAACCCCATGTTCCGCTACCCGGCCAGCGCAACCGATCCGGCCACCATTTTCGACCTGCTCGAAACCCGGGACAAGGCCAAAAATTCGGCAGCCGTGGTCGCCGGCATGGGCATCCCGGCCAACCGGGTCATCGTGATGGGCGACAGCGGCGGGGACGGCCCGCATTTCGAGTGGGCCCATCAGGCGGGAGCCTTTACCATCGGCAGCATGACCAAGCATTCGCTCTCGGCCTTCTGCCGGCGCCAAGATATCCCTATCGGCCTTCGTTTTGGGGTGTCTTACGAGAAAGGGGCGGTGCGGGACGAAAAAAAAGAAAAAGGGGTCGATTTCCGGGATCTGATCAACCCCATCGGAGAAATTCTTAAGTCCAAAGAAGGCTCGTCTCGGCTCGGAGACGGGCTTCCCGGTTAACCGATTAAGCTTCTGAGCGCATCCAACACCTCCCGGGCATGGCCTTTTGAACTGGCCTTGGGCCATGCGGCCTTCACTACACCCGTGGGATCGATCAACGCCGTGCTGCGCACGACCCCCTCGAACTCCTTGCCGTACATCGTCTTCGTGCCCCAGCCGTCGTAAGCTTTGATGACCGCGTTTTCAGTGTCGCTCAGCAGCGAGACCGTGATCTGATTCTTCCGGATGAACTTCTGGTGGGACTCGACCGAGTCGGGGCTCACTCCCATGATCATGGCGCCGAGCTTTTCAAACTGCGGCTTGAGCTCTGAAAACTCCAGAGCCTCCACCGTTCAGCCGCTCGTGCTGTCCTTGGGGTAGAAGTAGAGGATCACCCATTTCCCGGCAAAGTCCTTGAGGCAGACCGGGTTCCGGTCGGCAGACGGCAGGCAGAACGCGGGCGCTTTGGATCCTTCCTTGAGCACGGTTTCCTCCTTCTTGGCATCCGTTTGAATTAAAACGGAATGATATTCCGCTCGTCGCTCTAACCGTAAATCTTTCCCAGCTCATCGAGCATGCGATGGAAGGCCTCGTGCCTGCCGGCGCCCACCTTCTCTTTCTCGATACGCTCGAACCCTTTAGCGAGTTCGTTCTTGACCCCGGCCGGCAGGCGTTGGTCGGCCATCTGGAAGAGCACGTTGTCCTCCTTGAAAATGTGCTGCCGCAGCAGGTCCGCATACCCCCTGGCATGGCGTATGAAATCGGCGGAGGCCGCCTGGCGCCCTCCCTTGTAGTCGGCCAAGGCCTGACGCATGCCTTTGATGTGATTGCGCCCGGAGACATGCTCGGCCAGCATCACGCCGACCGGTCCGCCCTCGCGCGAAACGCCCTGCGCCTCCAGCGCCGGGAAGAGAAGCGCCTCCTCCTTGCCGTGGTGGCAGGTGTCCACGAAGACCGCAAAGAATTCGAGCAGCTGATCGATGTGCGCCGGATCGGGGATCTTGCCCTGGCTTTCCGTTTTGCGGCACAGGCTTTCGAGAATGCGCAGCGATGCCTCGACGGCACGGTGTTCGTTCTTCAGTTCCTCAATGGGATTCATCCCAACCTCCCGATCGGTTATCCGCGGCTGCCGCGGGTTGTTTCATGCTCTTGAAATATGCGAACAGGGAATCGAAAAACAAGTATCGGGCCGTCAGTCCCCAGCGAATTGACCTTCGAACTTCGCCGGGCAGGCCGGGCTCAGGGCGCTTTTGGAGGCGGGGCGCAACGCGCCCTGCGGCTGGACCGCCGTCCTGTCTTGTGGTAGTCATTATTAGACCGGCAACTAAATATGCCAAATTCGGGCATCTCACGCACAGGCGGAGCAGGGTGCGCGCCGCGGCGCGCCGCAACCAATTCTTCAGGCGACCCTGCCACGCCCCCCAGCCCTATAGAGGGTACCGCAGACAGGCAGAAACGGCCAGCGGCTCCGTGGGAGTTGGTCCTCTGGGGCTGTCCGGGTCGGTTTGGAGCGGGCTGGCTGCCGTGCGCCGATTCGTTGAGCGGATGGTTGCGGCTCGCCGCGGCGCGCACCCTGCTCCGCCTGAACCCGGTCAAGAGTTGGCATATTTAGTCGCCGGAGTAATAACAGAGTGATTCAACGAATCATACGGCGACCGGCAGGGTCGCCTTCGAAAAGGAGCCGTCATGGCGCTCAAGTCGTTCACGCTGGGCTACGGAAAAGGCAGCCTGTCGTTCGAACTCCCGGAAAAGCAGATTGCCGCCGTAGTGACCGGCCGTGACGTGAAAGCGGTCGATGATCTGGCCGCTGCCTACCTCCACGCCCTGGACCATCCCATCGACTCGGCCCCGCTGCGTTACATGGTCAAGCCCGGTGGATCCGTGGCCGTTGTGGTGAGCGACATTACCCGCGCCTGGCAGCGCAACGACCTGACGCTGCCCCTGCTCCTGGACTATCTGAACAACGCCGGTATCGCCGATGACCATATTACCGTCATCATCGCCGTCGGCGGCCACCGCCAGAACACCGAGTCCGAATTTGAAGAAATCTGCAGCCCCGCGGTCTGCCACCGGGTTCGGGTGGTCAACCATAAAGCCTGGGAAACCGAAAACATGGTTCCCATCGGCCGGACCAGCCGCGGGACGCGGGTGGCCGTCAACAAGATCGCCGCGGGGGCTGATCGCATCATCCTCACGGGCGGCGTGGTCTATCATTACATGGTCGGCTACGGCGGCGGGCGCAAGTCGGTCATGCCCGGGGTCTGCGCCCTCGAGACCATCAAGCAGAATCACCTCTGGGTGCTGGGAACCGCCGTCGGCTCGGGGACCAATGCGGTCTGCGCCTCGCGCTCGACCAAAGGCAACCCCATGCACGAGGACATGATGGAGATCGCCGCCCTGGTGCGGCCGGACTTCCTGATCAACATCGTGCCCAATCTGGCCGGCCAGGTGGCCGGCGTTTTTGCGGGCAACTGGGCGTCAGCCTGGTGGGAAGCGACCCGCCTGGTCGATTACATCTTCGGTGTGCCTGTAAAGGAGGAGGCCGACATCGTCATCGCCACGGCCGGAGGCTACCCTAAGGACATCAACCTCTATCAAACCCAGAAGACCATCGACAATGCCTGGAATGGCATGAGGTCGAACGGCGCGGCCATCATCCTGGCCGAATGCCCCGACATCCGCGAGCCCAAGGAATTCTTCGAGTGGTTCGATCACACCGACCGGCTCGAGATGGAAAAAGCGCTGCGGGCGGACTATGTGCTGGCCGGCTGGCTCGCCTTCCACCAGCTGGAGTACCGGGACAAGGGCCTGATCATCCATGTCACCCGCAAGGAGAATTTCCCTTATTCGGAAAAGGCCCGGCTGCATCCGGTGGCAACCGTCGAGGAAGCCCTGCGGGTCGCCCATGCCCATTGCGGGTCCTCCCGGCCCAGGATCATGGTGATGCCCCAGGGCGCCAACACTCTGCCATTGATTCCCAAGCACTGATCCTCTGTTTCAAATTAGATTCCAAAAGTGGTTTCAAAATCTCGAATCGCGCCTGAGGTCAAGGTGCGGGGCGAATAGAAAGCTTTGCAATCTCGATGGGTTAAGAGTATTTCGAGAGACTCGTAATGCCGCCACTGGCGTCAGGCGGGATTTTGAAACCACCTCTAAAGTAACTGCCTGATATTGCCGATCTAAGCATTACGAAACCCGATTTTTGTGCGTACAGATCGGCAGCGGCGCTTTGCCCTGCTCCAAGAAAATGAAGAAATCGATCCCTGAATACATTCTCGACGGCTCCATTGTCATCGACTCAGTAGAGGCCTTCGCCAGCATCCTCAAGCAGTTTCCCGGCCGACCGGAACTGTTGAAGATGCACGCGGACCAACTGGCAGCCAAGAAACTCAGAGATGCAGCCATCGAGCACTACGATCAGGCCGCCCGCCTGTTCCTCAGCGCGGGCCGGCTGTTCCAGGCATGGGTATCCAAGACGCTTCAGTGGCGGCTGACGCGGCCGTCACGGGACCAGTTGCTCGAGTTCCATCGAGTCCTCGATACCGGCACCCACAATGGCGCACCTGTCGATGAATTCATTAAGAGCCTTACCGCTGCTGAGCGCATGGCTGCTATTTCTCAATTCCGGCGCATCTGGGCAAGAGCAGGCCAGACCATCCTGAATGCCGGTGACCGCCAGGCCCATCTCTATCTCGTAGTTTCGGGTGTTCTGAAGGAAACCTGCTACGAGATGGTGACGCAGAAACCCAGATTCCGGAGGGAAGGCTGCCGCCTTCTGTGGGAAGCGGACTCCTTCGGAGAGGTCTACCCCTTCTCGGAGCAAATTCCCTCCCAGTCCCATGTCGTGGCGACCACCCGGGTCGAATTGGTAATGATATACAGGCAGCGGCTGATGCGCGCCTGCCTCAGGCACCCCAACGTGGAACGCGGCATTATCCGCCTGTGCCGGATCCGGTCCGAAAATAAGAAAGAAGGCCTGTCGGACGGAGTGAGAAAGGGATACCGCTACCCGATTCCAACCCGCATGAGCGTCGAGATACTGCCCGAGAAGGAAAGCGAACCGTCGATCGTCATGGAAGGCTACTCCCGCGATCTTTCCATCTCGGGCGTCTCCTTCATACCCGATAGCAACGGCGGGCCGCCGGAAGAAAGCGGGCAACTCAGCCTCAAGGATCTCCTGCAGCGCAACGTGCGGGTCACCATCCCGGCCGACAAGTTGCTGGTGGCCATTTCAGGGCAGATTGTCCGTAAACGCCACATCGTGGTCGCAGGGCACAAAGTCCCCTCTTACGGCATCCAGTTCTCCGAGATGACACCGCGATTACGCGGAGCGTTTTTCGCATTTGCCGAAGGCGCCCGGGACAAGGACATCCCTCCCAGCCAATGAATTGGCTCTGTTCTCTGCTGTAGAGCAACTGCCGGATCACCAATCCAAATCAACCGCCCAGAGGATATGCGCATGCCCGGGAGTTGCTTGACCCCCGCCCAATCCGCTCTTATCGTTTTTCATCAAGCAAGGAGACCCATCATGAACACCACACGTCGAGGCCGCTATATCAGCGGCGTCCATCACATTACCGCCATTGCCTCATCAGCTTCCGAAAACTTGAAATTTTATAGCGGGATCCTCGGCCTGCGGCTGGTGAAAAAAACCGTAAATTTCGATGATCCCTACACCTATCACCTCTACTATGGAGATGAAGCCGGCACTCCCGGCACCATCCTGACCTTCTTTCCGTGGGAAGGCATGCCGGCCGGCCGACGAGGGGCCGGCATGGTAACGTCCGTGGCATTCGCCGTGCCGCTCGCCAGCATCGAATTCTGGACCACCCGGCTCCGCAGCGCCGGGATCAGCTTGAGCCTGCAATCCCGTTTTGGTGAGACGGTCGTCAGTTTCGCTGATCCTCATGGTCTGGCGCTGGAGCTGGTGGGCACAGAGAACAGCACTGTGGTTCAACCCTGGCGCCAAAGCCAAGTTCCCGCCGATCACCAAATCCGGGGTTTTCACTCGGCCAGCGCCACTGTGACGTCACGCCACCCGACCGGCGCACTGTTAACCGAGGTCTTGGGTATGCGCGAAATCGGAGTCGAAGGGAAGCGCTTCCGCTTCCGCATGTCCGGCGAGGGGACCGCCGGCGTGTTTTATGATATTATTGAAGACCCCACTGTTGACAGAGCGGCCATGGGCAGCGGAATGGTGCACCACATTGCCTTCCGAACGCCGGATGCGGAGGAGCAGAAATCCTGGAGGCAGCTTCTGATCGCCCGTGGTATGAACGTGACGCCGGTGATCGACCGGAAATATTTCCGATCGATTTATTTCCGGGAAGCCGGGGGCGTGCTTTTCGAACTGGCCACCGACCCGCCGGGCTTCGCCGTGGATGAGGAACCGGAGCTTCTCGGGCTCAAACTCATGCTCCCCCAGCGTTATGAACCCATTCGCAAGCGCATCGAGCAGGCGCTGAAGCCTCTGCCGGCCGCTCAGTCGGCATAAAATGAACCCAGCCCGCGCCAGGCGGCTTTTCATGCGAACGGCAAAACCCCGGCGAAGATCGGCGCAGGTCGGTCCGCTCCTGCGCTAACGCGAATGACCCGGACAGGCTATGCTGGAGATAGCATTCATCACGGTGGTCGGCCAGATCCTGCTGCCCCTGGCTCTCGTGATCCGGCTCGGCCGTAGCAGGTGCCGAACCCGCACGGAGTGGCTGCTCCAAACGGCGTCGGTGGCAGCCTTTCTGGCCCTGATCGCCGTGGCGGGTATCTGGCTGCTGGTGCCCTGGTACCTGCCTTATGGGTTCGCGGCATTAACGGTGGCGGCAGCGGCCGCGTCCTGGCGGCGGTGCGGACGGTCACTTTCACGCCCTGAAGGCAGGTTCAGCGCCGGCTTCCGGATCGGCTGCCATCTGGCGCTGGCAGTGTTCTGCATGGGCATGGTGGCCTGGTCGCTGAGCGGTCATCAGCCGCCGGTGGAACCGCAGGTCGTGCTGACATCGCCGTTGAAAAACGGAGCCTTTTACGTGATCAACGGCGGTTACTCCCTTATCATCAATCCCCACATGAAAGCCCTCGCACGGGAGTCGCTCTCGGCTTACCGGGCGCAAAGCTATGCCGTCGACATCGTCCGGCTGGATCGGTTCGGCCGGCGGGCGGACGGATGGTCGCCGGGGGATCTGCAGCGTTATCACATCTTCAGCGAACCGGTTTATGCCCCGTGCGCAGGGGAGGTCATGCGCACGGAAGACCGCCGTCCCGATCTGACGCCCCCCGATCGCGATCGGCAGCACCCGGCGGGCAACTACGTCCTGCTGGGGTGCGGGGAAACCGGCGTTCTTCTGGCGCACCTGATGAAGTCCAGTTTATCGGTCAAACCCGGGGACCACGTTCAGGCGGGACAACGGATAGCTCGGGTGGGAAATTCGGGCTTATCCACAGAGCCGCATCTGCACCTGCATGTCCAGAGCCGCAGCGCTGCGGAGGATTTTCTCGCCGGCGAGCCGCTCCCGTTCAAGATCAACGACCGAATTCCCGTCCGCAACAGCCGGCTCATTATTGAATAGATATCAACGACCGCCCGGACCTCTCTTTCCCGATGGGAGCGATTCCCCTCTGCGGGAAAGAGGGGCCAGGGAGGAGACTTCAAAACTCAGAACTCGAAGGTATCTTCTTTGATGGCCGCGTAGTATTCCAATACCCGGTTCACATAGGCCCGTGTTTCCGGGTAGGGCGGAACCCCGTCGTATCGGAGTACATTCTGCACGCCGGCGTTGTAAGCCGCGAGCGCCCGCTTCAGGTCTCCGTCGAAGCGGTCCAGCAGCCAGCG
>JBLMXM010000286.1:0-11876 GCA_050257775.1 Hyphomicrobiales bacterium
ATCATTACAAGGCCGCCCTCGCCCGCTTCCGCGTGGTGGTCTCGGATTTTCCCGATGTCGGCTACCATCAGCCGGCGCTGGACTACATCAAGAGGTGTGAGAAACTAATCGCGGAGGAGAAGACCGAGCTGAAAGACGCCGTAGACGCCCCGCCTGATCAGGGCCCATTGAGTCCGGATAACGGGTGACACTGAATAGAGGCCATGCGATCAGGTATCATACTTTGGCACAAAATTCTTGATTCTATACAAGAAAAGTCGTAGAAATAAAAACTTTAAGAAATCATCCAGCAGGAGGATGCCGTCGTGTCTAAGATGTGTGCTATTTGCGGGAAAAGACCCATGGTGGGCAGCAACATCAGCCATGCCCACAATGTCACCAAACGCCGCTTCAACCCCAACCTTCAGAGAGTCCGCGCGCTTTCCGAAGGCCGCACCAAAACCATGATGGTGTGCACCGCCTGCCTCAAGTCCGGCCGCGTGCAAAAAGCGCCCTGACCGGGATCTACCCCACCCTCCGGGCATCCTGGACGTGTTTGACCCGCCGCACGGCGGAGAGGATGCGCTCCAGGTGTTGCGTGTCCCCGACGTTGATGGTGAAGTGGCTTTCCACCATCTTGTTCTCCTTTGTGTCGGAGCTGGCGTGGAGGATGTTGGCGCCCAGCTTGCTGATGTTGCCAACAAGGTCCGCCAGCAACCCCATCCGATCGTAGGAAATGATTTCGATTTTGACCGGATAGGTGTCGGCCGATGCGGTGTTCCACTCGACCTCGATCTGGCGGTCCGGGCTGCTGCGCAGGGCGTTCACACAGCTCGCGCGGTGAATGGTTACGCCATAACCCTGGGTAATGTAGCCGATAATCGGGTCGCCCGGCACCGGTTGGCAGCACTTTCCGAACTTGATGAGGATATCCTCCACCCCGCGAACAAGAACGCCGGCGCGGGGCTTCTTTTTGCGGACCCGGCTCATCAGCTTTTCTAAAATGGACGCCCGGTCCGCCTCGGCTTCCGGCTTGGCGACGAACGGCCGGAGCACCTGCAAAGGGGTCGTTTTCCCGTAGCCCACGTTGGCAATGAGGTCCTCGAGGGTTTTCATCCCCAGCGATTCCACCACCGCGTTTATTTGGTCCGACTTGGACAGAGTGGCGAAGCTCAGCCGCTCCTTGCGGAAGGCTTTGTCGAGCATTTCCCGGCCGAGGCTGATGCTGCGCTCCTTCTCCTGGGTCTTGATCCACTGCCGGATCTTGGAACGCGCCTTGATGGTCTTGACGAACTTGAGCCAGTCCTTGCTGGGGGTGTGGTTCTTGGAGGTGACGATCTCGACGATGTCGCCGGTCTGCAACTGGTAAGGCAGGCTGACCATCTGGCCGTTAATCTTGGCGCCGATGCACTTATGGCCGATCTCGGTGTGGATGAGGTAAGCGAAGTCCACCGGCGTCGAACCCTTCGGCAGGGCGCGGATGTCGCCCTTGGGCGTGAAGACGTAGACTTCGTCCGGGAAGAGGTCGATGCGCACATTTTCGAGGAATTCGCCCGCATCGCGGAAGTTGTCCTGATTTTCAACGAGGTCCTGAATCCAGGCGAACTTCTTGCTGATATTCTCATCGATGCGGCGGCCTTCCTTGTAGCCCCAGTGCGCCGCAATGCCGGACTTGGCCACCCGGTCCATCTCCCAGGTCCGGATCTGGATTTCGATCCGTTCGCCGACAGGACCGATTACCGTGGTGTGCAGGGACTGGTACATGTTGGGCTTGGGCCGGCCGATGTAATCCTTGAACTTGTAATCGATGGGCTTCCACATGGAGTGGATCAAACCCAGGGCTTCATAGCACTGGGGAACGGTGTCCAGAATGATGCGGAAAGCGATGAGGTCGTAAATCTGTTCGAAGGTAAGGTTCTGCGACTTCATCTTGGAATAGATGCTGTAGAAATTCTTGCTCCGGCCGAGGACCTCACCCTTAAGGTTAACTTCCGCCAGCCGCCGCCGGAGGGTCTCCCGCACGGTCCCGATGTACTGCTCGCGCTCAGCCTTGGACTTAGCAACCAATTGCTCGATGCGAGCGTACTCCTCCGGATCCAGGTACTTGAATGCGTTTTCCTCCAGCTCGTTCTTAATCAAGTAAATGCCGAGGCGAGCGGCGATCGGGGCGTAGATGTCCATGGTCTCCTGCGCGATGGCCTTGCGCTTCTCCGCGGAGTGAAACCGCAAGGTGCGCATGTTGTGCAGCCGGTCGGCCAGCTTGATCAGGATCACACGGATATCGTCGGCCATGGCCAGAAACATCTTGCGGATGCTCTCGGCTTGGCGCTCCTGGGAACTGGAGGTGGACAGCAGGCTCAGCTTGGTGACCCCCGAGACGATGCTCTGGATCTCCGCTCCGAACAGTTCCCGCAACTCTTCCGGCTTGGCCTGGGTGTCCTCGAGCACATCGTGCAGCAGCCCTGCAGCTACGCTGACGAGGTCGAGTTTCATATCGGCCAGGATGTTGGCCACCTCCAGGGGATGCATGAGGTAGGGCTCGCCCGAGAGGCGCACCTGTCCGGCATGGACCCGCGCGGAATAGACGTAGGCACGCTCGACAACATCCACGTCGGCATCGGAGTTGTATTCAGTGATTTTATCGAGGATGTTGTTGATTCGGATCATTTCTCTTCAGCAAGAGCGCCGAGGGTGCGCGGCTCCATCTCCTCGGGTGCGAAGAAGCTGACTGCAGCGGGCGTGATACGGGATGCGGAACACTGGATGCTGGCTGACACGGACAAGAGGCTGCCGGCCTTTATCCAGCGTCGAGCATCCCGCATCTGAGATCGGTCTTCAGTATGCCTTCGCGAACACCACCCGGTGCTGGCCGGGCTTGCCGCAGCGGATGCACTTCCCCGCCCCGCCCTCCTCCTCGAAGGGGATGCAGCGAATGGTGACCGTCAGATCCTCCTTGATTTTGGTTTCGCAGGCCGCGTCTCCGCACCAGCCCGATAGCACGAAGCCGCCGTGGATTTCCGGCTTTTCTAGGTTGCGGGGGGTGAAATAGTCGTAAAATTCACCCTTGTCCTCGATCGTCACGGTGTTTTCAAGGCGAAACGCATTCGCGCGGGAAAACAGGCAGTTCTGAATGTCATCCAGGATGCCGGTGATTTCCGCCACGAAGGCCTCGCGCTTCAGCGACACGCGCTCGCTGTGCGGCTTGTCCCGCCTGCCCAGAAACACCGCGTTGTCCTTGATCTCCCGGGAGCCGATCTCAACCCGCAGGGGGATGCCTTTCTTGATCCACTCCCAACCTCTCGCGCCGCCGATGTCCCGGGGGTCGACCTCGACGGTCACCGCCCGACCATGGTAGCTCCTGGCTTTGAGCTCCTTGGCCAGGCTCTCGGTGTAGGCCATCACCGCCTGGCGCTCGTCTTCCTTCTTGAAGATGGGAAGCAGCACCACATGGGCCGGCGCCGCCCGGGGCGGCATGATGACCCCGTCGTCATCTCCGTGGGTCATGATCACCCCGCCGATCAGCCGGGTGGAGGCGCCCCAAGAGGTGGTCCAGACATACTCTTCCTTCTCTTCGGCCGATTGGAATTTGATCTGGGATGCCCGGGCGAAGTTCTGCCCCAGGAAGTGGGAAGTCCCGGCCTGAAGCGCCTTGCGGTCCTGCATCATGGCCTCGATGCACAAGGTGTCCACCGCTCCTGGGAAGCGCTCCGCCGCGGTCTTGCGGCCCCGGATGACCGGCATCGCCAGGTAGTCCTCCGCCACGCGCGCATAGACGTCCAGCATCATGACCGTGCGCTCCCAGGCCTCCTCCCGGGTGGCGTGGGCCGTGTGCCCTTCCTGCCACAGGAACTCGCTGGTGCGCAAGAAAATCCGCGTGCGCATCTCCCAGCGCACGACATTGCCCCACTGGTTGAGCACGATGGGCAGATCACGGTAGCTGCTGATCCATTTCGAAAAGGCATCCGCGATGATAGTTTCCGAGGTGGGCCGCACCACCAGCGGTTCGGTCAGCTGACCGGCCGGCACCAGCCCGCCGCTGTCGTTTTTCTCCAGCCGGTGATGGGTAACCACGGCGCACTCCTTGGCGAACCCTTCGACGTGTTCGGCCTCCTTCTGCATGAAGCTCAAGGGGATGAAAAGCGGGAAATAGGCGTTCTTGACCCCGGTCTCCTTGAACAGGCCGTCCATCGCCTGCATGATGTTCTCCCACAGGGCGTACCCCCACGGCTTGATCACCATGCAGCCGCGCACCGGCGAGCGTTCGGCCATATCGGAGGCCTTGATCACCTGTTGATACCATTCCGGATAGTCCTCGGCGCGAGTCGGTGAAATCGCGGATTTCGTCTGTTTACCCATCTCCCGTGCGCGTCCTCTCTATCAGCTTAGATTTGGGGGTTGATGCTGAAAGCGTGAAGCTCGCAGCGATGTTATAAGATTCAATAGGTTATGATCGCAAATGATGATAGATCGGGCCATCGGCCGACTACCCGGCATCTAATCCGTTCTTGCCTTCGCGCTCTCAGCTTTCAACTTTGAGCTAGGTTCAAACTTCGCCACTTCCTCGAGCAGCACCTCGACGAGCCGGCCCTCCGGGAACTTCTTGACCACCCGCCCTTTCCGGAACAGCACCCCGACCCCCTCCCCGCCGGCGACCCCGATGTCGGCCTCGCGGGCCTCACCCGGACCGTTCACAACACAGCCCATGATGGCGATCTTGATCGGTGTGGTCACGCCGGAAAGGGCCCGCTCCACCCGTTCGACGATCCCAAAGAGGTCGATGCGGGTGCGGCCGCAGGTCGGGCAGGCAATGATCTCGGGGCCGCGGTGGCGGATGTCCAGAGCCCGCAGGATTTCGAACGCCGCCCGTACCTCTTCCACGGGATCCCGGGTGAGGGACACCCGCAGCGTGTCTCCGATGCCCTCGGCCAGCAGCATCCCGATGCCCAGCGCGGACTTGACCAGCCCTGAGAAGAGAGTGCCCGCTTCGGTCACGCCGAGATGCAGCGGCAGGTCGGTGCGGCTGGCAAGCAGGCGGTAAGCCGCCACCGTGCGCGGAACGTCCGAGGCTTTCAGGGATACCTTGATCTCGTGAAAATCCAGGGAACGCAGCATCTCGATGTGGCGCAGAGCGCTCTCCACCATGCCCGCGGCGGTCACCCCATTATATTTTTTCAGGATGTCCTTTTCAAGAGAGCCCGCATTGACGCCGATGCGAATCGGAATTCCGCAATCCCTGGCGCAGTCCACTACGGCCTTGACCTTTTTCAGCCCCCCAATGTTGCCGGGGTTGATCCGCAGCCCGTCCGCCCCGGAGCGCGCCGCGGCGATGGCTAGGCGATAGTCGAAGTGGATGTCGGCGATCACCGGGATGCGGGCCTGCTCCTTGATCCGGGTGAGCGCTGCGGCCGCCGCGCTGTCGGGCACCGCCACCCGCACGATGTCGCAGCCGGCTGCTTCCAGCCGCCGGATCTGGGCCACGGTGGCGGCGACGTCCGGGGTAGGCGTATTGGTCATGGACTGCACCGCGATGGGGGCCCGGCCGCCGACCGCCACATTCCCTACCCTGATCTGCCGTGTGGTTTTGCGTTGAATCACCTGACGCATAGGAGTCATTTTCGCCCGATGGGAGTGTATCTCCGGAAAATCCTGCCATACCGGGTTCATGGTGCTCCGGCTGTTCAACCCACCTCGTTTCCGGGAACCATGGCGCAACAGCGTATTCTTAACAGCCGGATGTGGCCGGGCTTGCCAATTCCCCCTCCTTATGGTAGGATCTCACAGAATTCTTCCTTCCGGCTGCCCAGAACGGCCAGCGTCGTCGTCATCCAGCGCCACCTCTTTCCACCTGGTTATGTAATGCGATCCGGCTGGGGTGTAAAGAGTTAGCTGGCTATTTAAAATCAATTATTTATCAAACACGTTCACGTACATCAAGCGGGGGGTATCCATGACCAAAAAGACGGCGGATGGGTTTGCCGCCAAACACGGCCAGAATTCCGAACGCGGCGTCGATGCCGTCATCCGCGCAAGACTGGAAAAAGAGACGCGCGAGGGAACGCTGTCCTGCGCCGCCGCCTTTACACTGGCAGCCGACCTAAACAAATCGCCGGCTGAAATCGGCAAGGCAGCGGATTTGCTCGGCATCCGGCTGGTCAAGTGCCAGCTCGGCCTGTTCGGGTATGCGCCCGAAAAAAAGATCGTCAGGGCGGCTGCGTCGGTCGATCCTCTCCTGGAAGAGGCCATTCAAGGCGAATTGCAGGGTGGTCGGTTGGCCTGTCGAAACGCATGGGATCTGGCAGAGCGGTTCCGATTGCCGCGGATGGCCGTGAGCGCCGCCTGCGAGGCGTTGGGCATCAAGATCAAGCCCTGTCAACTCGGCGCTTTCTAAAAAGCGGCCTCATGAGGCGCTTTTAATAAAGAAAGAGGTTCAAACAGTGAAAGAAATCATACGCAAAAATAGACTACTGCGGATTGGGGTGCCGACGGTGCTCCTGGCTGCAGGAGCCGTCGCCATGCTTCAGAGCGATGCGCCGCAGGCGGACGGTTTTCCGAATATCAGTCTAAACAGAATCCCCCCGACTGGAGAGCTGAACATCATCAGCAACTTTGACCTGAAGACCTTCTATGAGCGCATGCGCACCCGCCTGCCTCGCTATCGGCCGTTTATCAAGGATGCAGCCCGCAAGAATGGCTTCGATTGGTGTCTGATCGCCGCCCAGGCCTACCAGGAATCGCGTCTGGATCCTCTGGCGCGCGGAGCCTATGACGCCCAGGGCCTCATGCAGATTCTGCCCGCTACCGCTCGCAGTTTCAAGCTGGCCGATCCCTTTGACCCTGTCGCCAACATCAAAGTCGGGGTGCAATACCTGAAATGGCTGTATGATCTGTATGAGGGAGTCCAGGAAGATGACCGCCGATTGATGGCGCTGGCGGCGTACAACGTCGGCCCCGGTCACGTCCAGGATGCCAGGCAACTGGCTTCCCGAATGGGGCTTGACCCTAACCGTTGGGATTCGCTGGCTTCCATGCTGCTCCTGCTCAGGGATCGCAGATACTACCAGGACACCGAGCAGGGCTTCTGCCGGGGGGACATCACGGTGGCTTACGTCAAGCACATCCTGATTTACTACGACATCCTCAAGCGTCAGGAGATGGACGCCCTGATGGCCAAGGCCGCCCCCGGGCCCAAAGAGGCCTTTTTCGATTGAGCCCAGCGAAAAATAGGTTTTACGGGGCCCATAGGACTTATTGTCTTTACCACCGCGCGCCGATGCCCACAAACGGGTTGTGGCGTTTCTCCTCGCCGATGGTGGTTTCCGGGCCATGCCCGGTGAACACCTGCACCTCGTCCCCCAGCGTAAACAGCTTCTGCTGAATACTGGACCTCAGCGTGTCGAAGTCACCCCCCGGAAAGTCCGTTCGGCCTACCGAGCCGGCAAAAAGGGTGTCACCCACGAACAGGTAGCCGCCGGCATGCAGCGATACACCGCCGGGAGTATGACCGGGGGTGTGGATCACCTTGAAAGTGATCGTGCCGACAGAAATGCTATCACCCTCGTCGATGGTGCGGTCCGGTGGAGGGGAATTTTCAGCCGACATGCCCCACGCTGCGGCGCTGCGGGAGAGCATATTCAGCATCGGCGCATCCAGCGCATGAATCAGGATCGGCGCTCCGGTGGCCTGCTTCATGCGCCGATTGGCCCCGACGTGATCGAAGTGCCCGTGCGTGTTGATGATCTGCGTCACCGTCAGCTTGGCCTCGGCCAGTGTTCGCAGAATCCGATCCGCTTCATCACCCGGATCGATAACGGCTGCCTCGCCCGTCTGATCGCAGCCTACAATAAAACAGTTGGCCATGATCGGGCCGACTGCCAGTTTCTTGATGAGCATGGTCAAACCTCAGATGGATTCGTGTTGAGTGTCCGGTGTTTGGCGTTTGAGTATGTCCGATCCCGTTTCTTCCGGCTCGCAGCAGCTGAATTGAATCTCCCCCTTTTCCAGAGCGGCGCGGATGCCGTCCACGATCCCATTGACGAAGGCGCCGGATTCTTCCGTGCCGAACTTCTTGCAAATGTCGACCGCCTCGTTGATGCTGACCTTGGCGGGGATGTCCCGGCAGCACACCAGTTCGAAGACTGCGATGCGCATGACGTTGCGGTCGACGCCGGACATCCGGCCAAGGCTCCAGTTTTCGGAAAACCGTCCGATCAGAGCATCCAGCTCGCTCTTGGACGCCAGCACCCCGCGGACCAGTCGCAGGAAGAAGGGCCGGACGTCCGGCTTGGGCGCGAAATTGGCGCAGAACCGCCCGAACGATTCCTCCGAAAAGTCGTTGCGCATGTCCATGAAAAAAAGCGCCTGCATGGCCAGTTCGCGAGCCTTGCGACGGGTGCCCATACTCCCCAATAGTTACGTTTGCCGGAAGTCAACGACCACCCCTAAAACGGGTGGTTTGGTTTTTTAGCCATAGGCTCACGCGACAGGGCTTCGAACCTTGCACGTGCATCCGCGTGCAATGCACGCGATTGGTATGGCAAGAAAGCGATAGTTGAACTTCGGGATTGCGCCTCAAATGGCGTCGAACAGGTTGACCATCTCGACTGCGGCCATGGCTGAACTGAAGCCCTTGTTGTCAAGCTTGGTGCCCGCCCGCTCGATGGCCTGTTCGATGGTGTCCACGGTGATCACCCCGAAGATGACCGGCAGCCCGGTCTCCATCATCACGGCGGCAATACCCTTGGAAGCCTCGGCGGCCACGAAGTCGAAGTGCGGCGTCGCCCCGCGGATGACAGCCCCAAGACAGATGACTGCGTCAAAGCGTTTGCTGCGGGCCACGCGCTTGGCCGCCAGCGGAATCTCGAAGGCCCCCGGCACCTTGAACACCTCGATGTCTTTGTCCTTGGCGCCGCTGCGGTTCAGGGCGTCCAAAGCGCCGCCGACCAGCTTCTCGGTGATGAAATCATTGTACCGGCTCGCCACGATGGCAAACTTCTTCCCCTCCGCGTTCAGTTTCCCCTCGATGATCTTCGGCATCCTTGCTCCTTTCGCTTCCTCGCGTCGGCACATGCGGCCACCAACCGATCAGCTCAAAATGGCCTAACCGTAACATACCATGATTATATTATTTTTTTGTCTTTTTGGCCCTAAAGCTTTGAGCTTCAAACTCGGCCTCACGGCGTCTTCTCCAGCGACAGCATATGGCCCATCTTGATTTTCTTGCACTCGAGGTAGCACTTGTTGAACTCGTTCGCCTCGATCTCGATCGGCACCTGCTCAACGACGCTCAGGCCGTAACCCTGAAGCCCGACCATTTTCTTGGGGTTATTGGTCATCAGCCGCATCTGGCGGACTCCGAGGTCCGCCAGGATCTGGGCGCCGATGCCGTAGTTGCGCATGTCGGGCTGGAACCCCAACTCCACGTTGGCCTGCACGGTGTCCAGCCCCCTTTCCTGCAGGGCGTAAGCCCTGATCTTGTTCACCAGTCCGATCCCGCGACCCTCCTGCCGGATGTACAGCAGCACCCCGGAGCCCTCCTCTTCCATTATGGCCATGGCCCGGTGCAGCTGCGGCCCGCAATCGCAGCGCATCGACCCGAAGATGTCCCCGGTCAGGCACTCGGAATGCACCCGCACGAGCACCGGCTTGGCAGGGTCGATGGTACCCTTCACCATGGCGAAATGTAGCAGGTCGTCGACGTCGTTTTCGTACACGATCGCCTTGAACTCGCCGGCGATGACCGTAGGGACGACCGCTTCGGCGGCCCGGTGGACAAAGGACTCGGTCCGCATGCGGTACTCGATCAGATCCGGAATGGTGCAGATGCCGATGCCGTGCTGCTCGCTGATCTTCTCCAACGCCGGCGTCTTGGCCATGGAGCCGTCCTCGTCCAAAATGCCGCAGATGACACCGGCCGGTTTAAGGCCGGCCAGCCGCGCCAGATCAACCGAGCCCTCCGTCTGACCGGTCCGGACGATGACTCCCCCCTCCCGGGCCATCAGGGGAAACACATGCCCGGGTCGCACCAGGTCGGCCGGCCGTGTGGTTTCGGCCACGGCCGTCAAGATGGTGGTTGCCCGGTCGGCGGCCGACACCCCGCTGGAAACCCCGTAGCGGGCATCGATCGAAACCGTGAACCCGGTGCCGTAGCGGGATGTGTTATTGTCCACCATCGGGGGCAGATCGAGCGTGCTGGTTTTTTCCTTGGACAGCGACAGGCAGATGAGCCCGCGGCCGTTCTTGGCCATGAAGTTGATGGCCTGCGGCGTCGCCTTCTCAGCCGCCAGGCAGAAATCCCCTTCGCTTTCCGGCTCGCGGCCGTCCGCGAGGATGACCATTTTTCCGGCGCTGATGTTTTCGATGGCTTGTTCGATCGATATATGGGGCATAAAAAAAACTCCCGGAACGTTTTAAGATTTAATTGTTAAGTTTTAACCAAGAAATCAAGCTCGGCTCTGGGCAGCATGGCTATGATCCTTTCCCTAAAACTTAACACATAAAACTTAAGGTAATTGATCCTGTTTTGGCACCTGTGTTAGGGGTGCCTCATGGACTTAGACTCATACCACAAGCTGATTTCAAGTGAGACAGCCGCTCTCAGATACTTGTCGAAAAAGTGTCGGAAAAATGGACACAGATTTTGCCCGCGCTGCCTGCACCGCAAGCTATACAGGCTGGTCGATAAGCGATATCGGTGTTCGCGCTGCCAATACACGTTTCACGACTTCTCCGGCCGCTGGATCAACTCTGGCCGCTTAAGCGGTATCCAGTGGCTGTGGATTATCAAGCTCTTTGAACTCGAAGTCTCGGTTCGCAAGATGGCGCTGCAACTAGGCTTGTCCTATCGCAGCGTCTATGCCGCCGTCAGCGCGATCCGAATGGCCATATTGAGCCATGCTGAAGATGCCAAAAGCCTGCTGAGCGGTGAGATCGAACTCGATGAAGCCTATTTCGGCGGTCGGCGCAAAGGCAAACGTGGCCGAGCCGCCGCCGGCAAAGTGCCAGTCTTCGGCATTCTGGAGCGAGACGGCCAGGTCCATGTCAGCGTGGTTGCCGACGTCTCGGCGGCTACCTTGCTCAAACTCACCGTCAAGAAAGTCCGCCGAGGCAGCGTGGTCTATACCGATCGCTTCGGCAGCTACGACAGTTTGATGTTCTGCGGCTACCGGCATTTAAAAATAGACCACCAGAAGCTCTTCTCCTCTGGCCGAGTCTACATCAACGGCTTGGAAGGGTTTTGGAGCTGGGCCAAGGAGCGACTGATGAAACACCATGGGGTCTCCAAGGACCGGTTCCCGCTGTATCTCAAAGAACTTGAGTTCCGGTATAATCACCGTACCGAAGATCTATTTGATCAGGTCGCTAACTACCTGTGTGATCTGGTGCCAAAACAGGACTAATTACCTAATTTAAAATGCGTCGCTGATCATAAGGTTGGCGAGAAATAGGATAGCATTTGACCTATCTGCATTTCGCCCAATTTGGTTATAGCTTCGATTTCCAGTTTTGATTACCATTGCGCCATATCATCATCCGATTTTCCAATACTAGTCGATAATTCAGGTCTCTATAAGGAATCCACTGGTGGTATTTCATACCATTTCCGTTGGCCAAGTTCGCTCTTGGCATGCTGTTTTATAGGAGTCAGGAGTTGCTCTGCTCTCCATTGCTTTAACAGCGCGACCCGCACATTGGCTTACCCGAAGGGGGATGAGCGAAGCGGGGACTTCGCGCGGAATAGCAAGGTACTTCCCACTGAGAGGAAGGATGCCTATGTTCACCGGTGCGGATCAAGCTGTAAGCGTTCAGTGACTTCACAGCGACACGGTGCGTCACCGCCTCGATGCTGAAAGGGAGATGGTAGCAGTGATGTGGGAATCGATATCGGCACCGATTAAGCG